>CAZUOJ010000001.1:0-144326 GCA_964622325.1 uncultured Armatimonadia bacterium
TGATTTGCTGTTTGAATTAGAAGTAGATGCCGTTGCGCAAAATCAGCCCGAATAAAATCAGCCCGAATAATCTCTGTGGCCTTTTTGGCTTGCTTGTTTTTGAGCACAGGCCCATTGTGGAATAGGGAAGCAAAATGACTTTTAGCGACAAAGCCGTATAAGCTATAAAAAGCACAACGAGAATCCGTCTTTGGGCGTTTTCTTATCGTCTAAAATAATACATGTTTTACGGCATTTTTTCTTGAATGGACAAAATTTCCAGCCGTTCGCCGCTAGTGGGGACTTCCACAACATCTCCTTCTCGCTTGCCCACGAGGGCCTGCCCCAACGGCGCTTTATAGGACACGACGAGCGGCCCATAATGGCTGTCGCCCTCGCCTAGGATCCAGATTTCCTGTTCTTCGCCAGAAAGAACATTGCGTAAGCGCACAAGCTTGCCAACGCCTGCGATATCTGGGGGCCGGGGAATGTCCTCAATGGCGACAGCAGATTGCAGCTGGGCAGATAGCTTATCATAAAGAGCTTTTGTTATGCCCTGACGCTCCCGCGCCGCGTGATATTCTGCATTTTCGGATAAATCGCCCAAAGCCCGCGCCCTGGCAATTTCTTGAGGGATCTCCACAGCCAGCAGGCGCTCCAATTCCCGAAGCTTTTGTGTCTGCGCTTCAAGCGTCGCTTTTGTCATTAAAGTGAGACGCGGATCGAGCTCCGGGAGCAGGGCTTCTTCTGGCGTCTCTTTTTGATGCATGGCCAGGATGTTAAACGCTAATTGGGAATGGCCAATTTCTTTGAAGAAAGCTTCCAGCTGGGGCTGGATTTCGCCCGCAATAGGCCGGCGCCGAAAAGGCGCGAGCCATTCTTCAGCCTGGGCATCAAACGGCCATTGTTTAAGCCAGGAAGCTAAGGGGCTGTTGGGACGCAGAAGCCGCAGGGCAGAGCCCTGTCCCGTTCGCGCCGTGGGGCTTTGGACAACGGACAAAGCTGCCGCTAAAAGCAGCCAGGGATTGAGGGGCAATTCGTTTTCAGCTTGATTTGCGCGGCGTAGCTCGTTGTTAAGAATTATTTCTGCGATGGCCATTTTTTGCTGCGGCCGCTCGGGCTTTTGCAGCAATTCTTCAATATGACTCCACAGCGATTCGCCCGCGCGGGCAACAAGCGCATTCAGGGCCTGCTGACGTATTGGCTCAAAGCGCGACGCCAATGCAGAAAAAGCCGCGTCCATCCAGGCGTTTGTCGAAAGGCCCAAATCCAAAAGCAATTGCTGATCCTCCATAGAAGCCGCAAGCGTGAGCGGCGCTGCAGACAAAGCACGTTCCGCAGCGGCCCGCCATTCGGCCTCCCGCTGGGGCTCCCAGCGCATCAAAAGTGGCAAAGCGCGGATCCAATCCTCAGGCTTATCATGAACAGCGAGCCATTGCTGTAAATCGGAGCTGTAAAGCAGCCGCGCCCGATCACTGAGATGTGGATGTTGCGCCAGCAGGCGATTAATATAGGACACAGCGCCTTTGACGCCCTTGCGCTTGTCCAAGGGCAAAAGAGGAACATCTGTGTCATCGCCTTGTTTGGCCACACAATAAAGATGGCGAAAGGCCTGGGAGCAATCAATGCGCGGATCCGCCTCCGCAGCTTTGCGGGCCTGGCGCCACCACTGACTCCAATCTTCCTCAGAAATCAGCCACGGCGTCAAACGGAGCTTGATGTCAGCCGTACAAATTTCGCCGCCATTTTCCACAATAAGCCGATAAATGATTTCCGCCGGATTTTCTTGGGCCAGGCGACGCAAGCCTTCCAGATTCGTTGCCCGTTGTACAGCTAAGGAATCTGGAGATAAAGGCAGCAAAACTTTTTGAGCTAAGCTGAGCGCCATCCGATGTCCCGGACGCTCTTCAAAATCAATAAAAATTTCTTCGCGCTCGCGTCGTTTGATCAGCCCCACGCCCCAGGAACGATGCCATACATAAGCGCCCGGGCTAAAAGCCGCTAATTGCTGGAAAGTAGCCAGCGCATCCTCCAGGGGCACATCCGGATTGTCCAGGCCGGATTCCGCAATTGCCTCCGCAAGCTGCTCCCGATGTGCTAAGGGGAAAACAACAGCTTGCGCATAAAGCTTTCGGAAGCGGCTTAATTCTGGACGGCGCTCCAGAATCCACGCCAATGTCTCGGCTAACTCCTGCGCCAAATCCAAGGCGAAGAAGCGTTCTGCAGCGAGCTCAAGGGCTGTCGAGACAAGCTCATCCATCCCCGCGCTGGCCATCCGTCGTAAAATTTGCAGCAGCCGCTCGTATGTGGCCCGATCCTCTGCTTCCAGAATGCGCAGCAGGGGATCGGCGGCGTTCACTTCTTCCTTAATAGCCACATATCCCTCTAACGCGCCCAGAGCCAACTGAAGAGCCTCCTGCGTTTCTCCTGCTGCCTCAGCTTCTCGGCTGCGTTCCCATTGCAAATCTGGCGAAGCGGCACATTCCTCATACGCCAGCTCCATAGCCTGCGCAATATCAGCGCCTGCTTGGCCCGCTCGCCGCACAAGCCGCACAAGCCGATAATCGCCTGTAAGTGGCATCGCCCGCATGCACAAATCTATGACGCTATCCCAATCTTTACGGCTGGCGGCCTGTTGCGCTAATTGCAGATATATGTTTCCAGCCACATCAGGCTGATTATTTCGTTCTGCCAGCAACGCGCGCACAAAAAGCGCTTGTGTATGTCCGGCTTGCTGTTCCAAGAGGCGATCCACTAACGCCGTCAGTTCTTGCAGTTGATCCCCATGCGCTTCGGCCACAATCTCGGAAAGCACAGCGCGTTGTTCGGCTGTCAATTGATGAGTAGCCTCAGGCGCTTGAAGCATTTGTGGCAAATTTTGCATATTTTCCGACATCCTCTCGCCTCCTCTTTGGCTGTATTGCTTTGTTTTATGTTGTGTTCTGTTATTGCCTCAAAAGCTGTGATAAATAAGCCGCGCAGAAGTGTGCGCGAAGTGGCGTCTAGTATAGCCGAAAACAAGCGCTGAAGAAAAGATGTTCGTATCGAGGGAGAAGCGAATACAGGAAATTCATTTGCAGGCAATTGGCGTCTGAGCGCCGAAAAAGCCAATTATAAAGGACACAGGATAATTTCGAAATTCTGGGGGGACAAAAAAAAATTTTAAGGAATGATTTTATTAACAAAAAACAAACAAGAGGACAAACATGACAACATATGTTGCGATTAACATTGATGCCTTAAGGCATAATGTCCGCAGCGTAATGAGCTATTTAAAGCCGTCCAGCAAACTAATGGCTGTTGTTAAAGCGAATGCCTACGGACATGGGCTTGTCGAAACGGCGCGAATCTTTGCCCAGGAGGGAGCCTCCTGGCTAGGCGTTAGCACTGTAGAAGAAGGAATTGCTTTAAGGCAAGCTGGCTTGGATCTGCCTGTTCTTGTGTTTCTGCCGCCACTGCCCGATGAATACGAAGCTCTTATCCAGCATCGTCTTATTGCGACAGTGCTTTCCGTGGCGCATATCAATGGGCTCGGCCTAACTGCGCGTAAAATGGGCCAGGCTGTGATGTGTCATGTGTATGTGGATACAGGCCTGGGGCGGATCGGCGCAGATGATTCGCTGCTGGATATATTAGATGCTGCTGCCGTTTATGCTCCTTTGCATATCACAGGCGTGTACACGCATTTTGGGCCTCCTGGCTCGGGGCGGATGCTGGAATCCCTTGATGATCTGCGCCAGGGAGCTTCTGTTCAAGCGTTTGCCAAATTAGCACGGCAGGCGTTGGCGCAAGCCGGGGAGGGCGCAAGGCCCATCCACGCTGCCGCCAGCGCCTTATTTTTAGAAAATCGGGAAAGCCATCTGGATTTAGTTCGGATTGGCACATTGCTTTATGGCCAATATCCGGATTATATCAAGCACAGGCCTCTCTCTTTACGGGAGGATACATTTCGGCTCTATTCCCGAATTGTAGCGATTCATACAGTGCCCAAAGGCAGCCCTATTGGCTATGGAGGAGAATTTATTTGTGGCCGCGACACGCGCGTGGCGACAGTGCCTGTAGGACTGGCTCAGGGCCTGGGCATGGCGCCCCAATCTCTCAGCAGCCGCTTGCGTGGGGCGATCAAGGCGTGGATTGTTGGCCGCGAGGGACGCCGAGGCCGAACACGCTATGCTCTTCAGGCGCAATTGAAAACAGGCGCAGCGCCAATTATTGGCCGTATTTCCATGGATCAATGCTGCCTGGATGTCACAGATCTGCCGGATGTCCAGATCGGAGATGAAGTTGTTCTGCCCGTGCGGCGGATAGCTGTAGACTCAAGCATTCCTCGGCGTTATGTCTCCGATGGAGATTGAATTTTATATTTTAATGGCAGGCGTTTATCCCATACGAGAGGCCCGCTAACGCTCCCTTTTTGGGAAATACAAATTTGGCCGCAACAAATTTCAGGCTTATTCCCCCAAAAATTTTATCCCAAAGCAGGAATAATTAGCCAAATGTGCAATATTTATTTTAAGCATAAATAGTTTCCTAAAAGGAGGCTATTAAAATGTCCATAATAATCCATAAAATTGGAAAACGATTTTTGATTTCATATGGCATTGTAATGTTTATTTTTGTATTTATGTGTCCGGGTTGGACACAAAAAGAAGCAAAATTGCCTGATAATGTGAAAGTCGTTTGGGATCTCAACAAGGCGTTTCATGAAATCACGCCAACGCGAGAACGCATTTGTCTCAATGGCTTATGGCGCTGGCAGCCGGCGGATCCCCAAGCTGAAAACATTCCCACAAGCAATTGGGGCTTTTTTAAAGTGCCAGGCTATTGGCCGGGATATTCCGATTATATGCATAAGGAAAGCCAGATTTTGTTTCCGCATCCAAGCTGGCAGAATCAGCCTTTAGGGGATGTTATTGCCGCGTGGCAACAGCGCGAGCTTACAATTCCGGCCCATTGGGCGGGGCGGAGGATTACGCTATATGCAGAATATGTTAATTCTTTCGCGACAGTATATCTGGATGGCCAGAAGGCGGGCGAAATTCGTTTTCCGGCGGGCGAAGTGGAACTGACAGCTCTATGTCGGCCTGGCGCTACGCACATTTTGAGCCTCCATGTCGTGGCGATGCCGCTGAAGGCTGTGATGCTATCCTTTAGCGACACAAACGCGGCGAAACAAGTGGCGGGACGCGTGCAGCGGCGAGGCCTTTGCGGCGATGTCTATCTTGTCAGCACGCCCCCACAAGCGAGAATTCGGCATATGCGCATAGATACATCTGTGCGCAGTGGGAAAATCACATTTCATGTGGCCCTGGAGGGGCTAGTTCCCGACACGCCTTATGCGCTGCAGGCGCAAATTCTGGAGCAAAACAAGCCTGTGGCCACATTCACAAGTCCGCTTTTTCGGGCCGCGGATCTCCGAGACGGACAGATTTCCTTTAGCGCTTCCTGGAAGCCTGACAAATTGTGGGATTTGCATACGCCGCAAAATCAATTTATTGCGGCTGTATCTCTTCGGGAAGCAACAGGAAAAATTATTGATATAGCCTTTCCAGAGCGCTTTGGCTTTCGGGAATTCTGGATAGAGGGACGAGATTTTTATCTGAACGGCTCGCGGATTTATTTGTCGGCGCTTCCGCTGGACAATGCCCAAATGAACGCCTGGGCGGCGAGCTATGAGGGCGCCAAAGAAAGTCTGTTGCGATATAAGAAAATGGGCATTAATTTTATGTACACGCATAATTACGGTTGTGAGCCCGGGAGCCATTTGAGTTTTGCGGAGATTTTGCGCGCGGCCGATGATGTAGGAATGTTAATTGCGCTCTCCCAGCCGCATTTCAGCGCCTATGAATGGAACGCGCCCAATGCCGATCAAAATAATGGCTACGCGCGGGACGCTGCTTTTTATGTGCAAGTGGCGGGCAGCCATCCCTCTGTTGTGTGTTACGCCACAAGCCATAATGCAACAGGCTATGCGGAGGATATGAATCCTGATTTGTTGGATGGCAGCTATGAGCCGGATGCGCCCTGGACGCTGCGCAATCGGCAATATGCGGCGCGCGCCGAAAAAATCATCCAATCATTGGATCCCAGCCGTATTGTGTATCATCATTCGTCGGGCAATTTTGGCACGATGCATACAAGCAATTTCTATGTGAATATGGCGCCGGCACAAGAATTAGATGAGTGGTTTGGCGCGTGGGCGGCCAATGGGAAAAAGCCCATGTTCACATGCGAATATATGGTTCCGTGCACATGGGATTTCACAATGTATCGCGGCTGGTATCATGGCGGCCGCGCTTTTGGCAGCGCTATTGTGCCGTGGGAGTTCTGCAGCGCCGAATGGAGTGCGCAGTTTTTAGGAGATCAGGCATATCAATTACAAGAAGAAGAGAAAGCGAATATTCGTTGGGAGGCGCAGCGTTTTCGGCAGGGCAATTTGTGGCATCGCTGGGATTATCCGCATCAAGTGGGACGCCCTGTGTTTACGGATCAGCAAAAAATCATTGGGCAATATTTGCAGCAGAATTGGCGGGCATATCGCACATGGGGCGTGTCTGCTATCTCGCCGTGGGAATATGGAGCATTTTGGCGATTGCGGCCGAATGTGGATAAATCCCGTAAAAATCTCCCTGTGGATTGGGAAAATCTGCAGCGGCCGGGATTCAGCGCTGATTTTCTGGAGGATCAACGGGAAATTTATCCGCTGGGCTACAGGGAAGAGGATTTTGTGCCCACGCCAGCCGGCGAGGCGGTGCTGCGCAACAATCAGCCGTTATTAGCCTATATTGGCGGCAAGCCCGAAGCCTTTACAAGCAAGGATCATAATTTCTATCCGGGCGAGCGTCTCAGCAAACAATTTATTATCATCAATAATTCCCGCCGGCCTGTGTTTGTGAGGGGACAATGGACGCTTAATTTGCCCCAGCCGCTGAAAGGAGAATTCACAGTGGAGAATTTGCCGACGGGGGAGCAACGGCGCTTGCCAGTGCACATCGCACTGCCCAATAATGTGCCTCCGGGCCAATACATACTGCAGGCGGAATTCAAATTTAATACAGGAGAAATACAAACAGATAGCTTTCGCCTCCATATTTTACAGCGTCCCCCTGCGTTGGCAATCAGATCCCGCCTCGCTGTGTATGATCCTGGGGGAGAAACGAAGAATTTGCTAACGCGAATGAATATCCCCTTCACGCCAGTGGAGCCGACAGCAGATGGGGACGGCTTTGAGGTGCTTATTATTGGCAAGCGGGCTTTGACGCCTGAAGGCCCAGGGCTCAATCTCACGCGTGTTCGACAGGGCCTGAAAGTGATCGTGTTTGAACAGACAAAAGATACATTGGAGAAGCGTCTGGGGTTTCGGACAGCCGAATATGGCCTGCGCAATGTCTTCATTCGCGTGCCCAATCATCCGCTTGTCCGCGGACTGACGGCTGAAGCTTTGCGAGATTGGCGCGGAGAAGCCACGCTGACGCCGCCGCGGCTAGAATACAAAACAAGTCAGCGTTACGGGGGGCCTTCTATTTTTTGGTGCGACGTGGAAGTGCCGCAAGTCTGGCGTTGCGGCAATCGCGGCAATGTGACTTCTGTGCTCATTGAGAAGCCCTCTAAGGGAGATTTTTTGCCTATTTTGGACGGCGGCTTTAGCCTCCAATATAGTCCGCTTCTGGAATATCGCGAAGGAACAGGGCTTGCGTTGTTCTGTCAGCTGGATGTGACAGGGCGTACGGAAGCGGAGCCAGCCGCGGAGATATTAATGAGAAACATTCTGGACTATGTCGCTGCCTGGCAGCCTGCTCCACGGCGTCAGGCCATGTATGTAGGCGATCGTGCGGGGCAACAATATTTCCAATCTGACATTCCGCTCCTGCCTTATAATCCGGAGCAGCTCAATCCAGAGCGCGTTGTGCTTATCGTGGGCGCAGGCGGAGGCGCTCAGCTGGCTCAAGATAAAGAGCGAGTAGGCGCTTTTTTGCAAAATGGCGGCCATCTGTTGGCTCTGGGGCTGGAGGAACAGGAAGCCAATAGCTTCCTGCCTTTTTCCGTGAAAACGAAGCGCGCAGAACATCTGAATTGTTATTTTGAGGCGCCTCCGGCTTCATCGCCTTTTGCTGGCCTCAGTCCTGCCGATGTGCACAATCGCGCCCCGCGGGAGCTGCCCCTCATCACAGAAGGGGCGAATGTGATGGGCAATGGCGTGTTGGCCGAAGCTGCCCAGGGCCGTCTTGTTTTCTTTCAATTGCCGCCCTACACCGTTACGCGTTCAAAAGGCGTGCTGCCTTCGCTGCGTGTGGATAATCAAGAAGCACAGGAAGGACAAAATAGCGCTTTGTTGACATTAGGCGCAATTACGGGACGCGGCACAGCGTTTGGGCAGATATTCCAAAAGCCGCCTATTGAAGTAGGAAAAAGATACACATTTGCAGTTTTTGTGAAGCCTATAAATGGGCCCGTAAAAGCCCATTTGGAGATTGAGCGGCCTGTGCGGCCGTGGGATCGGGCGCTCCGTGGGCCGGATGTAGAATTGCCCATAGGCCAATGGACAGAATTGCATGAAACTTTTACAGTGGATCGTCCTTTTGCGGAGGGCTGGAATGCCTATTTTGTCTGCGCAGAAGAAGGCGGACAGCTGCGGCTGGACAATTTCCGGCTTTATCAAGGCGATTATGTGCCGGGCGGGATGCCTGCAGGCGCCCAAAATTTCTTTGCTAACGGCGGATTTGAGGATGGCTACACAGGCTGGCGATTTATCGTGGATGTGCAGCATAATCTGCGCCGCACATATCGGCGGACAGCGTATGCCTTAACGCGGCTGCTGGCGAATATGGGCGTCGCGGCGCCAACGCCGCTTTTAGATTATTTTAGCCGCCCTGTGACGCCTATCCCGCCAGAGACACAGGCGCCCCTTTCTCCCGCCTATTATGCCTGCCATGCGCAACAGGGCAGCGTGCCTGTGCCAGCTGGACAAGAGCAGAGATGGAGAAACGCTTTCTATGTAGATGAGCCGGAAGATTGGGATTATCCATATCGCTTCTTCCGCTGGTAAGGCGCCCGTCCTGCGGGAGAGAAGGCATGCCAAAGATGTCTTGACAAATAAATTGAAATTTAAATTCCATCCAAATCATACAGGGAGAAATTAGCATTGCAAAGCTTTAATCTCCCTGTTTTTGTTCAGAAACACACAAAAAGTACAGAGCAACGAAAAAAATAAAAAAAGGAAGCAGACAGGAAATATGCGCATTATGCGAGGCACATTTTGTGTATTTTCGCTTTTTTGCGCTATTTCGCTAAGCATATCAGCTCCTCAGACAAAGCCCTGGCGCGTTGCCATCTCTGGGGGGCAAGCTGTCACGGCGCTGGGGGGCAATGTGCCAGGCTATTTAAGCATTTTTGCGTTACATGGCCTGCCGCGTCTGCGCCTGGATGAGAGCGAACTGACAAATCTGGAAAGGCTGCGTCAATTTGATGTTGTAATTGCCTGTTGGGGGAAATATGGCCGCGAGCCCGCCTTACGAACATTGGAGCAATTTGCGCAGGAGGGCGGGATCGTTGTGCTGGAGGGCTGGCCGCTTCCGGGCGAACATGTGCTGCGGGGCAAACGCCTGGGGCCCGCGCCCTGTCCAAATGTGCGATTTGTGTCCTCCCCAAGCCCGATTTCCCCAGGATTGCCCGAATGGGGGCTGATTGAATGTGCGGCGGGCCATCGGGAAGTGGGCTCAATCATCCCCGAGCCCAATACAGGGGCGATTGTGCTGGCCCGCTATACAGATGAAAATGCGCCGGAAAAAATCCGCGGACGCTTGCGGGACGGCAATCAGGGCGGCCCCTGCTATCCTGTACATTCCCTATGGCAAAGGCTGTATCCTGTATTGTGGCCCTTCGCTCCCTGTGCAGGAAATCAGCCCCGAGCGGCCTGCGGAGCATTTTATCTGCCGCGCTTTAGAAGTGCTCAGCAAGGGGGAGCTTTATAGCCGTTTTCATACAGGCAAAATGGATCGGACAGAATTGCTGACAATTTCAGCGCCAGTCTTGGGCTTCAAAGACCTCTGGATGTCCACAGCCGGGCTCGACGAAAACACATCAGCCGTAAGCAGGAAAAGAGCGCGTAGCCGACGAATGGAGCAGAATTAACGCAATCTGCCGCTGCGGCTGGGCCATGCTTCGCCACCGCGCATAGATAATAGATATTAGCTAGAGGTGAACGAGCGATGAGGAAAAGTACTGTTATCCTGAGCCTGATGGTCATGACCGCGATTGCCCGGGCTGCTCCTCAGATAATCGTTGAAACAGATTTTGGCCAGGCTGCTGTTCCCGTTGATGATGTGAGCGAATCCGGCGAGAAGAGTATCACCGGCTTTCTGCCCGAGGGCTGGCGCGAGGATTCGGGCTGGAATACCCGGATCCGCCTGAGCTACACGCGCCAAGTTGAGAACGGGCGCCGTTTCCTGCGCGTCTGCAAGACCGATGGAGGCCAGGGGCAGCTGGCTTTTCATATGGGGGAGATTTCGCAGGAGACATACTATCGCCTTACTTTCAGGGCGCGGAGCGCGGCCCGCTCCAACCTGATTGTCGGAATACGGCTTATCGGCCCTCCCTATGAGTTTCTGTGGTCAGTTCGTCCTCCGCTGAGACCCAGCTGGCAGGATTTTGCTTATGAGTTTCGTCTGGGCCCCTCGCCCAACCGCGTCGGCCTGTGGCTGACTCTGGAGGAAGATGGCAGCTACGACCTGTCTCATGTAAAGCTGGTCGCCTTCTCCCGTGAAGACATCATCGCCAGGCTCAAAGCGCAGTATCCTCAGGAGACATCAGGGAATCTTGTTCGGGTCAGCCAGTTTCTGCTCGGGCTTCCATCGGGCTGGGCGCTGGGACGGGATTGCTCTGATGGCGATGAGGTAAGAATTCGGACGGATCGGCAGAGCCCGGGCCCCAGCGGTGCGCCCTCGCTGTGGATAGAAAGCCAGGGAAGCTGGGTGCTGTACACGGCTCCGGTGTTCATCCCCCGCAGCTTTGAGCCGCATACAGCCAGTCTCTATGCCCGGGGTTCAGGCCGCCTGCGTCTCACCGCTTTTGGCGAAGAAGGCGAGCGTTCGCAGGAATATGCCCTCCATCCAGCGCAGTGGCAGCGGGTGACAATCACTTTTACTCCCTTGCTGAAGGGCCTGATGCACCAGCTGCGCCTGGAAGGCGAGGGGAGTGTATGGCTGGACGCCTTCCAGGTCGAGCGCGGCAGCCAGGCGACAGACTTTGCCCCCGCGCGACCGTGCCAGGTGCAGCTGGCGCTGCCAGAATCGGACGCTTCCGCCGCTCGGGTCCAGTTTGCGGACGAGCCACCGGCGATACTTTACGCCGTGCGCGGCGCGCCCTCGGGCAGCGTGTTGAGACTTACCCAGTACGACCTCTATGGCGGCGCAATCCGACTTGAGGTGCGCAATCCACGGCCCGAGGGACGTCTCTTGCTGAAGCTTCCAGCCGCCCATCCCCTGGGCACCTTTCGTGTCGAGGCACATGTGGAGGACGCGCGGGGCCGCATCATTAGCCCGGTGGATGAAGTCGTGTTTCATCGCGTGCGGCGCCCGCGTTATTGGAACAGGCCTGCTCCGCGTTCGCCCTTCGGCGTCCACACAGTTTCCACGACACGCCATATCGTGATGGCGAAGGCCATCGGGGTCAACTGGACGCGGCTGCACGATGCGGGACGGGAGTATACGAGCTGGGCTTTTTTGGAGCCTGCGCCAGGCAAATGGCAATTTCGGGATGAAGAGCTGCGACGCTATGAGAAGTATGGGCTCAAGATTCTGGGGCTGCTCTCAACCTCCCCGCTTTGGGCCAACTATCAGGAGAAATCGCGCCACTGGTACTGGGATTATTATGTGCAGCCTAAGGACCTGCGCCAGTTCGCTCATTATGTACGCGTCGTAGCAGAGCGCTACAAAGACCTCATTGATAGCTACGATGTGTGGAACGAGCCGTGGGGGATTTCCTTCTGGTCTTTGGGCTGGGATTTTGAGAAAGGTGGGTTTAAGAAGGATCCCAGGGCAGAGGAGAATTTCGCGCGGCTACAAGCAACGGCCTACGAGGCGGCGAAGGCAGTTGACCCCAAAATCACTATTCTGGGATTCAACACCGAAGGCACGCCCAATGGGACTTTGTGGACGAAAGGCTTGCTGCCCTTTGGTGCCCTGCAAAACTGTGATGCAATCGGCTACCATCATTACTCCTTCCGCTACAACGGATTTCCGGGCGACGATGTACATCAGGCTTGGGAATATGCGATAGGCCCCATTATCCAACAGGCCGGGCAGTTGAGCAAGCCCGTGTGGATGACCGAAGGCAACCCGATATGCTACCTGCTGAACAATGGCTTTTATCATTACACAATGTGCGGAGAGCCGATAGACGATAGCTGGGCGATAGGGAACCGTCTGTGTCGCTATATAGTGAGCCTGCTGGCGCAGGGCGTCCAGAAAGTGTTTCTTTACTCAATGCATATCCATTCGGGCGCGGCCGGGCCCAATGCTGCCAGTTGGCGTGTGTTCACCGAGGATGATGGCTACTTGCATCCCAGCGGCGTGGCGCACGCAAACCTGGCCTGGCTTATCGAGGACACGGAATTTGTGGAGCGGCGCAATCTCGCCCCGGGCGTCTTCGCCTATATATTCGTGGGCCCAGAACGCGCGGTGGCAGTGCTGTCCACACATCCCGAACACGCGGAGTTTGCTGTGCCCTCGGCACCGGGCATAGAGACCATAGATCTCTTCGGCAACCCTGTGCCGCCCAAAACGAGATTGGAGAACGACTTGGTGTACCTTACTGCCCCCAGCCTGCGGCGGTTAGAATCTGTGCTGAGGCCTCGAACAAGAGCCAGATGAAGCCTGCCCCCTCCATAGTTAAGAGCTGAGGGGGAGAGCAAGCGGCGGTTCTCTGGAGCACGATTATGCAAGACAGCGCCCCAGAAACCCGTACCGAAGCGAGAGAACCGCCGCGGGACGAGCATACCCGATTGCTGAGACGCGGGAAAGAAGGCACTGACGGGGTTTTCACATCCGAAAGGGGCCAAGGTTGTTGCCGCTCGTGGAGCGGTTTGCGCACGCACGCGCGGATGCCGGTGGACGAGTTCAGGGATGTGTTGGAGCGGGCGAGACTGGAAGTGGTGCTGCAGCTGTCGGCGGCGACGGGGGCGGATCCGCCGCCTTCGGAGAAGTGGGGCGGAGAGGTTCGCCGGCACGGGAGCGAAGCGGGGGTGGATTGCCTGTTGACGCAGAAAGTGCGGGTGAGCAACCTGCGGCTGCGGAAGAGAAGTGGGGATCCGCAGGCGGGGCTGAGGTTGGAAATCGCCCAAGTCCAGCAGGAGCTCGACGAACTGAGTGGGGAAGCCCCCAAACCGCAGGAGGGGGCCGACCTCCTCCGGGACTTCACGAGCGGGATTCGTGACCTCCCTTTGGCCAAGCAGAAGGCCAGAATCCGGGGTTTCATCAGCCGAATCGATTGTAACCTGCCTTCCGCTGCGGACAGTGTGCAGATCGATGGGGATGGCGTGGGCGAGGGGCTATTCCGAAACGCGGGCGCGAGAGTTATAAGCCGGATGAGCGACAGGCCCGCAGAATCCGTTGATTCTGCGGGCCTGAAAGCGGATCCCTGTAACCGAGTGCTTCGGTTTCGGGAAGAGGTTGCATTGGTAGCGCGGGGAGGATTCGAACCTCCGACCTCAAGGTTATGAGCCTTGCGAGCTACCGGACTGCTCCACCGCGCGTCGCTATATATTATAGCTAAAATCGCCTTTTGACGCAAGGCCCCTTCAGGCATTTTTGCCGCATATCCCGCCATTCTACATATTGTTGTGATTACAAAGTCTTGGGAAAGCAGGAATCAGTCTCAGGAAGGCGAAAAAGCCCAAATTGTTTAAGGCTTTTAAACGCTCGCGCATAGGAAAAAGAATTATTTAATTAAGGGCTAAGGCGTGGGGGAGTGCGGCTTGCCCATTCGCTCCGAAGCAATCTATCTTACAGCAAAGGCTTTTTCTCTGCCTGCATTTTTTGTCCCTTGAGGAGAGCATCAGTTTTGTCTTCGCCACTGCCTCCAACACACACGAAACAATCTTCCCGGGCGCAAATTGGGCTGCTTTGCGGCTCGTTTTTCTTTTTGTTTTTGGGCGTGGCTGCCCTGCAGCAATTTCTCGTGCCCCTCTTGACAGCTCGCACAAAAATTAGCGATACACAGGCAGCAGCCATTTTTGCCCTTGTTTATTTCAGCGGCCCCCTGTGGCTGGCGTTGTATCCCTATTATTTTCGCTGGCTGCGCGAAAAATGGAGCCTTGTCCTGGCGGGCGTGAGCTACACGCTTTTTGGTTTGCTCATTTATTTAGCGCACGATTGGCCCCTCGCCCTGATCGCGGCTCTTTTGTGGGGCTGGGGCGGCGAAACTTTATGGGCTACAGGCCCCGCCCAAGTTTTGAATGTCACAGAAGCCAAAAGACGCGGCAGCATATCCGGCCTGTTCCAGAGCGCCACATATTCCGGCCAGATGCTGGGCGTGTTGCTCTTGGGGGGGATCCTGAGACATCACGCGGGCTTGCAAGCGACTATCACGGATAAATTGGCGGGCCATAATAGCATGTTGCTCACAGCTATTGGCCTCAGCCTTGTAGGCAATGTTTTGGCGTTATTTTTGCGTGTCAAGCCCAAAGAGCTGCCGCCCCCCCGATTTGCCGACGCCCTGATGGCTTTGCGGCGCACAGCCGGCCGCTATCTCGTTGTGCTTTCCGTCGCGAATTATTTAGGCTGGGGGCTTGTGCTGACCAGCTTCACAATTTTAATTGTAGATCAAAATCAATTGGACAAATTGCACTGGATTGTCCTGCCTTATTATGCAGGACGGCTGGCCGCCGCCTGGCTGGCGGGGCACACTTCCGATATTATCGGCCGCGAACGCGTAATGTTTGTGGGCTTCCTTTTTGGCGCGTTGAGCCTGATAGCCGTTGCTTTTTGGCGCTCAGCCTGGATTGTCAGCCTTGCCGCGCTTGTTCTGGGCGTGCAAGCCGCCACTGTGACTGTGGCAATGACAGCGGCAGTCGGGGACTATATTTTGCCCGCAGAGCGGCATTTTGTCTTCGCGGGCACAAACGCCTGGGGCTATCTAACAGCTGGAACAACAATGATTTTATCCCCGCTGCTAAAAGATATTGTCGGCGGCAGCTTCACGCCTTCTTTTGTACTGTTTGCTTTATTTTACGGCGGCTGCGCGGCTGTGGCCGCTCAAATGCGCCTTCGTTTGCGCCATCATTTACAAAAAGAAGACGCCTAATAAAATCTTCCCAGGGCCGGAGCTTTGGCGAAAATGTTCGTCGAAACGAAAATGATTAAATCAAATTGATACAGGATTATGGCCTTGTTAGAAAGGAACGCTGCAAATATGGCTCAAAGAAAAATCGTATTAATCGGCGCCGGCAGCGCCAGCTTCACAGCAGGCCTTGTCGCTGATTTGTTGCTTGCCAAGGGGAGGGACGAATGGACAATCGGGCTTGTGGATATCAATGAAGAAGCTCTTAATGTGGCCCAAGGCCTCGTCCAACGCATGATCGCACACAAGCAGGCGCCCTTCTCCATTGAAGCCTCTCCCGATCGTTGTGATGTTTTGCCCGGAGCAGATTTTGTTGTCACGACAATTGCTGTGGGCGGCCGCCGCGCCTGGGAGGCGGATATTCTTATTCCGCGCCAATATGGCATTTTCCAGCCTGTGGGCGACACAATTGGGGCCGGCGGCATCTCTCGGGCTTTGCGGCAAATCCCTCCAATGCTGGAGATTGCCCGCGATGTGGCGCAATTATGTCCGCAGGCGCATTTTTTTAATTATGCCAATCCCATGGCCTGTATCTGCCGCGCTGTGAATAAAGCCACGCCGGCGCGCCTTGTGGGGCTCTGTCATGGCGTGCAGGAGACATTGCGCTATCTTTGCCATTTTATCGGCGTGCCTTATGCAGAAATCCACGCCCTATATTGCGGCGTCAATCATCTGACATTCATCACGCATTTTACACGCAACGGAGAGGATTTGTGGCCGCTTGTGGATCAGCGGCTCGCCGAAAGCCCTCCGGAAGATAATCATTTTTCCTGGGAGCTGTATCGAACGCATCGGGCTTTCCCCGCTGTCCTGGACAGGCATATCACAGAATTCTATGCGCCGCGCTTCGCCCGGGGGGATTATTACGGCAAAAAATTAGGGCTGGACACAATGGATATTCTGGCCGTCATTCAAAGCGGCGACGAACGCTACGAAAAAATGAAAGCACAAGCGGAAGGGCGTGTGCCGCTGGAGGAAAGCCTGTTTACACGAAAATTAGGCGAACATGAAGCGTTGATTCCAATTGTGGAGTCTCTAATAAACGATAGGGGCGAGATATTTCCCATGAACATGCCCAATCGCACTGTGCCGGAGCTTCCGGCAGGCTTTGTCTTAGAAATGCCTACAGCCGCCATGCAGGCAGGCTGTCTGCCCGTAGCGCTGCCGCCGCTGCGGCCAGCCTTAGCTGCGACAATCACGCGTGCCCTGTACGGCGTGGAATTAGCTGTAGAGGCAGCGCTCACAGGGGATCGGCGTATTTTTGTGGAAGCGCTTTTGTACGATGGCTGTGTGCAAGAGCTGGCTACGGCAGAAGCTTTAGCCGATGATTTATTGGCCGCTCATAAGCCGTATTTGCCCCAATTTGCCTAAGAGAGACAAATGATGAATTCGGAAGAACGATTAATGGCGGCGTTGCATTTTGAAAAGCCGGATCGGATCCCCATGCTGGGAGGATTCTGGCCAGAATGGATTGAAATGTGGCGCCGCGCAAAAGGCTTGTCCCCTGAAGCTCATCCCGATGATTACTATCTTGTGGATGATTATATTGCTGTAGGCGATGAAACGCCTTATCCGTCGCTGGCGCGGGAATTGAAGCGCGAGGGAGATTATATCTATACATTGGACGGCTGGGGGCAAATCAAGCGGACTCGCCTGACGGGCGGCTATTTTTATGAACAGATTGATTTTGCCTATGACGAAAAAGGCGAGCTAAAATACGGAGAATTTGAGCCGGCAGATTTGCCCCAGCGTTATGCCGCTTTAGATGCCCTCATGCCGCAACTTAAAAAGCGTTATTGTGTGTTTGCGAAAACAGGCGGCCCATTTATACGGACATGTTTTATGCGCGGCGAAGCCGCGTTTTTAATGGATATGGCTGCCGATCCGCAGAAAGCGGCAGAAATGGCAATGCGCACAGCCGTTCATCTTACAGCCATCGGCTTGGAAGAACTCCGGCGCTGGGATTTGTATCATACAGGCGTGTGGATTTTCGACGATATGGCTTCGGCGCAAAGCCCTATGTTTTCGCCACGGGCAGCAGAACGCATTTTGGCGCCCGCCTGGACATATATGATCCAGGCTTTTAAGCGCGCTGGAGCCGCAACAGTTATTTTGCACAGCGATGGCAACATCTTGCCTATTCTGGATATCCTGCTCGACTGCGGCTTTGAGGGAATCAATCCTGTCGAATATCGCGCTGGGCTGGATGCTGTCAAGCTGCGCGAGAAATATCCCCGTTTGGCTTTATTAGGCGGGCTGGATAATGTGCACATTTTGCGTCAAGGCACGCCTGAGCAAATTCGCGAACACACGAAATACATTCTTTCTGCGGCGCCAGGAATGGCATTAGGCACACATTCCATCGGGCCCGATATTCCCGTGAAAAATTGGGATATTGTGTTTGAGACATGGATGGAATATGGCCAGAGCTAATCAAGGAGGCGAAAGATGCGCTATACATTATTTTTCTTAGGGAGCTTTATTATTATGAACATAATAGACGAAAACGCTTGGGCACAAACGCGCTGGACAATCGGAACGCCTATCGTCACATATTGGGCAGGGCCCGAAATGACAGAAGATGCGGCGCGCCAAATGGCTGAAGGGAATTTTAATCTTGTATGGTGCCGCGCGGAGCAATTGGACAATGCCTATAAATTTGGCCTGCGAGCGCTGCTTTATGATAATCTCATTAGTCCTGAATCTCTAGATGTTCCAGAAAAGCGCAATCAATTAGAAGCATTAATCGCTCGTGTGAAAAGCCATCCGGCAATGTATGCATATTATCTTAAAGATGAGCCCAACGCCGTCCAATTTCCTGCTTTAGGAAAGCTTGTGGCTTTTTTGCGTTCGCAAGATCCAGCGCATTTGGCGTATATCAATCTTTTTCCTACATACGCTACAAACGAACAATTAGGCAATAAAGGCGATGTTGTAACGGCTTATAAGGAACATCTCCAGCAATATCTTAATATTGTGAAGCCAGATTTAATTAGCTATGATCATTATCATTTTGGCGCCACAGGCGATGGGGACCAATATTTCCTCAATCTTGCGCTCATCCGAGAAGCCGCCCTTCAGGCGGGCTTGCCGTTTCTGAATATTGTGCAAGCCTGCTCCTGGACGCCTTCAATGCGCGTTCCCCACACAGCGGAAGTGCGCTGGCTTGTCAATACATCGCTGGCTTACGGCGCCCAAGGGATTTCCTATTTCGTGTATGTCCATCGCGGCTTTAAAGGGGCTTTAGCCACGCTTGATGGCCAGCCCACGCTCTTATATTATGGCTTGCGCCTCGTGAATCGGGATTTTGTCGCCTACGCGGAGCAATTACAAAGCCTAAAATCTATAGCTGTTTATCATGCTAATGTGAAGCCCTTGCCCTGGGGCGCTGTTGCATTTCCTGATGAAGCTCCTATATGCGCCGTTGAGTCAGTGCCGCTTTTATGGGGCTATTTTGGCTCTTTATCCTCTTTGCCGACACATTTTGTTATTGTTAATTTGGATTATCATAAGCCTGTATCCATTACAATTAAAAGCAAACAGCCTTTAGAAATTTTTCGGCCTGCGCAGAAAAGATGGCAGCCTTTTACGACGCCGAAGCTTCATTTAGAAGCTGGCGGCGCGCGTTTGCTTCGTCTTGCCTTGAAATAAAAAGCCAAAAAAGGAGAAAAAGCTATATGGCCAAACGCTCTTTGTTGTTTAGCCCGATGCATTATATCCATGAGCTTTACAGGCAAAATCAGCCTGCTCTGGCCTTTCAGGCGCGCACAATAGAAGAATGGCAGAAATGGCGCCGAAAGCTGAAGGCAAAAGTGGCGGAGCTTTTGGGCGGGCTGAATGATCCCAGATGCGCATTACAGCCCCAAATTATTGAGCGTGTGGCCTGTCCAGGATACATCCGCGAGAAAATTCTATATTATTCCCGGCCAGAGATGCTTGTGCCTGCGTATCTGCTTATTCCCGAGGATATCGATGCGCCTCGTCCGGCCGTTGTGGCTTGCTCAGGGCATGGACATGGCAAAAATGATCTTGTCGGGCTGGACGCACAAGGGCAGCCGCGGCAGGGGCCCAGCTATCAAAACGATTTTGCTATACAGCTCGTGAAGCGGGGCTTCGTTGTGATTGCGCCCGAACATTTAGGCTTTGGAGAAAGGCGCGATCCCTGGGATATTGAAAAGGGCGCTGGCTCTTCTTGTCAGCAACATTCTATGGCGGCCCTGTTATTTGGACGCACAAATAGCGGCCTGCGTGTTTATGACATTATGCGGGCCATAGATTATCTGCAAACACGTCCAGAAGTGGAGCCGCAACGCATCGGATGTGTGGGAATTTCTGGCGGGGGGCTTGTGACATTGTTTACGACAGCGATGGATGAACGCATTCAGGCCTGTCTTGTGAGCGGCTATTTTAATCTGTTCCGTGATAGCATTATCCCCATAAGTCACTGTGTGGACAATTATATTCCTGGCTTGCTACGTTATGCCGAAATGTGTGATGTCGCGGCCCTGATTGCGCCCCGGGCGTTCTTTGCCGAAAGCGGCACGCAGGATCCTATTTTTCCTGTAAAGGCCACACGGGAAGCCTTCGCACGTCTAAGGAGCGTTTATGAGCTGCTAAAAGTTCCTGAAAAATGCGGCTTGCATATTTTTCAAGGAGGGCATGAATTCAATGGACGCAAAGGCATTCCCTTTTTAGAACATTGGCTGACAGCCTCCTGATCGGAGCTTGGCGAAAGGAAAGAGAGAAGGAAAAGCATGCCTATTTTGCCTCGCGCCAATTCAGTCCTCTTAGGAATTTTATTGTGTTGCTGGCTGGGGCTCATTGTGGGGGGCGCTCTGACACAGGAAAGCCCAATATCACAATCACAAAAAATTCCGCTCCTACACAAAATCATTTGCACATTCTTGCTTTTTCTTTGTGCGCTTACAATCGCAACAGGCATAATTCGCGCTTTGCGCCCTTATGCTCGCTTGCTTATGTGCGGAATGTTTTGGGGCTTTTTAGGAGATCTTGTAATGGGCAAAATTGTAGGCGTGCCAGGATTTGATCATCTCATTTTGGGGATGCTCGTTTTTGGAGCCTGTCATGTATGTTATATCGTCGCCTTTCGGCGTTTAGCCATTATTCTAAACGCTGTCCGTACGAAGGCTTGGCGAAGCAGCCTTGTCTTAATGCTCTGTCTTGGCGTGGCTGATTGGATTTTCTTTGTGCAAACGCCCCTCGCCGATCCTGGGCGCAATTGGGCCGCTTTGGGCTATGCTTTAATGATATGGGGAATGGCGGGATGTGCTTTGGCTGTAACATGGCAAAAGCCACATTTTGTCTTGGCTTTTGTGGGCGCTATGCTGCTGATTGTTTCGGATACGCTTTTAGCCGCTTATGTGTTTCGCGATATCTCCTTTCGCTATATCGACGATGTTATCTGGCTGATCTTTAATGTGGGGCAGGCGCTTATAGTTTTTTCGCCCCTTTATGGAGGCTATAGGCTAATGGCCGCAATCTTCCCCGAAGAGGTGGCCGAGAAATAGGGGAGAAGGGAGCAAGCCGATTGGCTGGCGTGTCTGAAGATATTAATCATAAGCCAAGATGAATTTTCGCTTGCTCCCGCTTTATTTTCGCCAAAGGCGACAATGAAATCGAGCAGATATTCTTTCAGCGGCTAAAACGAATTTCTAACACATCCCCTTCTTGAACAACATAATCTCTCCCCTCTAAACGCACAAGGCCATGCTTGCGACATTCCGCCAGAGAGCCAAAGCGATCTAAATCGGAAAAAGCTACGACTTCCGCGCGGATAAAGCCCTTCTCCATATCCGTATGAATTTTCCCGGCAGCCTGGGAGGCCGTAGCGCCCCGCCGAATGGGCCAAGCATGCGCTTCTTTAGCGTTTGCCGTAAGAAATGTCACAAGATCTAGCAAATCATATGCGGCCTGAATGAAGCGTTCCCGCGCTGAAGATGTCAAGCCATAATCTTGTAAAAATTCGGCCTGTTCTTCTGGCAGAAGCTGGGCGATTTCCTTTTCCAATTGCGCACAAAAAAGCAAATAGGGCAAGCCGAGCTGTGTGGCATATGCCAGCGCTGTTTCTGCTTTTTTCCCTTCCAAATCGTCGTCGGCGACATTACATGCTACAAGCAAGGGCAAAGCGCTTACAAGCGTTAATCCAGATAGCCAGCGGCGCTGTTCCTCTGTAATTCCTAGTTGGCTAATTGGCTTGCCGGCACTGAGCTGCTGTTGCAAATCTTCCAGAAGATGAATTTCTAGGATATTTCGATCCTTCTTCGCGCCGCTGTGAATGCGCTCCAAACGCCGTTGCACAATGCCTAAATCTGCCAGTGTGAGTGCGAGCAACACTGTTTCCAGATCGCTGCGCGGATTTAAAGGCTTGCCTTGATAATCCAAATCGCCAAAACATTGCAGCACAATTACAAATGCCTCGCATTCCTGCGCCAAGCGTGCCAGATGTTTCTCTACATCTGCTCCGCTGCCACTGCACGGAATGGGATCTGTATCCACAAGGGCGATTTCAGCATAAACGATATTAGCGGAATGATAAATTTCCGCTAAACGCGCTAGACGGGCGTCCGGCACGGGCACAACGCCAATTCGTTCGCCCGCTCCGGAAGGCTGAGGCGGCAGGCCTGTCAAGGCGGCAAAACAAGAGCTCTTGCCGCTGCGGGGCAAACCTATTAAGCCAATTTTCATTGCTGTCAGCCCCTTTCAAATGTGCCTTCGCCTTCCTCAACATTCCATATATGAAAAATTGCCTCTTCACTAATAGGCCCCTTGCGAAGGATTTGGGGCGGATCTTTTGTGATATCCACAACTGTGGAAGGCTGGCCGCCAGGACACAGGCCGCCATCGACAATTAAAGCCACGGCCTCTTTTAATTCTGCAGGCAAATCCTCCACATCACGAGCAGGAGGCTCATCGGAAATGTTAGCGCTCGTCGTGGCGACAGGGAAGCAGCACGTGGCCAAAATACGCCGCGTTAACGGCAAATCGGGGACACGAACGCCTACAGAGTTTTGTCCCCCTGTGACAATATCGGGAATTGTGGCCGCTTTTTGTACAACAATTGTCAAGGGGCCAGGCCAAAGAGCTTGCGCCATGCGGCGGGCCTTGGGGGGCAATTGCATTGTCACCGACAAGGCTTCTAATGCTTGAATATTGGCCACGAGAATAGGCAGCGCCTTTTCTTGGGGACGCCTTTTAGCCGCAAACAGCTTTCGCACAGCTTCTTCGTCATCAGCCCGACAGGCCAGGCCATAAACTGTATCTGTCGGAAATATCAAAAGATGGCCAGCGGCCAAAACTTGTGCCGCCCGGACGACAACAGCCGGATCTGGATTTTGGGGCTCACTTTTTATAATTTCAGCGGACATAAACAATCACATAACGCTCTATTCCCGCCAAATCAGGCAGAATTTCCACATCTCCCATCCCACAGGCCAAAGCAGCCACATCGCGGCCTTGATTATAGCCCACTTCAAAAGCCATGAAACGCAAATGAACACATTCCTGCGCCTGCGCAATGATTTGGCGATATGCTTCCAGGCCATCTTCCGCAGGAGAAACAAGCGCAATACGCGGCTCGGCATGCACTTCCGGCTCTAAATGCGGCCATTCTGCAGGACGCACATAGGGGGGATTAGAAACAATAGCGTAAATTTGTTCCAAAAGCTGCGCTTCCCGCAAAGGAGTCAAATAGCTGCCCTGCAAAAACTCTACGCGCTCTTGCAGGCCCAAACATTGGGCGTTTTCCTGGGCTAATTGGAGCGCTTCTGGCGAAATATCTGTCATCATTATTTTTGTGTCAGGGAGCTGCGAGGCCAGCGCCAGCCCGATAGCTCCGCTGCCGCAGCCCACATCCACGACATACATATTTGGCGGCGCTGGATGTTTCTCCAGCCTCTTCAACACAGCCTCTACAAGCAGCTCTGTTTCAGGCCGCGGAATCATCGCGCGCGCGTCAATGCGTAAAGAAATGCCATAAAAATCAATTGTACGCGTGAGGTAGGGCAAAGGCAGGCGACACGCGCGGAGGCTCAACAGATGATAATAAATAATTTCAGCAGAGTCTTCAATGGGCTGGGCCAACTGTAAGAAAATATCAAGGGGACGAATATCCAGGACATGTGCTAGTAGCGCGCGCGCCTCATATTCTGCTTCGGATATGCCTGCCATTTTTAAGCACGCCGCGCCCTCTTTATAAAGAGCGCTGAGCGTTTTTGTCATAGCGTTTGTCCCAGCTCCTGAAGCTTTCGTTGCCGCTCATGCTCGGCCAAAGCCTCGATGAGCTCGTCAATTTCCCCCGCCAGCAAAGCGGGCAAATTATGCAATGTGAGATTGATGCGATGATCTGTGAGGCGATCCTGAGGAAAATTATATGTTCGTATTTTTTCGCTGCGATCGCCGCTTTTGACTTGTTCCTTCCGGGCCTTCGCTAATTCCTCCGCTTGCTCCCGCATTTTCAAATCATAAAGACGCGCTCGTAAAAGCCGTAATGCCCGCTCCCGATTTTGTATCTGGGAACGCTGATCAGAACAGGCTACAGAAATCCCCGTAGGCTTATGCGTTACACGCACAGCCGTTTCGTTTTTTTGCATATGCTGGCCGCCCGGCCCGCCCGCGCGAAAACTCTCAAATTCCAGATCCGCCGGATCCAGCTCAATATCCACTTCTTCCACTTCCGGCAATACGGCAACAGTCGCCGCAGATGTATGTATGCGCCCCTGAGATTCTGTAACAGGAACGCGTTGCACACGATGAACGCCGCTTTCGTGACGCAAAACGCCATATGCCCCCCGGCCCCTAATTTCCACAATAACTTCCTTATAGCCGCCTAAATCGTCCAATGTGGCGTCCACAATCTCTGTTTCCCAGCCCCGGCGCTCCGCAAACTTTAAATACATATTGAGCAAATCCGCCGCAAAAAGAGCTGCCTCTTCGCCGCCTGTGCCGGCGCGGATTTCTAACACAGCATTTTTCTCATCCAGCGGATCCTTGGGCAACAACATCTGGAGCAGCTCTTGCTCCAGATGGGCTTTTTTCTGGGCCGCCTCATCCCTCGCCGCTTCCAGAAAAGCCCGCATCTCTGGATCATCTGTTTCTTGTAATAGATCTTCCGCTTCCGTCCAATCTTCCTGAGCGCGCCTATATTCCTGATACGTCTCCACAAGAGGCAAAAGCTCAGCATGTCGGATTGTCAGCTCGCGGAAGCGTTGCGGATCGCGAAGCACATCTGGCTGACTGAGCTGCTCTTCTATTTCCTGCAATTCTTGCGAAAATTTGGCAATTGTTGCAGCTAAATCCATTTCTGTTTGTCAAAAAATTTTTTATTATTAATTTTTTTGAGATTTGAGCTGGACAGTCTAAAGTTCCGAAGCCATATTAGCATTTGCATTTGTTTCTGAAGAAAGCACGGAATCTGTTGCTATCTGGAGCTTTCCGTCTATTGTAGCGGGCACAGGCGGCGGAAAATCTTTGGGCAAGGATATGTCAGGCGCCACTGTTGTTAAGGCATAAATGGCAATTTTAATTTGTTCTTCTGTAGGCTTGCGAGTTGTAAGACGCTGCAATAACAATCCCGGCTGCGCCAGCAATCGCGCCAATAGCGAATTACGATGTCTCCCCCCATAGCGAATGATTTCATATGAAATGGCCGCTACAAAAGGAATCATGAAAAGCCGCAACAGAAAAAGCTGCCACATCTGTGGCGGATAAGGCAAGATAGAGCCTAACAAAATCTTCACAACAATAAACACAAGCAAAAAAGCTGTGCCGCAGCGGGGATGGAGCGGACTGTATTGCATACAGCGCTCCGGCACGATTGGCGCGCCGTCTTCAAGGCAATTGATAACAGAATGCTCCGCCCCATGATATTGAAAGATCCGCCGAATGTCTGGCAAAACAGAAATAGCCGCAATGTAGCCAATTATGATAGCCAGACGAATAATGCCTTCTACAAAATTTTTTATTAAATCATCGGGACTATGTAAGAGACTCTTTACAAGGCCAGCAGGAAGCAAGATAAATAGGCCAATTCCGATTGCCAGCGAAGGAATAAAAGCAGCCCAGGCGGCCCAAGAAGAAGATTGCTTGCGCAATTTCTTGTTTGGCTTGCCTTGCGCTGGCTCTGAAGCGGAATTTGTCGACTGAGATGCCGCTAATTGTTCCTCGACAAGCACATTAAATGAAAAAATAAGCGATTGAATTCCCAAAAGCAATGTATCCACAAGGGCCACAACGCCGCGAATAAATGGCCAGCGCGCCCAGCGATAGCGCTGGCTGATATTCCGGATCGGCTGAGAAATAACGGCCACAGTTCCATCTTGCCGACGGACAGCAGCGCCCCAGGCGTTTTGGCCGCGCATCATCACGCCTTCCATAATGGCTTGTCCGCCATAAAAATGCCTGTCTTCAGCCATATTATTTTAATATCATCTGATTTATTCTTAAGCGGCGCATAATAGCCCAGGCCTTGGGCAGGCCTGGGCCTTATGCTGACACAAAAATTTTTTTGCTATTTGAGCTGATAACGATCTTGTAGCTTGTAGCGTTTAATAAAACGCTCCACGCGCCCTTCTGTGTCCACGATTTTTTGCGTGCCTGTGAAGAAGGGATGACATTTGTTGCATATTTCCACACGAATTTCTGGCTTAACAGATCGTGTGATGAATGTCTCGCCGCAAGCGCATGTCACGCGGCATTCTTGATAATTCGGATGAATGCCCTTTTTCATAATCCTCTTCTCTCCATATCTTGCTGAGCTAAAAATAGCTTCTTTTTTGGAGATTTAATTATATCATTTATTGCTTATGCGTGCAATGTCTCCCGCCGGATGTGCCTGAATAGCATTTTGTAAGGCTTTTGGGGCTTTGTGTTCAAAAGGCAGCAATAGCATGCCTCAATCCCAATGGGCGATAAATGCCCAGGGCACGCCTCGCTTTGTTCCAGGCCCGCTATAGCATCCTCCCACACAATGCGGCTTCCACACATCAAAATGAGCGTTTTCTCCATAACGCCGAGAGCTTCTGTCTACACGCACGAGCCCGCCCCGATCTGTGACTTTAAGCAATCCGTCAGTGGACAGCCATATTAAAGAGTGCATAGGGATGTTCCGAGAGGCTGCACAAACGCCTTGCCGCACGCGGCTGCCATCCGCACAGCGCATTCCGGAACATGAAGGACAATATGTTGTACGGCGCGCTCGCCCCTGAGCCACAATGTTTTTCGCCAAGACAATTTGATAGGCGACAAATTTCCATTGCGGCATGTCTGGCCATTCACGCAACACGACAGCACGATAAGCCTGACGCTGAAGCGGATCCGCAGGCAGATTAGCCATGTCTTCTCGGCCTGACACATAATTTTGTGAGGCGGCAGGAATAGCGCTGTCCTGTCCCCTAAAAAAAGCCGTGTCTGTGTTTTTTTCTAGAGGCGGCGCCCCGTGTTCCCCCATCCATCCCAATAATAATGTAAATAGCAAAATGAATTTCATCTTTGTATTCTATTTCTTTTGTGTGTTCTAGCCGTTGCTTCAAAAAGCAGCGTTTTTCCATAAGATGTGCTCATTTTAGAGAGCTAAAAATAGATGGGCCGCCCTAACAAAAGGGCGGCCCCTAAAAATTAAGGGCGGCCCACGCCTTAAGGCGCGGCAGATTTTGTGGCCAGGGGCAGACGCCTCATCGACTGAACATGCGTTTTCTGCTTGGCGAGCGGCTGGCCCTTTTGAGACAAAGACTTTTCTTGAGGCTTGGGCTTGTAAAAGGCCACATAGCCTCCTACTAATTCGCTTGTTCCGAGGACGCCGTTCAGATTAGACAGCAACATGAGCTTGCCATTTTGGCTCACAGCGATGCCAATGTGTTGTGTGCGGCGAGGGCCATATGTAAAGGGCCAAACGAGAATGTCGCCGGGACGCGCCAGGCCATCGGGCCGCGGCTTGTAGCCGCGCTCGGGCAGGCGTTTAAGCCATTCTGCTGCATCCCCAAGGCCCCAGCCCAACGCTTCGCGCAAAGTCCGTGCACAGCGATTCGGCTCATGCGACACGCGGCCCGTCGCCATCTTCTCCACAGCTTTGCAAATTTCGCCCTCCCGCGGATACGTGAGCATGAGATTGCCAAAAAGGCCCGTTTGCATTCCTTCTATGAAACTCTTACGCCATTCCTGAAGCTTCGCCAGCCGCTTTGCATTTTCATTATGAGAATTATTGATACAGGCTTTTGCTTCTGCGGGCTTCGTTTCGCCAAAATGGATTAAGCCAACAAATTCTTTCTTCTTTACGACGGGAATTGTGTCCTGAGCAGGGCCCAAATCAGGAGGCATAAGCGGCATTAGCTGATATATGTTCGCCTGCTGTGCTCCTCCTGCGGGCTTTGCCTCTAAAGCCGGCGTTATTTGTGGCGCTGGCTGCTCTTCAAGGGGGGCAGCTAGCGCCAGCCATTCTAAAGAAGCGTATGTATCCTGGGCAAAATAGCCTTCTTCCGCCATCACAATCATTTCCACACGAGCCAGGCCGTTTTGGGCGGGCTTAACATCATTAATCCATCCCGCAAGCTGTATGCCTGGATAATCGTCAAATGTAATCGTCACGGGTGCTCCCCGGAGAAATTGATCCACATATTTCGCGGCAACATCGGCATACAAAGGAGCGAAATCACGATTGGCGATTTCCAATAAAGGCTGGCCAGGCTGCACTTGCGCCCCAGGCGGAGCCAGTTGTCGGACAACAAGGCCATCTGTAGGGGCAGCCTGTTCAATCCAGCGCGGCGCCGCCAACCGTTTCACTTCAATAGGCACAGTCGGAATCTCAGGAATGCCATTGATAGCTGAAGAAGCTGAATCTGTACGAGCTGCCGAAGGGCGGGGCAAATTCCGCAAATGCGGCTGCGCAGGAATTGTAGGCGCGGGAAAAACAGATCTTGTCCTGTCCTCCCCGCCATTTGCTGATGCGGCAGCGCGGATAGGCCGGGCTGCGTTAGGAACAACAGCAGAAGATGTCTGTGTATTATTTTCGCTTTCATTTTTCCCGTTCGGGCGCTGCAGGGGCGTTGGCCGGGAGGGAATTGCTTCTGACAATGCCGCTGCCTCTTGGCGCCTGGCGACTTGTTGTTCAATTTCCGCTTGCAAAAGTGCCAAGCGCTGGAGCGCTTTTTCGCGTGTTTCTGTTAATTCGCTTCTCTTGCGCTCCAAGCTGTGAATTTCGCTTTCCAATTCCTGAGCCTTTTTTTGCGCTGCTTCCAGCATCTTACGCGCTAATACGCCTTGCTCAAACAGATGCTGGCGCGTTTCTGCATCCTCTCGGGCTGCTGCCCATTCCTGCTGTGCCAGCGAGATTTGTGATTCCAGCTGCGCCACAGCGTCATTAAGCTCCCGAATGCGATCGCGCACAGCGCTCAGCTCAGCTGTCGTATGTTTAATGTCGTCCACATTTAATGTTTGGGCTTTTTCCAAAGCAGGCGCTGGCGAGGGGCGCGTCGCCTCTTGAACAGCAGGAGCAAGCCCCATCCGAGGCGCCAGTCCGCTATGGATTTGGGGTCTGGACAAAGTGGGTCGGCCTGAAGCTGCCTCCTGTGCTACAGAATTTGCCGAGGGCTTTTTAGGGGGCAACAAGCCGTCCATTAATCGTTGTATCACAGTGGGCTGCGGAAAATTCGCTGGCGGCACGGGCGGCAAGCCTGTTTGGGGAGCGGGCGCAATGACAAAGGGGCTTGTGGCAAAACGCGCCATAATGCTTTCGCCAATGCGTAAATCATTCAAAATGCTCAAATCGTATATCCGAATAAGCGGCTGTCCGAGATGTGTCAGGCCATCAGGCTCATACAGATATTCCACGATTCCCGCTGTTTGCGCACGGACGATGTATAAAGCGCTATGTCGTAAAACGCTCTGGGGATCTATAAAGCCCTCGCCAATCTGGATATGCCCCTCAGGGAGTTGGCGCAAACACAAAGGCGCGGGCAAAGGCACAAGCGCTGAGGGCGAACGGAGAGGCTCAGAGGCGGCAGGCTTCGGCCTTGGCGCTGGCTGAGGATTGCCCCAAGCCTGCGGCAATGGCTCTAACAAGGGATTCATAGGAGCAGGAACAGAATCCGGCCGCGGCGTGGCAGCAAGCGCCAATTCCGTCAAGCCAACGAAAAAAACAATATTAACTATGATAGCAGCCAGGAAAGCTGCCTGATTTTTTCTTTGCTGTATCATGGACATCTTTTAAAAATGAATATTTTGCGGAATAAATTGTCTTTAGATTGTCTCGCCAATGAATCGCAAATTTTCTATCTTTGTTTAAAAAAGTTAAATGTGAATGCTAAAGTTCTCATCTGATTTTATTGCTATTAGTTTTATTCTGACATCATCTTGTGGGATATGTCAACACTTTTTTGCAAAGACAGACAAAATAGGATATTCAAGCGATAGATTTTAAAAATGCGTTTTGTGCATCTTAACAAGAATTTTAAACAAACTACATAATTTGCAAAGCTCTGGATGAGAACATATTCAGATTTTATTTTTAGCCAAACATGGATATGCTCATAATCAGCTTTAAAATCGAGAAACACAGGCTAAGAGTTTCCGCATTGCCAATCCAGTTAGCGATCTAAGCTGTCTGCAGAGCTTTTTGTTGTTGAAAACAAAGAATGCTGAAAAATCCAGAAGGAACTCCTATATGCTTAAAGAAATGAAAAACAATGAAATAACGGCAAATCTAAAACGGCTCATTTTGAAATAAAATATATTCCTCAACATCCCTTGAGCAAGGAGAGAAAGTTAATGAGGAGTTTGATCCTGATGCTGATATTGATAGCGATGGCTTCCGGGCTGGCCGCTCAGCCGGGCTTTAAGGATCATGGCATTGCTGCGCCTGCCACAGAAAGCCGCGGAATGGCGCTTGTACAAGATGCCGCGGGCCACAATTTGGCCATCATCTTAACATATGATTTGAGCCCGCGGGGCTATCTGCTTGTAGTGGATCTGGCTCAGGGGAAAACAGAGCAAATATATTATCCCGAGGGCGTTCCCAATTCTCCGCCATTTGCCTCGTTAATGAGCAGGAATGGCCGCTTTTACACAGGCGCCGGGCCCACATTGCTGGAATTTGATCCCTTCACGCGTCAATTTCTTTTTCACGGCGTTCCCAATCCCCAAGCAAGCTGTTTTGTAGGCGAGGCTTTTGCGGATGGCCCGGATCCTTTCATCTATCTCGGCACATATCCTGATTGTCGCGTGTATTCCTTTAATACGCAGACGAAAGAAATGCAGGAAATCGGACAGCTCGATCCCCAGGAAAAATATCTCAATTATTTGGCTGTGGACAGCGCTGGCTGGATTTATGGGGGAATTGGCACAGCACGCTGGAACATCGTTGCCATACATCCGCAAACAAAAGAGCGTCGCCAGCTCCTGGACGAAGCCGAACGCAAAACAGGCACGGCATATGTGTATAGCGGCGTAGACGGCAAAGCTTATGGCCGGGCGGGAGATATTTGTTTCCGCTTATTTGAGGGCAAAGCCGAAAGAATAAAGCCAGAAGAGATGGCGGCGCGCGTGCCCGGGCCTTTTGGCTGGGGCGTGGCTTCAGGCGTGTTGCCAGACAAGCGCGTTGTGAGGCTTAATTGGCCCGAAAAATATATGACAATCAGCCAGCCGGACACACAGGAGACAAAGAAGATCGCGTTATCGTTCGAGTCAGGCGGAGCAATGTTGACATCGTTAATCGCAGGGCCTGATAGCAAAATTTACGGCTCCTCGGCCCATCCAATGCATTTCTTTGTTTATGATCCGCAAGCAGACAAGCTTACAGATTTGGGGCCTGTTCGGCGTGTGGGCGGAGGCAATTTCTGCGCGATGGCTGTACAGGGGCCCTACATTGCTGCCGCTTCGTATTCGCTAGGCATCTTCCATCTTTTTGACACAAGAAAGCCCTTCAATGGAGGCTTTGGCGAGGATCCTAATCCGCGGGAATTAGCCGAATGGCCCCAAGATATATGTCGGCCACGCGCTTGTCTGGCTCATCCCAATGGGGAGGAGATTATGATGGCGGGCTATGCCGGCTATGGCCTGTGTGGCGGGGGATTGGGCATTTACAATCTGCGCACACAGCAAGCCACATTGCTTACGCATGAACAGCTTATCCCGAATCAAAGCACAATTGCTTTGGCCGCGTTGCCCGATGGCCGCATTGTCGGCAGCACGAGCATTGAAGCGCCGGGCGGCGGGCATCCTCTGGCTAAAGAAGCTGTCGTGTATATTCTGGATTGGGCGACAAAGAAAGTCGTATTCCAGCAGGCGCCCTATCCGGGCGAAGCGAATTTGCCCAGCCTCATTGTGGGTCCCGATGGGCTTGTATACGGTATCAGTGGCCGCTCGAAGCTGTATGTGCTCAATCCCGCCCGGCCAGAAATTGTACGGACAGATGTCGATTTGAGTGCGTATGGCAGCATTGTGCGGCCGGGCATGATTTTGGGGCCCGATAAGAACATTTATGCGGCATTTTCACGCGCTATTGTTCGGATCCAGCCGGGAGCCTGTACGCACGAAAAAATAGCGGAGGCGCCAATGGGAATTTCGGCGGGGCCTGTATTCTTTAATGGCCGCCTGTATTTTGCTTCCGGCGCACGGCTGTGGAGCTATGCGTTGCCGTTGTAAAATGCCTCTCTCTTCCACAAGGATGAGGGAATATAAGCTTGGCGCACATTGAGAGATTAAAAGATTAGCATCTGCATTCTAAAATTTGCTGCGAGGCGAAAGATGGAAAAGCTCAAAAAGCGCGCCTATGGCCTGTTTTCTTTGGCTTTCTGGTTATTTTGTGGAATTATCTTTGCCCAGGAAGGGACGACAGATCTCGTCACGCCGGAGGAACGGCGCCGGGCAGCGATGATGATTCTTTTGCTGATGATTTTGGGCCTGGCAATGACAATTTTGTTTTTGTGGATTTTGCGGCGTCGGGGGATTGTGGAGGCGCCGCCAGCTGAAGATCCTCTGGCAAAAATAAAGGAAGAAATCGCTCGTCAGGCCGAGGACAGAGATAAAGAATGATTTCTTTAAAGTATAAAATAAAAATAGGGCCCTGGGAGGGCACAGAAAACGAAGATGGCGATTTTCACAGGCTTATTGATAAGAGAGCGCGCCATTTACATGCAAAAAAGGAGTAAGAATAATGTTGAAAATTGGCATTGCTGGGCTTCGGCGGGGCGCGGGCGTGGCACAAGTTTTTTTCCATCACAAGGAATGTCAAATCGTGGCGGGTTGTGATGTAAACGCAGAGCGGGCCAAACAGTGGGCAGAAGCCAATAATGTGCCCTATTGGTTTGATGATTACAGTAAGTTCTGTCAGGCTGATTTTGACGCTGTGTTTGTGGCCACGCCGGCGCCTGTACATGTAGCGTGTGTGAAGGAAGCTTTGCGCCACGGCAAGCATGTGCTTTCTGAAGTGCCCGCCTGTTATACATTGTCTGAAGCTTATGAGCTGGTGGAAGCTGTGGAGGCAGCGCCACATTTGAAGTATATGTTCGCGGAGAATATGTGTTATTTTGCGTGGGTGCAGGCCTATCGCGAGTTCATTCATCAGGGCCATTTAGGAGAGATTGTGTATGCAGAAGGGGAATACATCCATGATCTCGGGAGCTTGCTGTTTGATGAGCAGGGCCGCCCCACATGGCGCACAAAGCTGCCCCCGATTCAATATCCCACGCATGATCTGGGGCCAATTTTGCAAATTATGCAGGATCGTGTTGTTTTGGCTGTCGGGATGCACACAGGCTGCCACAAACGGCCGGAGCTGGGCACAATTGATATGGAAGTAGGGCTATTTAAGACGGCCAAAGGAAAAGTCATTAAGCAGCTATGTGGCTTTTCTGTCGCCAAGGAGCCGGCTCATCATTGGTTTTGTCTTTACGGGACAAAGGGACAAATCGAAAGCCCCCGCACGCCCGAGGGCAAGCATTTGTTGTGGCTGGAGGATGTCCCGGCGCTGACGCGTTCGATAGAATTGCCTCTGGGGATTAATCATCGCGGCGCGCCGCCTGAAGCCACATTAGGCGGACATGGCACAAGCGAATATTATATGGTGGATGATTTCGTCCGCTGCATTCTGGAGGATACAAAGCCGCCCATTGATGTTTATGAAGCGCTGGATCAGACATTGCCTGGCATTTGTGCCCATATTTCGGCGGAGAATGGCAGCCAGCCCGTGGAAGTGCCGGATTTGCGCCCCGCCGCCCGCCAAAACAGCCAAACACTGCCTACACAAATAATACAGCCTTAAGCGTAGAGCTAATTACGCAAATCAAGCATTTGTTAAGCGTCCTGTTTGAATAAGAAGACAAGATAATTGCTTATTGAGCCGCTTATAAAAATTATCTTCAGAAGGGCAACAGCGCTTCAAGGCAGACTCGCCAGGCCTGCTTGCGGCAGCACGGATTGTGTTAAATCGGCTTCTTTCAGGATTTTGCCGCCCTGCATTATCTTAATATGTCCGCCGACAGCCCCCTGCGTCGGCAAGCGTAGCGTTACATATTTGTCATGGGCCTGAAACTCCAATAAGATGATATCGCTTTCCCTCTGCAGGCGCACCGGCGTCATCGTGTCCATGCTTTGATCGCCCACCTGCAACAGATGCAAAAAGATATCCAGCTGTCGCGGCGCGCCCGGCTTCACTTCCAGCCGCCAGCGCCCCATTAATTCCGGCACTTCTTTGTATTGCAATTTGCGTATTCCCGTATATTCCTGTTTGACAATATTTTCCGAGGGGCCTGCATTAATGTCATAATTCACGCCTTCCACCAGAAATTCTTTGCCGGGGCCGCCGACTTTTTCAATGACAGCATCTTCCGGCAAAAGCGTGCGACAAAAAATGCGGCCCCTGTCCTGATCGGCGCGGGCAACACGCCCTTCCAGCAAAGGCTCATTGGCAAAATGGATCAGCCATGTTTTGGCATATTCCGGCTTTGTGGACACAACGCGGTCACACACAACGAAATGATCCGGCATCACAAACAAAAATTGGCGGATCATTTGCTGGCATTTTTCCGCATTGTATACAGGCGCCAAATCAATAGCAGCATAGCTATACAATGGATTTGTCTCAAACGCAATGACTTTTGAACCGATTTGCTTGTCCTGGCCGCCGGCCTGGGCATACACGGGGCCATTCCAATACGGCGAGGGCTTTTCGCCGGGCATTTTTATCAGAATACAGTTATGAGCGATTGTCTGAGCATAATAATTTTGCAGATTGTCCGTATTGCCTTCACGCGTGCCTGTGTCCAGCGCCAGAAAGCCCTGTTTGTAAATTGTGAAATGGCCTGAATCGTAATGTTTGTGCTGGGGGGAGGCGCCTTCGGCAGAAAGCATGCAATATGTATCCATCGGCCCATCGCCAGAACGCATGAAGAGCTGTCCCATTTGAGGGAAAAAGCGCGCCGGCGGCAGACGGCCTGGATCTAGAGGCGGGGGCGCTTTATCTAGCTCTGTGAGCAAAAAAGGATAAAAGCCCCATCTGGCCACGTTAAAATGGACGGGAAAAAGCTCACGCACATGAGCCGCCAGCGCGGCTTCTTGAGGCCGTAATTGGCCATAAAAGTGCATAATATGGGACAAATGGCTATACATATCCCAGCGCGGCAATTTGTTGTCCGTATGGGGCGCGTCGCCAAAGCCGTATTCCAAAAGGCCGGGCAAACAATTCCAGAGTACATAATTGGCAAAGCTCGCCACATAGGCCAATTCGGCGCGGCAATCCCATCCCAGAGCCGATTTCATACAATGCAAATAATTCCATTCGGCCACAGGATATTCGCCGAACGCGTAGCCTAATGTAGGCGAAGCTGCGCCGCCGTCATCATCTGCCATCTTCCGCCGATGGGCAATAACTTTTTGATATGTGTCATAGCCCTGCTCCAGCAAACGCAATGCCACCGCATCATCCACGCCCGAACGATACAACGCCAGGCCTGTAAAAAGCGCCAGATTCTCATCGCCATAATAGCCAGACATAAAGCCGCCGCGATTTTGCCGTTGTTTCGCCTGGCCGAAAACAGCTTCTTCCACATGCGCCAGGAAGCTCCGCGCTAATTCAATACGCTCGCTTTCTGGCAGCTCATTCCAGAGCCAATCCAGGGCACACAGCCAGCCAATGCGGCTATGCGCATACCAGCTTACAGATTTTCCCTGCGCAAAGCACGCCTGATAATAATCCAGGCTGGCCCACAGCATTTGCCGGATGCGCTCCAAACGTTGTGGATCCGGCTGAACAAGCTGGACAAAGGCCGCCGCCATCAGCCGATCCCCCCAATCGTACGCCTCCACGACACTGTCAGGACGCTTTGGCGGCCGTTGAATAGCGGACCATTCGCCTATCGGGACGGGATTTTCCCCGAATTTGCGCAAATTTTCCAGATGTTCTCGCAAGGGCCCCGCTGCACGTGCTTTGATAAGCGGCCACATATCGGCATTAAAAAAGAGGCGGGGATGATCCGCGCGAATGCGATTCCAGTCGGGCGCTTGTCCCTGGGCCATGGCACAGATTAACAAAGCTATCCCAACAGGCCATATCACAAGCATTTTGTTTGCTCCTGAAAATATGAAGAATTTTTTCAAAGCACAGGCTGCGAGTTTGTGGCGCGTTTCCGCGCGAATATTGGAGAATAATTCCCCTGCAAAAGCACAAAGCCTTCTCTCTATGAGAAGGCTTTGTCGCCACTGCAAAAATAACAATCTGATGCCGCGTTAGACGAGCACAGCCACGACTTCGTCGTCTTCATCCACATTCATCACTCGCACGCCTCCCGCTGTGCGGCTGCGTTGCGAAATGTCATCTACATTTGTCATCAGCGCCATGCCTTTTGCGGTCATTATGAGCACGCGCTGGCCTGTGCCTGTCTGCACATGCTCCATCGCCGCCACGGCATCTCCCTCGCCGACTTTGAAGCCCAAGACGCCCTTGCCCCCCTTGCCCTTTGTGGGGAATTCATCGGCCAAGACAACTTTGCCCTGTCCTTTCTTTGTAACAATCAAGACAGCTTCCGCCATGTGCGTACCCCTTTCTTAATTTGTGATTTTTTCACGCTGCTCAATGGCATTGTAGCTAATTGCCTGTTGTTATGCAACTAAAAAATTCGTTTTTGGGGCTTTATTTGCTCTCAGAAGCCTTTTTTTGTTTTTGTCGCCTTGAAATCCCTTGCATTTTGCTTTTTATAAACAAGAGGCTTCTGCGTATCACTAAAGAATAGAAAACACAATTCTCCTTTTATGATTTAAATCCAGGAGGCAAAAACGATGGCTCAGCTTACAGACGGCGATTTTTATGTTAGCCCTTCAGGCCGTGATACATGGAGCGGCAGATATCCAGAGCCACTAGCGGATGGGCGAGATGGCCCCTTTGCCACAATTTTTCGCGCTCAGAAAGCTGTCCGCGCGTTGCGCCAAAAGGAAACAAAGCCTGTTACAGTTCTTATCCGTGGAGGCACTTATTATTTGCCACGCCCAATTGTGTTTCAGCCCGAAGATTCCGGCACAGCCGAGGCGCCCATTATTTATGCTGCTTATGGCAAGGAGCGCCCAGTGTTCAGCGGCGGGAAGAAAATTACAGGCTGGAAGAAGCATAAAGACGGCCTGTGGATTGCAGACATTCCAGAAACAAAAGAGGGCGGCTGGACATTTCATCAGCTCTTTGTCAATGGCCAACGCCGACAGCGCGCCCGCCATCCTAATGAAGGCTATTTGCTGACGGCAGGCCTGCCGCCGGAAATTACAAATCCCCACGCGCAGCTCGGCAATCCCCAGGCTAGTCTGAAAATGACATTCCGCCCTGGGGATTTTCGTCGTTTTCACAATCTGGAAGATGTGAACATCTTTTTATATCATGCCTGGACAGCCTCCTTGCATTGGATTGCCGATGTGGATATGCGACGCCGCGTGATTACTTTTACAGCGCCCGCCCATTGGCCGACAGGCTATTGGGAGGCTGAACAACGATATGTGATTGAAAATTGTCTGGAAGCCCTGGATATTCCCGGGGAATGGTATCTGGATCGCCGCCAGGGCCGCCTGTATTACATGCCCTTGCCTGAAGAGAATCCCGCTCAGGAAGAAGGAGCAGGCGCCTGCGAGTTTATTGCCCCCGTATTGCGGCAGCTTGTGATTTTCCGCGGCCAGCCCGACAAAGAACGATATGTGCAGCATATTCATCTGCAAGGCCTGTCTTTTCAGCATGCCGACTGGCATATTGAAAATCGCGGCCCTGCGGACGGCCAGGCCGCTGTCTGGCTTTCCGGAGCCATCTTTGCCCGGGGAATGCGGCGTTGCTCGTTCGAAGGCTGCGAAATTGCCCATGTGGGCGAATATGGCGTGTGGCTGGAGCGCGGCTGTCAGGATAATCTCATCCGCCAGTGCGAGCTCTATGATTTAGGCGCCGGCGGCATCAAAATCGGCGAGACACGATCTGTCAGTGAAGCGAAGCTCGCCACAGGCTACAACATAATTGATAATTGCTACATTCACGATGGCGGACGTGTTTTTCCGGCTGGCGTGGGCGTGCTTATCCTGCGCAGCAGCGCCAACACGGTGACGCATAACGAAATCTGCTATTTGTATTATACGGGCATTTCAGTGGGCTGGAGCTGGGGCTACGCCCCCTCCTCGGCCAATCAAAACATCATTGAATATAATCATATACATCACATTGGCCAGGGCGTGCTCAGCGATATGGGCGGCATTTACACGCTGGGCATTTCTCCGGGCACGCGGCTCCGCTACAATCTCATCCATGATGTGGAATCATTTCTTTACGGCGGCTGGGGCATCTATCCGGATGAAGGCAGCTCCCATATTCTCATTGAACATAACATTTGTTATCGCTGCAAAACGGGCGGCTTTCATCAGCATTATGGCCGTGAAAACATTGTTCGAAACAATATCTTCGCCGACTCTCCGCAAATGCAAATCACGCGTACGCGGGAAGAAGAGCATATTTCCTTTTTCTTTGAACAAAATATCGTGTATTGCACGAATCCCGTTGTTCTGGGCGGCCGCTGGAGCAACGGAAATTTTCGGATGGAACGCAATTTGTATTGGAATGCTTCTGGCGCTGAGCTGGATTTTAATGGCCAGGATTTTCTTTCCTGGCAGGCGACGGGCAGAGATACACAATCTCTTGTAGCAGATCCCCTATTTGTCGCTCCAGAGCAAGGCGATTATCGGCTACGCAAAGAATCGCCTGCCTTCCGTTTAGGCTTTTGCCAGATCAGCACAAAGGAGATTGGCTTGTATGGGGAGGAGGAATGGCGGCGTCGGCCCGAGCTAAGAAATAAAGATTAAAGCTAGAAAAGCTTTAAGATAGCCCAAAATAACGATTGGATGTGAGGGCCAAGAAAAAAGTTTTAGCTAAACAGCGGAGGACGCATTTCCCTTTTTCCTTATTTCCTTTAGAAATAAGAAATAAAGACATCTGGCTCGGCTTTTGCAAGCCGAGCCAGCGGGGAGGGAGCAAATAGGGCAGCTACAAGTGCCCTTTTTATTATGCCGCGGGACTGGGAGGAGCCGCCCGCGTGTGTTTAATTCAAATCGTAAGCGCTGTCATCAGCCGACAAATCGCCACATTCCGGATCAGCCGTGCTGGGATTATATTTCTTCGTCGTGGCTTTGGCGTGGCCATCTACATACACGACATTGGCCGTGCCGTTGTGGCGATAATGCAAGCCGAAGCGTCCCCAGGCGCGCATCGGATCACTGGGCGCCCGCAAATAATTATTCTGACAGATTGTACTGCCAGAATAATAGGCACTATCAGCCAGCAAACATGTCTCGGCAGGATTTTGGACAGCGCCTAAGCCGGCGCCAGAACGGCCGTCTGTGGGGCAAAGATATGTCGCATTGATGGCATAGCCGCTGTATGGACGCCCCCAGCTTTCCAATCTCTTGGCAGAGGGACAAATATTAATTTGTTGATTTTTTGTATATGGGCCTAACGCTCCCAGCGTGTAATTCATTGTATTCCAATCCACAGTGTAATCCCAGGCGTATTCAATCGTCCAGTCGGGGCTGTAAAAGGCGCCCATGGGGAATGTTTCGTCATAATCCTGGACATATTGCAATGTGGCCAGCCCTAATTGTTTCAGATTAGATAGACAGCTCGTCTGGCGGGCTTTCTCGCGCGCTCTGGCGAACACGGGGAACAATATGGCCGCCAGAATCGCAATAATGGCAATGACGACAAGCAGCTCGATGAGCGTGAAGCCTGCAGGGCCGGCTTTTCGCCTGTAGCCCCTGGAACGAGAACAAGACCGCTGATGTGAAAAAAACATATAAATGCCTCCTTGCGGCTGCCCGAGAGCCGCTGCGGATTGAGGGCGGCCTATCCTCGCACGATAGGGGAGGGAGCTTCCCGTCCAAAATAAATGAGCGCGCTCCTTCGCGGAAAAGGAGCGCGCTCAATTCACTATCCCAATAAACACAAAGCGCCCATCCCCTCCCGCGAGAGGATGAATCCGCCTGGCTTTTCCCGCACAAAGCGGAAAAAGCCTTGCACTCGCGGCGTCGTCTCCTGGCTTCCGTTCATCCTACTCGTCCGCGCCTTCCCATTCCCTTATGGGAACAGTGGCTGCCTGAGCTGAGCCCTTTTCTTTATGGCTGCAGCGTTTATGCCTCGCCTGAGAGCTTCTAAAGCTCAGACATGCGAACTTTCGTCCCGGCTACAGTTGCGGGGCAGCGACGGCTTGTACCGTCTTCCGACCTCCGCGAGCGTTTTTATATTCAGTTGTCTGAACTCATAATAGCAAATTTACGCTATTCAGACAACTAATTTTTTACAGCAACATAAAAAAATTGTGAACGCTTATCCGTAATTTCGAAAGAATTGCCAAAATGCTAGAATATCGGTGTCAATGTGCTATAAAGGCCCCATTTTAAGCACATACGCGAGCAGAGGGCAATTCGTGACGCCGGAGATATTGCAAGACAGCCCGCACCCACGCCAGCGCGCAGGGCTGATCACATTCTTCCAGGGCGTGGCGATCCAGACATAGCCGCCGGCATTGCTCCAGCCCCGCTTTGCTTTCAGGATAAAAAGGCCCCTCGTAAAGAGGCTTTAATACAGCTGCCTGCACAGCCAATGTTGTTCCGCAATGTGGCACTTTGTGCGTCACTAGTATCAGGCCCTTTTCCGGATCATCAAACATGGCCATATAGCCATTGACATTTATTTCTTCATCCACAACGAAGCTTTCCAAAGAAGGCCATTGCTTGCCGCAAAGAGGACAGCGTTTGAAGATTTCCGGGCTCATTTTTTCAAAAATCCTGTCTTTTTTGTTAAATCTTCATCAGAGCAAAATCATCGCCTCAAAAGACACACGCCCTAATTAGTATTGGCATTAATTTTGCCTGATAAAGGCAAATTTAGCAAGCAAATAGAAACATAATGAAAGGGACGATATTCTGCCCTTTGCTTTCTTTGCCGTTTATGCTATAATCGTTTTGTGATTCAAGGAGCTGAAGGCTCTCTTGCCGCAATATTTAATCGAGAACAGGCCAATTTGGAAAATTTTTCTATCAAAACAAATTTGTCACTGTTTTTATGGCATAATTAGCTGTCAGCTTCACCCCCAAACGCTGTAATTTATAACGACGAAGCCGGAGGGTGGGCAAATCTTGTCAAAAAATCATCCCAAACGCGCTCCTGAAGAGAGGCTGCGCAAACAAATCGCTGTAATTGTTTTGATGACGCTGGGCGCCTTTATTCTGGCAGCGCTCGTGTTTAGTTCCAATGGCGGCATTTTGCCCCAATTTTTGTCCCGTGTCCTCCGCTTAGCTCTCGGCATTGGCGCTTTTGGCGTTCCCTTTGTGGCGTTTGCGTTAGCTGTTTTTTATGGGCTATATAACGGAACTTTAGCCACGCCTTGGCGCGTGCTTTCAGGCCTGGCTTTGCTCTTCGTGGCTATTTTGACAGCTATTCATTTACAGACGCCGCCGGCAAGCGATCCTGCTGCCGAAAGCCTGCGCGAACGCTGGGGCTATCTATTTGCCGAGGAAACATTGCTACGCTATGGCGGCTATGTCGGTGCGGCTTTTGCGTGCTTCTTCTTAATTGTAGCCGGCCCTGTAGGCAGCTACATCATATTGGGCGGCCTTGTGGCCATTGCGATTGTGCTTCTCTCACAGGGAGCTATTTCGGAAGGGCTTCACTGGCTGGGGCGACAGATGGGCCAGGGCTGGCAAAGATTTAATGGCAATATGGCGGAAATTCGTCGGCGCGCCCGTTCTGCCCCGCCTACGCCACGTACGCCTAATGGCGAAAAGCTCCGCAGCCGTCGCAGCCGCCCGAGCCAGCCGGGCCCCATTGTCGAGATTGAGGATGAGCCTTTGCCGGAACGAATGCCGGAGCCAGAGGCTGAAAGCCATACAGAGACGGAAGAAGAAAGAATAGCTGAGGAGCAGCCCCCTCAAAAATCGGCAGACAGGCCCACAGAGCCGCCAGCGGGCGCTGTTCCCGATACAGATCCTTTGCCGGGCAATCATCAGGAAGCTTCCTCGAGAGCGAGCGCCTGTGGATCTGTGGCTGTCGCTGTAGTGACGCCTCCGCCGCGCACAGCAAAGAAAGTCGCTGCCGCCCAGCCTGCGTTGCTGACAGCCGAAGCGCTCTATCAATTGCCTCCCTCAGATCTTTTGACAGAATATCCCGAGGAGCAGGAGACAAAAGAAGATCGGGCCATTGCCGCCGAAAATATCATCAAGCTGGAAGATACGCTGGAAAGCTTCGGCATACACGCCAAAGTCACGCATTACGAGCGGGGGCCTGTACTGACGCGTTATGAAGTGGAGCCGGAGCGGGGCATTCGCGTCAGCCAAGTGGCGCGCCATACGGATGATTTGCGGATGGCGCTGGCCGCCTGGGATGTGCGGATTGAAGCGCCCATTCCTGGCAAATCCGCTGTGGGCATAGAAGTGCCCAACAAAAAGCGCTCCATTGTGGGCTTGCGGGCGCTTGTGGAATGTCCAGAATTCCGTCAACATCCTTCGCCTTTGGCTGTTTGTCTGGGGCGAGATATTGCTGGCCATCCCGTCATCGGCGATCTCGTGCAAATGCCACATTTGCTGGTCGCCGGGGCGACGAATTCGGGCAAGAGCGTCTGCCTGCATTCTATTATCGTGAGCTTGCTGATGCGGGCAAAGCCCTCCGAAGTGCAGCTTATTATGATTGATCCCAAACGTGTGGAGCTGAATTTGTATGAGGGCATTCCGCATTTGATGGCGCCAGTAGTGCACACAGTTCAGCAAGCGGCAGATGTGCTGCGCAAAGCCATCCGCGAAATGGAAAAGCGCTACGATCAATTTGCTCGCGTGAGCGCAGCCAATATCGCGGAATATAATTTCTTTACAACGGGTGTGCAGCTCGTCGCGAACAGACAGCAGATTAGCCTGGAAGAAATTCAAAAACGGCTGAAGATAGATGAAGCGAAGGCGCGGCGTCTGATTGATATGATGGAGTGGGGAGGCGTATTGCTCGAAAGTCCGGACGAAGAGGATGTGTGGCGCGTGTGCATCGGCGAAAATGATGCCCGGACAGTGCCCCTGCCGCGTGTTGTCATTATTATAGATGAGCTGGCGGATTTGATGATGCAGGCACGGGCGGAATTTGAATTTTCCATCTGCCGTATTGCGCAATTAGCCCGCGCCACGGGCATTCATCTTGTAATCGCCACCCAGCGCCCCTCCGTGAAAGTTGTGACAGGCAACATCAAGGCCAATATCCCCTCGCGGATTGCCCTGACAGTGGCTTCGCAAGTGGATTCGCGCACAATTCTGGACTGTGTAGGGGCGGAGCGGCTCATTGGGCGCGGGGATATGTTGTATGCCCCAATCGATGCCAGCAAGCCGCGCCGCGTGCAGGGGGCATTCGTGTCCCGCCAGGAAATTGAAAAAGTGGCAGAATTCTGGCGCCAGCAGGGCGAGCCGGCCTACGCCATTATTCCGGAAGTGCCTGAAGAGGAAGAATTTTCCGGCGAAACAGAAGGCACGGATGAATTATTAGGGGATGCCGTGCGTTATGTGGTGGCCGAAGGCGAGGCCTCCATCTCCATGCTCCAGCGTCGTTTCAAAATTGGCTATGCACGGGCAGGGCGGCTGATTGATATGATGGCCCAGATGGGAATTGTGGGGCCAAGCCAGGGGCCCAAGCCGCGCCAAGTGCTTATTGGCCCCGCCTATGTGGAGGCGGCGTTAGGATTAACGGGCGCATCCCGAAATGTGCCATCGGAAGCGCCCTCTACGCCTAAGACTAATGCTGTGAATGGCGAGCTTGAAAAGCTTAGCGAAATAAATTCCTCCGAGCCGTCCGACGAGACAAATTCTGCCGAAGACTCATGACATAACATTTTATCGCAGCAGAAATCACAGCCATGGCCAAAAGCACAGTCTCCAGCCACAGCCCTTCCCAATCAGCGACGTCCATTAAGGCCGCAAGAGCAGGCAGCAAACATCCCCGGAATACGCTGAACGATCTCACAGGCCGGGAATGGATTAGATTTACAAAATCCTGGTTTATTTGCGATTCGCGGCGTTATTGGAAGAATAAAGCCACAGAATTGCATCCCGCTCGTTTTCCCGAGGAAATGGTCGGGGAGTTCATTTGCTTTTTTTCCAAAGCAGGAGAATGGATTCTGGATCCTTTTTGTGGCAGCGGGGCGACGCTTGTGAGCTGTCTGGAGACAGGGCGAAATGGCGTGGGCATAGAGCTGTGTGCCGAATATGTGGAGATTACACGGCAACGGGTGGAAGCCATGCCCGCCACAACGCGCTGTTATGTGCTGCACGCCGATGCCCGAGAAGCGGCCCAGCCGGCCTTATGGGCGCCGCTAATTGAGGAGGGATTGCCCTTTAGGGTGACGGGGAATACGCAGCTTCCGCCAGAACAAAAAAATGCTTTTTCATGCACAGGCAAGGATAATATCATATTGCCACAATTTGATTTCATCATTACATCGCCGCCATATTACAATATGTTGCGCAAAAGCCGCGGCGGCGTAGAATCTGTAGCCAAAAAGCGCGCGAAAATGGGCCTGGCCACACATTACGGAGATGATGAACGGAATTTAGGAAACATTGAGGATTATGGGGAATATATTGAAGCTGTGGGGCAGATTTTTGATCGGCTAAAAGCATTGCTGCGGCCCGAGCGCTATCTCGTCGTTGTGGCCCAAAATATTCGCGACAGCGATGGCTGCGTGCGGCCTTTAGCGTGGGATTTGGCGGCGCGCCTGTCCCGGACATATCACTTTCAAGGAGAACGAATCTGGTGCCAGAACAGCAAGCCCCTGGGCATTTGGGGCTATCCCAAAGCCTTTGTGCCGAATTATCATCATCATTACTGTCTTATCTTTCGCCGTGATGAATAGGAAGCAAGAATGAAAAAGGGCGTAAAAGTTTCGCTTGTTTCTTTGGGATGCCCCAAAAATCTTGTGGATTCAGAAAACATCTTAGGAGAATTGGCCGCGCAGGGCTTTGAGATTGTAGAAAGCAATGAGCAGGCCGATGTCATTATCGTCAACACATGCGCCTTCATCCAGCCAGCGCAAGAGGAAACAATAGAGGCGTTGCTGGATTTAGCGGAATTGAAGGAAACGGGACAGGCGCGTGCCCTTATATGTGTGGGATGTTTGCCCCAAAGACATAAGGAAGAATTGCTGCCTCTTCTGTCAGAAGTGGACGCTTTTTTGGGCATCGGGGCCGCGCCCAAAATTGCCTCTGCAATACGGCGTGTGCTGCAGGGCGAACGCTTTTTTGTGCCGTCGGATCTGCACTATATAGCTTCCGCCCAGACGCCGCGCTGGCGTTCCGCGCCTGACTGGCTGGCCTATCTGAAAATCGCTGACGGCTGCAACAATCGCTGTACATATTGCACAATTCCTGATATCCGCGGCCCTTATCGGAGTCGTTCTTTGGCCGATATTGTAGCAGAATTTCAACAGCTTGTTGCAGAAGGCTGCCGGGAGATTTGCCTCATCGCCCAGGATACGACCATGTATGGCTGCGATTTGCCCGGACATCCGGAGCTGGCCGATTTGCTGGAAGCTTTAGGGGAAATTTCTTTCTCGGGCTGGCTGCGCATCATGTATATGCACCCTGAACATATTTCAGAAAGGCTTCTGCACACAATGGCGGCAGTGCCGGCAGTTCTTCCTTATCTGGATATTCCCATGCAGCATGTGTCCCCCTCTGTGTTGCAGCGGATGGGGCGAAGAGGCAGTCCGGAGAAGCTTTTGACGCTTATTCAGCAAATTCGCGCCATTATGCCCGAGGCCGCCATTCGCACAACCTTTATGACGGGATTTCCGCAAGAAACAGAAGAAGATTTTGCCGCCTTGCTGCATTTTCTGGAACAGGCGCAGCTGGATCGCGTCTCCGCCTTCCGTTATTGGGCGGAAGATGGCACGCCGGCAGCGGCTATGCCGGGCCAGATTCCCGAAGAAATCCGCGACGAACGATTAGCGCAATTATTGGCTTTTCAAGAAGCTATTTCTTTGGAGATAAATCGCCGTTTTGTGGGCCGCATATTGCCGATTTTGCTGGAAGAGCGCCTGGAAGAAGGGCTTTGGAAGGGGCGCTCCTATCGCGATGCGCCAGAGATTGATGGAGAAGTACGAGTGCGAACAAAAGATGCCGATGAGGCTCTTCAGGCAGGAAAAATAGTGGATGTGCGCATCACACAGGCGGAAGTGCATGATTTAGAAGGCGTGCTCGTTTGAGGGCATAGAGAAGACAGACATAAGAATAGCCAAAACTAGAGGCGCGACGCTGCCGACTCAGCGAAAAGAAGCAACAGAAAAAGCCCTTCCTCTTTTTTCAGCCTCAGCACGAATCGAAGAGTGTCAGGCGGATATTTTTTTGCGGCAAAAAGGATACGAAAAGATTGTTAAAGAATGAAATTATTGGGCAAGCGTAGCCAGAAATAGACAGGAGAGGGAGGACAGAATGCCTGAGAAAGCAAGAGTATGGTGCATTCTTACAAAAGAAGGCCTCAATCGAGTTATGCGGCCCGAAGATCAGGAGAAGCTCAAAGCCGAATTTGAGGTCACATTTAATCGCAGCGACAAAATGCCCGATACAAAGGCCATTGCGCGGCGCATTGCCGATTATGATATTCTCATGGGGGGATGGGGAACGCCGCCGTTAACGGCGGAAGTTTTTGAGCGCGCCAAAAGGCTGAAGATGTATGCCCATTTGGCGGGCTCTGTGAAGCATATTTTATCTCCCGAAGTAGTGCGTGATTATCTGATCCCGCGCCAAATTGTGACATTTTCGGCCAATGAAGCCATTGGCTATAATGTCGCCGAGGCAGCTATTGGGCTGATGATAATGATTGGGCGACACTGGATTCCCTTTATCAATGATTATCGACAGACAGGGCGCTGGCGCTCCGATGTGGCGCCGTGGAATGGGCAATTTTTGTTGGGCTCCACAGTGGGCATCATCGGCGCCAGCAAAGTAGGGCGCTATGTGATAAAACTTTTAGGAAATTGGGATGTAAAAATTGTATGCTATGATCCTTATTTGACGCCGGAAGAAGCCAAGAAGCTAGGCGTACGGAAAGTCAGCCTGGAGACATTATTCAAAATTTCGGATTATATCTCCATCCATACGCCGACAACGCCGGAAACGCATCGCATGATTACAGCGAAACATTTCAAATTGATGAAGGATGGGGCTACAATTATCAATACGGCGCGCCCATGGGTGCTGGATCCCGAGGCACTATATGAGGAAGCCAAAACGGGGCGCATTTATGTGGGGCTGGATGTCACGGAGCCGGAGCCTTTGCCGCCTGACAGCCCCTTGCGCTTTCTGGACAATGTATATATAACGCCTCATATCGCGGGCGCGGGCTATTATGGCTATTTTAAAATAGGAGAACATGCCCTCAAAGCTATGCGCCAGCTTGTAGCCGGAAAGAAAAAGATATTCGGCGCTGTTCCCTACGAATTTTATGATCGCCTGGCCTAGCCAACAGGATTTTAGGGGAAACGAAGAAGCTCCCAAAGCCGGCTCAGCGGGGGCCCATAAGACAATTGGTGCAGCTGGCCGTAGCTTTGAGCCTGAGCCAAGCCTGTAAGATTCGCAGATATTTTATGGGCGCGCGCATACGCCTGTGTGAGCCTTTGTTGCTTCTGGCGCGCCTTTTTGTATTATCTGGCCGTTATGAAGTCCTCTTCACGGCTGCATGCGCTTAATTCGACACGCAGGAAATTATTTTTATTTTCGCTTGGACAGCCGGGCAGACATATAGGCTATAAGCCGCCTAGATGAGGAATTGGCAGGGCACGGGAATTGATATTGCTGTGCTTTTTGCGAAAAATCTTTTTTGGGGCTATTGTGTGGGCTATATTGAGTCAGCCTTGAAGCTAATTTAAAGAGGAGGAAGTTAGATGCCTCGTTACATTATCCCGGGGCCGAGATCGGCCGAATATTTAGCCCTTTCTGAGATATATGAAAAGGGATGCACATCCAGCCAGCCGCCGATTGTGTGGGAGTCGGCTGAAGGCTGTATTGTGCGGGATGTCGATGGAAACGAATATATTGATTGGACATCCGGCGTGCTTGTCACAAATATCGGGCATTGCCATCCCAAACATGTGCAGGCGATCCAAGAACAAGTGGCGCGTTTGATGTGCCCGTATGATTATCGGACGCCCCAGCGCGTGCTTTTGGCCAAGCGGCTCGTGGAGTCCATGCCTCCCAGCGCCAAAAATTTAGATACAGCCTTTTTAGTCACAACAGGTTCCGAAGCCACAGAGGCGGCCATGCGTGTCGCAAAGCGCTATACGCAACGACATGAGATTATTTCCTTTTGGGGGGGCTTTCATGGACGGACATGGGGGGCGATGTCCATGGCGGGCAAGCAGGGCACGAAAAAACAATGGGGGCCTCTTATGCCCGGAACGCTGTATTCGCCCTATGCCTATTGCTATCGCTGCCCCTTTGAAAAAACAAGCGATACATGCGATTTCTTTTGCGCTACATGGCTGGATTATATTATGGAGGCGGAATCCATAGGAGACATTGCCGCGCTAATCGTGGAGCCCTATCAAGGCGGAGCGGGCTTTATTTTTCCGCCGCGAGGATGGCTGACAAGAATACAAGAATGGTGCCGCGCCCACGATGTGCTCTTTATTGTGGATGAAGTGCAGGCTTCTTTTGGCCGTACAGGCAGAATGTATTGTATTGAGCACGAGAATTTGACGCCCAATATGCTGTGTTTGGGCAAGGGCCTGGGCAGCGGCATTCCGGCGGCGGCCACAATGTTTGAAAGCCATATGCTGGAAGGCATAGGCGAGATGTCTTCCACAAGCGGCGGCAATCCTGTGTCCTGTGCCGCGGCACTCGCCGTGTTTGACATTCTTGAGGAAGAAAATCTCATAGAAAATGCGCGTGTGGTGGGGGAATATATGCTGGGGCGGCTCAAGAGAATGACGGAAAAGTATGAAGTGTGCGGCGATGCTCGCGGCCAGGGGCTTGTGATGGGAATGGAATTTGTCAAAGACAAAAAGAGCAAAGAGCCGGCCGGCGAGCTGTGCAAATATATCTGCGAACGGCTTGTGGCCAACGGCGTCGTGTGTGGACGCGTCGGATGGTGGGGACAAGTCATGCGAATTGCTCCGCCCCTCGTGATCACATTAGAACAGGCGGAACAAAGCTGTGATGCACTGGAAAAGACTCTGCAGGAGCTATAAGCTCTTCGCCCGGCGGCTTGCCGGCGCATATGAAGCTCAAGAAAAAATGATTTGGCAGCGCACGAGCATACAGCGTTTCCCTTTAAAAAGCAGGCGAGGAAAATGTCTCCAGCGTTAACAGAAAAAATCAAATCTTATGCCTTTCAGTTAGGGGCAGATCTAGTCGGGATCGCAAACATAGAACGATTTGCCCATGCCCCAATGGAAATGAGCCCCCAGGGATTGTTGCCGGAAGCGCGCAGCGTCATCGTGTGCGCTTTGCATCATCCCGACGGCTGCATTGAGATGGGGGGCCGCGAACATCCGCAAAAAATGGGGCCCTACGCTGTGCAAGGCTTTATGAACACGCATCTGGATCATATCTCCTACGAAATGGCGCGCTATCTGGAGGATTTAGGCTACGAAGCTATTCCCCTTGCCGCCAGCAATATCTGGCGTTATCGGGGCTATAAAAATTTACGTGCGGTTTTTGCGCCGGATATGTCCCATATCTATGCAGCAGTGGCGGCGGGCTTGACGGAATTAGGCTATCACGGCATCTCTATGAGCCCGGAATTTGGGCCTCGCAATCGCTTCGTATCTATCGTGACAACAGCGCCGCTTGTGCCCTTGCCGCTTTTGCCCGGCAATACGCTGTGCGATGGCTGTCAGCAATGCGTGAAGCATTGTCTTTCGGGAGCGCTTTCGGAAGAAGTGGACGGCACGGAAGATTTGCTCATTGAAGATAGGCGCTATACAAAAGCCAAGAAAAATCTGTGGCGTTGCTCCTGGGGAGAACATTTTGGCGTGGATCTGGATTTGCCCAAGCCGACTGTCGTGACAGAAGAAAATATCATTGCAACGATACGCCAGCATGGCCTGCGAGGCGGGGAAATGGGCAGCTGCCTGCGTTATTGCTTGCCGCCCCATCTGCGCCGCTGGGATCACGAATATACGAATGCGCCGCGGCGCAAGCGAATCTACATGCCTGACGAATCTATTATTCCGCCCACATTGCAGACAAAGACAGCTAATATAAAGACAAAGGCCGACATGGAACGTTCCCTTGCCTCTTCCTCCTTACAAGAACGCTGGATGCCGCGTCATATTCAGGATCCTATAATTGCTGCCGCTTATAGCCGCGATGTAGATTTTGTGTGGATATATGATGAGACGCAAATGATAGAAATAGGGCTAGATTATAAACAACGGCTGCCCGATGCGATTCGGGGCGTGACAATGGGCGTGGCTGTGCCCCAAAACAAAAGCGGCGGAGATCTCAGGAGCACGGCGCAGTATTTGGCGGAACGGGCGGCTTTTTTAGCGGCGCGCCAATTAGAGGATTATGGCTATAGCGTTGTTGTCTGCGCGGATTTGCCGCCGTCCATAATGGCTTCAGCTGTCCAGCCCTGGAAGCAAGCAGGCTGGGAAATTGTCACAGCCACAATACTGACAAGCGCGCCTTTGACGCCGCGAATTCCTGAGATGTCTGCAGCCCCGGCTGACAGCCATCAAATGTATTCCCGCATAGCGCAAAGAGATTTAACAAAAGCTGTTAAGAAAGCCGCGGAGAGTTTCGGCGTGGATCTTGTTGGCATTGCCAGTCCAGAACGTCTCACACAATTAAAGGCGCAGCTTTCGCCTGTTATGGACGGGGAGACGATATTGCACGCCACAAATAGAGGGCAGATGTGGCTTGAATATGATGTTGAAGTGACGCTCAGCACGCGGCGTGTCAAAGATGCGTATGATTATTTGCCTACGGCAAAAGCAGTCCTCGTGATGGGCTTGCGGCTGCCCCAGGCGACTGTGAGGCGTGTGGGCGAGCCGCCTTCGGAAGCTGTCGGGCCGTATGTGTTTGCGCAATATGTGACACAATGGATTCTGCGTGAAAAAGCTTTGCAAATGATAAAATGGCTGTATGGACTAGGATATAATGCGGAAATGTCTCTGGATTTAATGAACACAGGCTCCTATGTGGCCAATCCGCGTGGGCTACAGCCAAATGCCTTTTGCAATCGCTTTGCCGCCCTGTGCGCCGGGCTAGGCGTGCTGACAAAGGGCGGCTTCGTGACAACAGAGGAATTTGGCCCCAATGTGCGCTTTGTCGCCGTGATAACGGACGCGCCGTTACAGGCCGATGAGATACAGGATTTGCAGAGCGGACAGGCAGTTTGCTGTGATTGCCAAATATGCCAGGAAGTCTGCCCCTCGCAAGCCTATCAGGAAGAAATCACGCTCAGCTTAGAAGGGCAACAATTCAGTTTTTATCGCCTGGATCAAAAACGATGTGATTGGACAGCAAAATTTGCTTTGCTCGGAGGGGACGGCATTGCGAAGATGGGCGTGAATTATGAAGTGCCGCCGCCCGCGCAAATTACGCCCGAGGCTTTGAAAGAAGCGATGCGGGGCTTTGATGCCATTCAAGGACATCATCGCTGTGCTGTGGAAAGCTGTGTAGTGCGCTGCCCGCTGGCCCAGCCCGATACAAAATAATGGGCAAGGAATCCAGATTCGCGATGGCATATTTGTGCGTGGCGATTTACAACACATTCCTCTAAGCGTATCTAACACACCCCAAAATTTACTACAAAATAACAAAAACAGGGAGAAGTCTATGAAGCAGCTTCCTCGTTTTCTGCAGCAACGGCTGGAATGGGAATTTCCAGCGCCGCATACGCATTATGGCATCCCCCTAGGAAATGGACTTTTTGGCGCGTTAATCTGGGGCGAAGATAACGAAATTCGCATTACAATCAATCGACAGGATTATTGGGATCATCGGGGCGGGATGGATTTTCGTCCGGAAGCCACATACGCAAATCTGAAGTGCTGGCTTCAGGCGGGCGATGAGGAGAGTTTGCGCCGCGTCTTTGAGGATACGCACATCGATGAGCATACGCCCCCTCAGCCAACGCGCCTTCCGATGGGGCGCATAGATGTGCAGCTGGCGGAGCCGTTTAAAATCGCTACAGGGGGGCTGGACATGACGCGGGGGATGGCGCAGATAGAATTCTCTCCGGGCGGCGTCTTGCATGCTGTGATCAGGCGTGGACAGCCTGTTTTGGCGCTGAGCATACGCGGCGTGGCAGCGGATATTATTCCCCGCCCTGTATATCATGAGGAAGTTTTACAGCATTATCGCCAATATAGCTTTCCGCCAGCGCAAACATTTTGCGAAGGCGATTACTGCGGCTGGATACAGGAATGCCCCGGCGAGCCTGCGATGTGTGTGGGCTGTCTGAGCGTCAACAGCCCCCGCAAGCGTGACATATTCATCGGCAGCGTGTACGGCGCCACGCCTGAACAAGCCCGTTTAGCCGCCTGGGAGCTTGTGCAAGAAATAGCGCAACACGGATACGAGCAAATTGCCCAGGAGGAAGGGAATTTTTGGCGTCAATATTGGGAGCACGGAGCACAAATTTGCCTTCCTGACACAGAACGAGAATTGCTTTATTATCTGGGAATGTATAAGCTGGCGGGCGTGTCCTGGCCGGGAGGAACAGCAGCCACATTGCAGGGGCCCTGGATTGAAGAATATCGTCTGCCGCCCTGGAGCGGAGATTATCATTTCAATATCAATGTCCAGGAATGTTATTGGCCTGCTTTTTCTGGAAATCAATTAGCTGCCTTGCAGCCTCTTGTAGAAATGATTCAATCCTGGCTCCCGAAATTACGCGCTTATGCGCGCGCCTTTGTAGGGATAGAGGATGGCTTACAATTGCCCCATGCTGTAGATGATCGTTGCCGCTGTATGGGCGGCTTTTGGACAGGCTCCATAGATCATGGCTCCACAGCCTGGATTGGGCAAATTTTCTGGCAGCTTTATCGCTACACGATGGATGAGAAATTTCTGCAAGAAGTGGCGTATCCTTTTCTTAAAGGGGCGATGCGCGTTTATGAGGAGATGCTGGAGGAAGAAGCTGGATGCTACGTCTTGCCTGTAAGCGTCTCTCCGGAATATGGCGGCTCTGAAATAACAGCTTGGGGACGGAATGCCAGCTTTCAATTAGCGTGTATTCATTTTTTATGCCGTGCGCTTATCCAGGCTTCCCGCCAATTAGATGTAGATGCGGACAAGCGCCGCAAATGGGAAGACATTGCGGCGCGTCTTCCCCTGGCGGCAACGGATCCTGAGGGCCAACAAATCTGGCTATGGGAGGGGCAGCCTTTAGCCGAAAGCCATCGGCATCATTCCCATCTAGCGGGCCTGTATCCTTTTGATATATTTCACTTCAATAATCCGCAACACAAAGCGTTGCTTCAAAATTCGCTCAATCATTTGACATTTTTGGGAATGGGCTTATGGAGCGGCTGGAGCTTTCCCTGGGCCAGCATTATATTTGCCCGCATGGGAAATGGCGAAATGGCAGATTTGATTTTGGGCCTCTTTCGGCGGCTATTTATCAATCAGGGCTACGCCAGCACGCATGATGCTATTTTCCCGGGATTTACAATATTCTCTGGCCGGCCGCACATCATGCAAATTGAAGCCGGATTGGGCGCCGCAGCAGCTGTCCTGGAAATGCTGTGCCACACACGACAGGGCGTTTTGCACATCTTCCCCGCTGTGCCCCGACAATGGAAGGAAGCCAGCTTTACGCATATCCGGATTGAGGGAGCTTTCTTAATCTCCGCTCAGTGGGAAGAGCGACGAACTGTGAAAATAGAAATCTATAGCGAAAAAGGCGGCGAATTGCGCCTGGCCAATCCCTGGCAAAGCGCAACTATTTTGCGCCAAGAAACAACGCAAAAAATTTTAACGCAGGAAGCAATTATCCGTTTGCAAACAGAGTCCGGCGAAAAAATTATTTTGCAGCCGGCAGATATTTAAACGACAGAAATTTGTGCCGATAGAGAGAATAATTGATATTTTTTTATTTTTCTGCCTGGCTAGTGTCGCTATATTTTCTCTTTCTATATACAACAAGTTTTCATTTTTCGCCCCTCAACAGAAGATGAAATTGTTATTTCTAACAGATTTGCATATGACGGACTTTATACAGCAGCCGGAAGGCTTCTATGCTCGCATTCCGGCTCATGCTCTGCAGCTTTTGCCGCGCCGCTATGATTTAATGGGCTATCTCTTGCCTTTGGCTTTGCAACAAGCGCTGGCAGAATTGGCCCCGGATTTTGTTCTTTTGGGCGGAGATCTTGTGGATGACGGCTTTGGGCCAAGGGGGCAAAAAGAGCTTCTTTTTGTAAGCGAGATTATTGCGCAGAACGTTTCTGCTGCGGCCGCTGATACGCGTATAGGCTGGCTATACGGAAATCACGATGGCCCGCAAGAGCAATTTGCGCAGCTATTAGGCAAGCTTAATTGGACAGCAGATTTTCATGATGTGCGGATTGTGGGGCTCAATTCCGGCAGCATGAATCCAGAGGAGGAAGAGGAAAGCTCACGTGTGGCGTTGAGGCATCTACAGGAAGCTTTAGCCACAAACGAAGGCCGACATGTGCTCATATGCTTGCATCAATGGCTATGGCCGCCTGATGTGCGGGGCTATAGTTTTGCGCGCGCCCCAGAAGCATTAGAGCTAATTCAGGACGATCCGTATGTCGTTGCTGTAATTAGCGGGCATTATCATAATGGGCGCTATGAGGAGCGCTTAGGCATCCATTATTGCACAGCCCGTGCTTTTGCGGAGCCGCCCTTTTGTTATTCCACATTTCACATCACAGACAGCCAGCTTATATGGGAAGAATATGCATGGCAGTCCGTCGAACAGAGATTTATTGTTTCGTGGCAACGCCAATGTCGATTACGAGGATAGATGACAGCTCGCCAGCAGCTGTTTAATTTCGGATAAATTCACATCTTCGCCGGGCATGGGGAAGCGATAGGGCAGCAGCCACCAGTCTTCGCTAAAAAGAGCCGATTCGCCCGGCTTTAATATCTCTAGCGGCCCAATAGGCTCTAATTCACAAAAATCGAGGGGCAAGGCGCGCTGTTCGGGCGGCTTTTGGCGCTCTTGCAGGGAAGGATAATAATAGATGGAAAGCGTAGCCGCACACATTTCCCCGTATGCGCGCGAAGGATATACAGGCCATTTTTTAACAAAAATCACATTATGGCGCATAAGATAAGCAAGCTCGCCCGGCTCTGTGTCCAGCATAAATTTTGAAAAGGGCGGATCGCCGCGAATCTCCAGAAAGCCTTCACGCACGCGTACATTTTCATGAGGCGTAGGCCGAAAATCCATCACAGCGCCAGGGCCATATGTGAGATAGCCTTTGGGGAAGCGGCTATAGGAATTTAAAGGCACGAGGCAAATGCCCTGGCCCTGGGCGAATGTGCGGCTCCAATGGCAGATACGGAGCGTACGGGCGCTCCGATTGATGATTTTTTGGGTACAGCGCAAATGAGAGCCAACGGGATCCAGCCGGAAAAAGCGTATCAGCTGCACGCCAAGCTGACGATCAATACGGCTTGTCATCACAGCTTCACGAGGCCCCAGAAATTGCGCCCGCCAGGGCCCCAGCCATAAATCCAGATGTCGGCCAATTGTCAGCTCAGGCCCAATGTCAAAACGGCCGCCGTAAGGATCCACAATTTGCCCGCCAGGGCGCCATGTGTAGCCGTTTTGAGCAGGATTTAGCGGAATAGCCTCTCGTCCTTGCCAGCGATACGAAAGGATACGCCCCCCACAATGGGGGCCCAACACGACTTTTGTCTCCTCATTGTGCAATAACAAACAATTTGCGTAGCCTGCAAAATCAATGTACGAATTGGCCATGAGCGCTGGCGAAATGCTCCCCATGCCTATTAAAAGCCAGATCTGCCGAAATAAACAAAGCCTCTTGATCGATGGCATTGTCGTTTCTCCTATCTACAGCTCAAAAAAGGCTTGTGATGACACAAAATGCTTCTGGCTATTCCTCAGAGCAATATTGACTTCCTGCTTGGTAATTTTCAGGCAGCTTCGGAGATATTTTCGGGGATACACAGCTTATAGCCGACGCCCGATACTGTAATAATATAGCGCGGTCGATGAGGCTCGGGCTCAATTTTGGCGCGCAGCCTGCCGATATGGACATCTAATGTCCGTGTCCGAATATGCGAATCATATCCCCATACACGCATAAGCAATGTAGAGGAACGGACAACAGAGCCGCGATTTTCGGCAAGCACAGCCAGCAAAGCAAACTCTTTAGGCGTGAGATGTACAGGCTGGCCATGGCGCAGCACTTGTCGTTGGGCCAGATCCAGCGTGATGTCGCCAATCTGCAGCACAGGGGCAGGCCCGCTTTCATCCACAAACATACGGCCACAACGCCGCAGCCGCGCATGAATCCGTGCAGCCAACTCGCAGGGGCTGATAGGCCGAGGCACGAAATCATCGGCGCCAATTTCCAAGCCAATAATACAATCAATTTCTTCCCCGCGGGCGCTGAGCATAATGATGGGGATATGACAATCCTGGCGCAAACGCCGACATACTTCAAAGCCGTCCATATCCGGCAGCAGGAGATCCAGCAAAAGAAGCGAAAAATCTTGTTGCTGGAGAAATCGCAAGGCCGCTGCGCCAGTGCGGCAAACAATCACGCGATAGCCTTTATTTTCAATCTGACGATGCAAGCTATGGGCCAAAGACATATCATCCGTGCACAGCAAAATCCGATGTGGCATATTGCCTCCTGTGACGAGAAACGCGCTTTCAGGCCCAGCCTACATCGCTCAAAAAATATATCGGCGGATCGGGCAGACGATTAAGCGGCGTGGCGCCTTGCAACGGAATCGTTACATTCCGCCTAATAGCCGCGGCGTGTCGGAAGGAGAGCTATGCAATGCCCCTATGTCCCTCCTGTCATCAAGAAGTTGCTGAGGACGATGCCTTTTGTCGACATTGTGGGACAGCGCTAAAAGAAAGTAAAGCCGCTGGGGATAGGCAACGCGTGGCTTTTATGGAGGAAATGGCAGCGCGTTTTGAGCGACGTTTGAAAGAAAAGGCAACAGATACAGATGCGATGTATAATTTAGCGTTGACATACTTTTATTCGGAGAGATACAGCGAAGCTTTGCCCTTGTTTGAACAAGTCGTTAGCGCTTTGCCAGATTTTATAGATGCCCGAGTCAAATGGGCTATTGCGCTATGGAATACAGGGCAACAGCAAAAGGCTTTCGCCCAGATCGAGGAAGCTGCTCTCAGAGAGCCTAATAACGAAAAAGTGCAGAAATTAAAAAAACGCATGGAGCACGAACTGCAATGAAATATGCTGGAACACAAGAGGCCGTGATAGCGGATTGACAAGAATAAGGGGAGATGATAATTTGTAAGGCTAAGAATGTATTAAGCGTTCTTTATGTCTGTGCTAGGAGATATGGATATTAAAGGCGTTATTTTTGATATTAAAAGCTTTGCTATCCACGATGGTCCGGGCATTCGCACGACTGTTTTCTTTAAAGGTTGCCCCCTGCGATGCGACTGGTGCCATAATCCCGAATCGCAATCATTAAAGCCCGTTTTAGCCCAATTTAAAAATAACTGTATCGGTTGCTACGCCTGTGTGAAGAGCTGTCCGCACGGAGCCTTGGCGGTAGGCCCTGAAGGAATTAAAATAGACAGGCAGAGCTGCCAGGCCTGTGGCGCATGTGCTTGCGCCTGTCCGGCGGAGGCTTTAGTTTTACGCGGGAAAACAATGACAGTGTCTGAAGTGCTTGCGGAAGTGCTTAAGGACAAGCCCTTTTTTGACAATTCGGGTGGCGGGATTACACTGTCGGGTGGCGAGCCATTGTTTCAGCCGGATTTTGCTTTAGCGCTGTTGCAAGCGGCCAAAGAATTGGGCCTGCACACTTGTTTAGACACAAGCGGCTATGCGCCCTGGGAGGTGTGGGAACGGATATTGCCCTATACGGATTTGGTGCTTTATGATGTGAAATGTATGGATATGCATCGCCATCGGCGCCACACTGGCCGCAGCAATTCGCGCATTTTGGAGAATTTGCGGGCGCTGACAAGCAATGGCGTGGCAGTAAAAGTGCGGATGCCCATTGTGCCCGGCTTTAATGATACGCTGGCGGATGTGGAAGCCACAGCGCGATTTCTGAAGAGTTTGCCCCATCCTCCCAGCCTTGAGCTTTTGCCCTATCATAAATTAGGGGAAAGCAAATATGAAGCCTTGGGAATAGCTAATGGCTTTCATGCTGAGCCGCCGCCCCGAACGCAGCTGGAGCTTTTGGCGGAAGCGGCACGCCGCTTTGAGCTGGCGTGTGAAATCGGGAGTTGAAGACAATTGGCAATTATTACAATCCAGGACGGTGGCCAGCACATAGGCCGCCGTCGTTTGTATCAATTGGCTGATAATCAGAGGCGATTTACAGCGAGTTTTGTCGCAAGCGAAAGCGTGCGAAGCTAACGAAAACATCAGCAACAACAGGAATGAGTTATGCCCCGGCGTGATGATCTGCAAAAGATATTGATTATTGGATCGGGCCCGATTGTGATTGGCCAGGCATGTGAATTTGATTATTCGGGTACGCAAGCCTGCAAGGCCTTGCGGGAGGAAGGCTATCAAGTTGTGCTGATCAATTCCAATCCCGCCACAATTATGACAGATCCCGAAATTGCCGATACGACATATATCGAGCCCTTAACAGTAGAAAGTGTCGCTGCTATCATTGCCCGGGAACGGCCAGACGCGTTGCTGCCCACTTTGGGGGGCCAAACAGGGCTCAATTTGGCCCTGGCTTTAGCCGAAAATGGCGTGTTATCGCGTTACAATGTGGAGCTGATTGGCGCCAAACGCAAAGCCATCAAAAAGGCGGAGGATCGGGAGCTGTTTAAAGACGCGATGCAGGCGGCAGGGCTGGAATTGCCCCACAGCGCCTTTGCCCAGACATTGCGTGATGCCCGTCAGATCGCCAAGGAAATTGGCTTTCCCCTGATTATTCGCCCCTCCGGGACATTGGGCGGTAGCGGCGGAGGGACGGCGCACAATTGGGAAGAGCTGGAGGAAGTTGTCGCCCGCGGGCTGGATGCCTCGCCGATGAACGAAGTGCTTGTGGAAGAGTCCGTTCTGGGCTGGAAAGAATACGAATTGGAAGTAATGCGGGACATAAAGGATAATGTGGTGATAGTCTGCTCCATCGAGAATTTTGATCCGATGGGGATACACACAGGGGATTCCATCACAGTGGCGCCTGCCCAGACGCTCACGGACCGGGAATATCAAAAAATGCGCGATCAAGCCATTCGCGTCATCCGTGAAATTGGCGTAGATACGGGCGGCAGCAACATTCAATTTGCGGTCAATCCCGAGGATGGGCGGATGGTCGTGATAGAGATGAATCCGCGCGTCAGCCGCTCCTCCGCCTTAGCTTCCAAAGCCACGGGCTTCCCGATTGCCAAAATTGCCGCCAAATTAGCAGTGGGCTATACGCTGGATGAGCTGTCCAATGACATTACGCGGGAAACGCCCGCTTGTTTTGAGCCGACAATTGATTATGTGGTCACGAAAATCCCTCGCTGGGCCTTTGAGAAATTCCCTGGCGCTGATCCGACGCTGATGACGCAAATGAAATCGGTCGGGGAAACAATGAGCATTGGCCGGACCTTCAAAGAGTCCTTGCAAAAAGCCATCCGTTCATTAGAAATTGGGCGCTTTGGATTAGGCGCTGATGGCCGCGGCAGCCATTATGATGAGATGCCTCCGGAGCAGCTTAAAGCCAAGCTACGCGTGCCCCATCCCGATCGGCTTTTTCAATTGCGCAGCGCCTTCCGGATCGGCATGACAGTGGAAGAGCTCTATGAAATCACACGAATCGATCCTTGGTTTTTGCGCCACATCGAGGAAATTGTGCGGGAACAGGATGCGCTGGCGAATTTCCGGCGGCAATTTCACAGGCAGACGCCCTCTGCTTCCGGTGAGCCGGCCGGAACTGTAGACGCCCCATCGGCAGAAACAGGGGGCAAAACGGCGCCACGCGAAAAAACAGCTCCCCAGGCCGACGAAGGGGAAGAAATGGCTGTTCAGCCGAATGTCCCGCTCACAGCTAATGTTCCCCCGGCTGAGTCTTCGCCAAAGCCAGCCACACCTTTAGAGGCGTTGGATGCAGCTTATTTGCGGCATCTAAAGCGTCAGGGCTTTTCGGATGTTCAAATCGCTACATTGCTGGGATGCACGGCGGAGGAAGTGCGGGCGCGGCGCAAAGCCCTGGGCATCACGCCTGTCGTAAAGCTTGTGGATACATGTGCGGCCGAATTTGAAGCCTATACGCCTTATTTTTATCTGACATACGAAGAAGAGGATGAATTTCGGCGTTCGGAAAAGCCAAACATTATGATTTTGGGCAGCGGCCCTAATCGCATCGGCCAGGGCATTGAATTTGATTATTGTTGCGTGCATGCCGCTCTGGCGCTCAAGCAAGACGGTTTTGAAACAATTATGGTCAATAGCAATCCCGAGACTGTTTCCACGGACTACGATACTTCCGACAAATTGTATTTTGAGCCGCTCACATTAGAGGATGTGCTCAATATTTGCGATAAAGAGCAGCCCTATGGCGTGATTGTGCAATTTGGCGGCCAAACGCCGCTGAATTTAGCCAAAGGCCTGGCAGATGCGGGCGTGCGCATTTTGGGCACAAGCCCCGATAGCATCGATCTGGCAGAAGATCGCAAGCGCTTTCAAGAACTATTGCAGCGCATTGGCCTGAGGCAGCCGCAAAATGACACGGCCACCTCTGTGGAGGAAGCGTTGCAGGCGGCCAAGCGGATTGGCTATCCGGTGCTGGTCCGTCCTTCGTATGTGCTCGGCGGCCGCGCCATGCAAATTGTATACAACGACGAAGCGCTTAAAAAATATATGGCGACGGCTGTGGAAGTTTCGCCCGAAAAGCCAGTGTTGATCGACAAATTCCTGGAGGATGCGATTGAAATTGATGTGGATGCGATTGCCGATGGGACGCGTTGCGTCATTGGCGGGATTATGGAGCATATCGAGGAAGCGGGCATTCATAGCGGAGATTCGGCCTGCGTTTTGCCGGCTTTCAGCCTGGCGGACAATGAGCTGGAAGAAATCAAGCGCTACACGCGGGCGCTGGCCAAAGAGCTGGAAGTGCGGGGCCTGTTGAATGTGCAATTTGCCATCAAAAATGAGGAGATTTTTGTGCTGGAAGTCAATCCGCGCGCTTCGCGGACTGTGCCCTTTGTGAGCAAAGCCATCGGCGTGCCGCTGGCGAAATTGGCGGCGCGTGTGATGGCAGGAAAGACGCTCGAAGAGCTGGGCTTTACACAGGAAATTGAGCCGCAGCATATGTCCGTGAAATGCCCTGTTTTTCCCTTTAGCAAATTCAGTGGGGTTGATACGCTGCTGGGGCCGGAGATGAAATCCACAGGCGAAGTGATGGGCATCGATACACAATTCGGGGCTTCTTTTGCCAAAGCCTATATTGCGGCGGGCCATAATTTGCCCGAACGCGGCACTGTGTTTTTAAGCGTGCGCAATCGCGACAAGAGAGATATTATCTTCATTGCACGGCGCCTGCGCGAATTAGGCTACAATCTTGTCGCCACAGAAGGCACGGCAAAAGTGCTGCGCCGCAGCGGCGTGGAGGCGGAAGTGATCCAGCGTGTCGGCGATGCCCAGGGACTTAATGCGATTGATCTGATCCGTGAGGGGCGCATTCAGTTGATTATCAATACGCCTACAGCCGGACAGGCGCCGCGCGAAGATCAAATCGCCATCCGCGCAGAAGCCGTCCTGTATCATGTGCCGGTGATTACAACAATGTGTGGGGCGATGGTGGCGGTCCTGGGCCTGGAAGCCATTCGCTCAGGGCCACTGCAAGTCAAATCTCTGCAGGAATATCATCGCGCCATGCGCGGCCAAATCCGGATGCCAACATAAGGGCGCCCCCAAGCGAAGCTGCGCCCCCAGGATATGGGCAAAAAGCAAGCTTTGCTAGGCGGAAGAGGACAGCTCTCAATCCAGGGCAAGCTCAATACGGGGAAATAATTATTCGCCCGAGGGAAGAAGATGACACAGCCCCTTGCGCAAATCGTGGACGCAATGGCGGAAGAAATTATTCGCCTGTGCCAGAGCCTCGTGCGCATAAATACAGTGAATCCCTATAGCGGTGACGCGCAGCCGGGCGGCGAAAAAGCGGGACAAGAATTCTTAAAGCCGCTTTTGCAGAAGCTGGGCGCCCGCGTTACGATGTTTGATTGCCCGGATGATATCTATGAACGAGCTGGCATTCTGGGGCCGAAAAATCGCCATTTCCACAATCGGCCTAATCTCGTGGCGGAATGGGATTTTGGCGGCTCAGGCCCGTGCGTCCTTGTAAATGGCCATATGGACACAGTGGGCATTGACAATATGCCTGACGCCCTGTCTGCAGAACTGCGTGAGGGCTGTATATATGGCCGTGGGACAACAGATTGCAAGGGCGGGCTTACAGTGGCTGTCAGCGCTATTCGCGCGCTTTTAGCGGCAGAAAGGCCGCTGCAGGGGCGCCTGATCTTGCAAAGCGTCGTGGATGAAGAATGTAATGGCGGGGGCGCCGGCACATTGGCCTGCCTGCACGCTGGCTATACGGGGGATGTGGCTGTTTTTGTGGATGGCAACAATAACACGCTCACAATGGGCTGTGGGGGCTGTTTGACGGCTGACATTTTCGTGGAAGGGAAAGAAGGGCACGCCGCGCTGGGCACAGGCGTTTCTGCCCTGGAGAAAGCTTTGATTGTGAAGCAGGGCCTGGATGCCTTTAAGCGCCGCCGGGAAGCCGTCCAGCCCGCCTGTAAAGTCAATTTGGGCATTTTTCAAGCGGGCGTTCATCCCGCTGTCGTTCCCGGGACAGCGTATATGTCGTTGAATATCGTTTATGCCTATGCCGAGGCGCTGGAAAGTCAGCGGCAAAACGGCCAGTATGGGGGGCTGCTTATCCGGCAGGAATTTGAGCAATTCATTCGCCAGGCGGAAAGTACAGATGAATGGCTGCAGGCGCATCCCAGTCGCTTGGAATGGATCAAAGATCTTATCCCCTATGATCAATCTCCTGAAGATCCGTGGATACAGGCTTTTGCGCGTGCGTTTCGAGCGGCTACAGGCCGCGCGCCGCAATTTGACAAGATGACGGCCTGGAGCGATGCTGCTCATCCCGCCGCCCTGTTTCACATTCCCACGATTTTATATGGGCCTGGCGTGGAAGGCGTAGCGCATTCTGCCCAGGAATATGTGCCCGTGGAAAATCTCGTGGAATGCACAAAAGTTTTGGCCACATTTCTGGCGCAGGCTTTAGCGGCAGGGGCTCAAGAAGAAGAGGCGTCTGAAAAGGCAGTAATGTAAGCTAACGCGTCGGCTTGTTTTGCTGCTGGGCCTGCAGCTCCCGCAGCTGCCGCAGCAATAAATCGGCTTTCTCCGTCCAGGGATTACGATAATCCGGATTAATGGCTTTGCGCAAAAAGCGGCATTTGCGGGGATCCTCTTTGAGTTCGCGGACTTTTTGCTTCACTAATTCCACATCATCAATGGGGAAAAAGCCGATCTGACGATCGCCACATTCGACTAAATAGCCATATTGAGCATTGGGCAGCCCCTCAGCATTATCCAAAAAAGGCGGAATAGCCGCGAAATCCAGCAGGATTTGCTCGGCTTTTTTTTCGCGCCCCGCTGCCAGTTGCGCCACGGCCAAAAAATAACGAATCTCCAGCCCGCGTGGGGATTGGGGATAATTAAATTGATAGGCCAGCAACTGGCGGATCGCTAAATCGGGATCATCGGGAATGGAGAGGATAATCAGATCCAGTTCAGCGTCGGCGCGGGCGCCTGTGTTATTTTGGGGGTCCAGCTTAATTGCGGCTTCCAGTAAGGGCTTGGCCAGCAGCGGGCGTTCCATTTCGAGATATAAATGGCCTAAATCGGCATGAAGGCGCGCGTCTTGCGGGCGCTGTTGCAAGGCGCGCTGCAGCTGAATAATCTGGCGCGCTTGCCCCAGCATATGAATAAAAACATCCGGCGCATAATAGCCGTAAGTGCGGAAATATTCTTGCCCGGCGGCATCCAAAAACAAAAAAGCCGGCACAGCGCCAAAACGAGTGCGGCCTTCGCGCCTGTCGTTATCCGGATCCCAGCGCGTGCCCACGCGAAAGCGTTCGCAAAAGGCGCGATGGCGCGCAGAATCGCCGTTAATGGCCAGGAATTCAAAATCCTGCAGCGCGCGAATCACGCCCTCATGAACGAATGTAATCGTATCCATCGCCACACAAGCTTCCTGGCCGGGCTGAAAGATATAAGCCAGAATATATTTGCCTGATTGCTGGGCCTGCTTTTGGGCGCTTTCCCAATCGCTGTGCGCGGGCAATTCCGCTCCGAGAGCTTGGGCAATCCCAATAATTAATATGCTGACGCAAAAAGCAATTAGCCTTTTATATTTCATTTTCTGGGCCTCAGCGGCTGTCCAATGTAGCTGTGAAAGCGCTTCTATTATAAAGGACAAAGGTATTATTCACAAGGTGCCTGAATGAACAGGAGCATGCCAGGACAATGTCTTTCGTAGCTACAATATAAAGACAAGCGGCGGGGCGCGTAAATCGCCTTCTGCCCGCCAAGAATCTTTGACTTTTTGAGCGGCTTTTTGTAAAATCAGCAGAGCAAACAGCCGCTTCAAAGCGAGCCGCACCGAAAAGCTGGGGAGGTGGCGAAGTGCTTACCACTTCTGATTTTAAAGCAGGCTTGACGATTGAGCTGGATGGCAAGCCGTATCAAATCATTAGCCACGAATTCCATAAGCCGGGCAAGGGACAGGCCGTCGTTCGCACGAAATTGCGGGATCTGGAGACCGGAAATGTTTTTTCAAAAACTTTCCGTTCGGGCGAGAAGGTCGAGCCGGCGCGTGTGGAACGCAAAGAAATGCAATATCTATACACAAGCGGCGACAGCTTTGTGTTTATGGATATGGAGACATACGATCAGGTGGAGCTGCCCGCCGAAAAAGTAGGCGAACAAGCCAAATGGCTTAAAGAAGGCGAGACGATATATTTCATCAGCTTTGAAAACAGGTTGCTGGGCATTGAAGTGGGCAATACAGTGGATCGGCGCGTGATCCACACAACGCCAGGCGTGCGGGGCGACACGGCCCAGGGCGGCACAAAACCGGCTACTATTGAAGGCGGTCATGTAGTGAATGTCCCCTTGTTTATCAACGAAGGGGATTTAATTCGTGTGGACACACGGACAGGAGAATATGTGACGCGCGTGTCGTCTGATTAACATATTTGGATTGCGCCTACAAAATTTTCAGTCAAGAGGACACAGCTCGTGCCTTTAGATCGGGAACGCTTACAAGAACTTCTGGAGTTGTTTAAAGCTTCCACGGCGCGTGAATTTGTTTTGCAAGAAGGCGATCGTTTTTATCGTTTTGTGCGTTCGAAAGCGGTTCAGCCGGCGCCAGAGACAACGACAGATCCGGAGGCGCCTTCTGCCTTTTCAACGCCCGGAGAGAAGGCAGCGGTGCCCAAAGAGGCTCCGCCAGAAGAAATCGTAGTCACAGCGCGGGTAGTGGGCTTGTTTTATCGGGGCAAAGAGCCTGGGGGAGCGCCGCTCGTAGAGCTGGGCAGCCATGTAGAAGCCGGCCAGCAATTGGGCATTATAGAAGTGTTGCGCAAGCCCACAGCCGTGACAGCGCCCGTCGCGGGCGAGATTGTGCAGATTTTCCATGAAGATGGGCATGGGGTCCAATACGGAGATCCCCTGTTTGTCATTCGTCCGGATTAAAAAGTGCGGGAGGGGAGCCCGCGATGAAAGCGCGTTTTTCTTTATCTTTCGGTTTTGCGCTGATAGAAATCATTGTAGTGCTCGCCCTGTTGCTGATTGTGGCGGGAGCCTATTACGGGTTGAGCCATAAAGGGGAAAAAAACGCTCCGGCAAAATCTATTCCGGCCAAAGCTATCGAAAAAGCCCATTCCGTAGAATGTCAGAGCAATTTACAACAAATTCGGCAAATGATCCAGATGGAAGCCGCCACGGGCGAAGGCTTTCCCGCTCGCATAGATCAGGGCGCGACAGCGTCCATAAGTCGTTGCCCGGTCAGCGGCCAGCCCTATAGTTACGATCCGCAAACAGGACGCGTCTGGTGCTCGACTCCCGGACATGAACGCTATTAAATGTCCCCGTGAATTAAGAAGGAGGCAAACAAAAACAGTAGTCCGCTCATAGAATTAGTTGCTCATTTTGAAACAGGGGCGATTACAGGCCATATTTTACGACTAGAGATATTACACGGGAAGTATAGGGATATTCGGTGTGCGAGACATTGACAACAGATAAGACGGCGGCTTTTGGCAAAATGCGCATGAACACAAAAGGCATTATCCCGAGAGAATCGTTGTCTGATAGCCGCTGACTTATCTGTTTCTTTGTGCTTCACAATTATCCGAAAATGCCTGATAAAGGATATTGAATCCGTGTGCCGGTTTCAGGATTTAAAAGCCGTTTCCATTTTTGTTTTTAAAGTCTCCATCATCTGGAAAACAATCTATGTTCGAGAAAATTCTAATTGCTAATCGCGGCGAAATTGCCTGCCGGATTATCCAGGCCTGCCGTGAATTAAAAATTGCCACGGTGGCCGTCTATTCAGAAGCTGATGCGGAGGCCCTGCATGTGCGGATGGCTGATGAAGCCGTTTGCATAGGGCCGCCGCCCAATCGGGATAGCTATCTGAACGCCGCTAACATCATCAGCGCCGCTGTGATTACAGGCGCGGAGGCGATTCATCCCGGCTACGGGAATTTGTCCGAAGTGCCGAGCTTTGCGGAAGCCTGTGAAGCCTGCAAAATCACTTTCATAGGCCCGCCTGCCCATGTAATTGCTTTAATGGGCGATAAGGCGGAGGCGCGGCGGACGATGCAAGCGGCGGGCGTGCCCGTGATTCCGGGCAGCGAGGGGCCCGTGCGGGACGCTCGAGAGGCGCGTGAAATTGCCGACAAAATCGGCTATCCCGTGCGGATTAAAGCCGTCAGCGGGGGAGGCGGAAGAGGCATCCGCGTAGTGCAAAATCCCGAACAGATGGCCGCGGCTTTAGACACGGCGCGCGCGGAAGCGCGCGCCGCCTTTGGCAATGATGCCGTGTACATCGAAAAGGATATTGAAGAGCCGCGCCATGTGGAAGTGCAGATTTTGGCGGACAAATACGGCAATGTGATCCATTTAGGGGAACGCGATTGCTCCATCCAGTATCGCAATCAGAAGCTTTTAGAGGAGGCGCCCTGTCCTGTTGTGTCCAATTCGCTGCGGCGGCGGCTGGGGGAAGCCGCAGTGCGCGCCGCTCAGGCTGTCGGTTATGTGAATGCCGGAACGATAGAGTTTTTGCTGGATAAGCGCGGCCGCTTCTATTTTATGGAAATGAATACGCGGATCCAAGTTGAACATCCTGTGACGGAAATGCTTACAGGCGTGGATATTGTTCGGGAGCAAATTCGGATTGCCGCGGGCGAGAAGCTCGGCTACGAACAGGGGCGAATCTGGTTCAATGGCCATGCGATTGAATGCCGCATTTTAGCCGCGGATGGGGAACGGGATTTTATGCCCTCGCCCGGGCGGATTGAGGAATGGCGCATTCCCTATGGGCCGGGCATTCGTGTGGATTCGGGGGTGAGCACAGGCTCTGTAGTGACTTCCTATTATGATCCGCTCATTGCGAAAGTGATTTGCTGGGATCATAATCGCGCGGCGGCGATTGCCAAAATGGAGGGCGCTCTCCGCAGCATGATCGTACGGGGGATTCGCACGACAATTCCCTTCCATTTGCGGCTGTTGGGCAATGCTTATTTTCGGCGGGCGCAAATTGATACACATTTCCTGGAGCGGCGTATGCTGAGCAGCGAGGAGTGAGGCCCATGAATAGCTATGTTCCCATTCATCCATTCTGGCGCGCCCTAGTGGGAGCGGCCTTTGGCTTTGGCATTGGCCTCACAGGCCTCATTTTTGGCGTGGGGGCAGCTATTTTAATGCTGATCCTTGTGCTTATCGGGGGCATAGTGGGCGTTTTGCTGATTAGCGGCGAATAAAGGCAGATTGGCCTGTTTAGAAGCAGACGCTCATTGAAACAAAAGGCTGCGATGTAAGCCAAGAATGTGCTTTGGGGCGGAAAAGGCTCATTTGAGGCCTTTGGCGCGTGCAAGCATTTTTGAAAATCGCCGCACATAAAGCAGGGAAATAATTTTGTCCAGGCGATATTTGACAATCCGAGAGTGCTTGGGGGCGACAGTCCTGTGAAACACAGGGGCGCACGACGGAAAGCACGAGAATTGGCGCTCAGCTTGCTCTTTGCCGCTGATGTCGGCCAGGGGCCTGGCGCCGCCATGGCCAACGCCTCACATACATTAGAGGTGCTGGTGGAAGAGTGGAATTTGCAGCCCGAGGAGCGCGAAAAACTGACGCCGGAAATTGAGGATTATGGACGCCGCCTCGCGGATTTATATTTCCGCCATGCACACGAAATAGATCAGCTCTTGCAAAATTATTCCCATGAATGGGCTTTGGAACGAATGCCGGCAATTGATCGGAATATTTTGCGGATGGCCCTCACAGAGCTTCGTTATATTCCGGAAGTGCCTGTCAATGCGGCGATTAATGAAGCCGTAGAGCTGGCCAAGCTGTACGGCGGCCCCGATTCAGGGAAATTCGTCAATGGCATTCTCGGCGCGTACGCTCGTGATCATTCTTTATCTGCGCCCAATCCGCCCTCGTAAATGACAGATCGAGCGTTCTCCACGCCCACTATGCAACGCCATGATAATATCTTTTTCTTTCCTTTCTCACAATTTGCTCTAGGAGTGAATCGGTTTTGTGGAAGCCGCCAAGCCCCTTTCAGTTTCAGCATTGACAGCCTATCTCAAGCGTCTTATTGAACGCGACGAAATTTTAGCGGATGTGTCCGTCCGGGGCGAAATATCCAATTTTTCGCGCCATTCCTCGGGGCATTTGTATTTTTCCTTGAAGGACGCGACAAGCACGCTCAGCTGCGTTTGTTTTCGCAGTGTGGCCGCGACTTTATCTTTTGAGCCTGCGGATGGGCAGCAAATCATCGCTTCCGGACGTATAACGGTTTTTGAAAAGCAGGGCCGTTATCAATTGATTGTTGAGGAGATGCAGCCTGATGGCGCCGGGGCATTAGCGGAAGCCTTTGAAGCTCTCAAGCGCAAATTAGAGGCCGAAGGCTTATTTGCCCCGGAGCGCAAGCGCCCCTTGCCGCGTTTTCCCCGCGGCATTGGCCTCATTACATCGCCGACAGGGGCGGCCGTCCAGGATCTCGTGAGCATTATTTCCCGCCGTTTTCCTTTAGCCCGAATCGTCATTATTCCCACAATTGTGCAGGGCGAGGAGGCTGTGGACAGCCTTGTCTCATCAATACGCTTTGCGAATACGATTGAAGGCCTGGATGTGTTAATCGTGGGACGAGGCGGAGGCTCTTTAGAAGATTTGTGGAGCTTTAATGAGGAAGCTGTCGCCCGGGCTGTTTTTGCCAGCCGTTTGCCTGTGATAAGCGCTGTCGGCCATGAGACAGATGTGTGCTTGACGGATTTTGTCGCCGATCTGCGAGCGCCCACGCCTTCAGCGGCCGCGGAGCTTGTTGTGCCCGATGCGGCGGAATTGCAACGCCATTTACACGCCTTAGGACGCCATATGCAAAATCGCCTGCTCCATTTCATCCAGCGAGATCGACAGCGCTTACAGCGTCTGGCCTCTCATCCGCTTATGCAGCGCCCGTATGCGCTTTTAGAAGCGCGTATGCAGCGACTGGATGAGGCTTATGAGGCTTTGCGCCAAAACATACACAGAATTGTTGAAGCGAACAAAGCGCGCCTGGAAAAAGCTACTGTAGGGCTCACAGCTTTGAGCCCTCTCTCTGTGTTGAAGCGGGGCTATGCGATCTGCCGTCTCCGCGCGACAGGAGAAATCGTGCGTTCGATCCAGCAAATTCAGCCCCAAGCGGATTTGTCCATTACAGTTTCCGATGGGGATTTTGCCGCCATTGCCCGTTAACTGGAAATACAAGCCATGTTCTCGATGATTGCCTGTCCAAACACGGGAACAGATTTTAATCAAGGCCTAAAAGTAAATGGGGACGGAAATAAATCTCCCTTCTTCCCAGATACTGTGTTAAAATTAAATAATCTAAAATTATAAAGAGCGAGATATGAGACAAAACAAAGACAAAAAAGAGCCCAAGCCTTTAGAAGAGCTGACATTTGAAGAAGCAATGGAGCGCCTGGAAGAAATTGTGAGCCAGCTGGATCGGGGCGATTTAGCTTTGGAAGAAGCGATAAAGCTGTTCCAGGAGGGCACAGCTTTGCGCCAGATATGTGAGCGCAAATTGGCAGAAGCCGAAGCAATTGTAGAGCAATTAATTGTGCCCAAGCAGGAGCCTGAAGAGGAAGAAGCCCAAACTGATAATATAGATTCTACAACATGGCAGGGGAGCTTGCTCAGCTCGGAAGAGGAAGATGAAGAGGAAATTGAGGAAGAATAATCCTCAGAGGAAGAATAATCATTATGGGCAAATAGCGGGCTTTAACAATTCTGCCGAAGATTTCCAAAAAACAGAGAAAATTTCAAGCTATTATGAGCAGTTTATTGGAGACAATTAAGCAGCCTTCGGATTTGCGCCATTTGACACGAGAAGAACTCAAGCAATTGGCTGAAGAGATTCGGCAGCGCATTTTGCAAACCGTTGCGTGCACGGGGGGCCATTTGGCGCCGAATTTAGGCGTTGTGGAGCTGACAATTGCTCTTCATCGAACCTTTGATTCTCCCCACGACAAAATCATTTGGGATGTGGGCCATCAATGTTACGCTCATAAGCTCTTGACAGGCCGTCAACATACATTTCATCGCATTCGCCAGGACGGGGGGCCTTCAGGCTTTCCTTCCAGAAGCGAGTCGGAACATGATGTCTGGGGCGCGGGACATGGCTCCACTTCCATCTCAGCAGCTCTGGGCTTTGCCACGGCGCGGGATTTGCGCGGCGGCAACGAACATGTCGTGGCTGTGATTGGCGATGGCGCTTTAACAGGGGGCATGGCTTTCGAAGCGCTCAATCAGGCAGGCCAGCAGCGCGTCAACATGCTCGTTGTGTTGAACGACAATGAAATGAGCATCAGCCGCAGCGTGGGCGCAGTAGCGGCTTATTTATCGCGTTTGCGGGCTGGGATAGAGCCCAGCGTCCAGCGCGCCCGACGTGATTTAGAGCGTGTGCTGCGCTATATGCCCGGCGGCGACACGATGATGCTGGCGATGGAGCGGCTGCATGAAAGCATGAAACAGCTTGTCGTCCCCGGAATGCTTTTTGAGGAATTAGGCTTTACATATTTAGGCCCGATTGATGGCCATGACATATCTCAGCTTCTGGAGATGCTGGAGCAAGCGAAGCGCCTTTCAGGCCCCGTGCTGTTGCATGTGCTCACTGTAAAAGGCAAGGGATATGTGCCCGCGGAATGTGATCCGCAAGCTTTCCACGGCACGCCGCCATTTGATTTGGAAAACGGCATTGAAGAAATCACAGAAGGGCCGCCAACATTTAGCAAAATCTTTGGCGACACCTTGTGTGAATTAGCCGCCAAGGATCGCCGCATCGTCGCCATCTCAGCCGCCATGCTTTCCGGGACAGGCCTGGCCCGCTTTAAACAACTCTATCCAGAGCGCTGCTTCGATGTAGGAATGGCAGAAGAACATGCTGTGACATACGCGGCGGCTTTAGCGGCGGCAGGGCTACGGCCTGTTGTCGCTATTTACAGCACATTTATGCAGCGCGCCTATGATCAAATTTTGCATGATGTATGTTTGCAAGGGCTGCCTGTTGTGCTGGCTCTGGATCGGGCGGGGCTTGTCGGCGATGATGGCCCCACGCATCACGGCGTTTTTGATATTAGCTATTTGCGGCATATTCCGGGCCTCACAATTATGGCGCCGTCCGATGAGCAGGAATTGCGCGATATGTTGTACACAGCTTTCTGCCTCTCCTCGCCTGTGGCTATTCGTTATCCCCGTGGCCAGGGCCCGGGGATTTCGTTTGCCCCGGAAATGCAGGAGCTGCCCCTGGGCCGGGGAAGAGTCCTGCGTACTGGCGAAGATGCGACGCTCATCACGATTGGGACGATGTTGAGCCAGGCCTTACAGGCGGCAGAAATTTTAGCCCGCGAAGGCATTCAGGCCGGCGTTGTGGATGCCCGTTTTGTGAAGCCGTTGGATGAAGAATTGCTCTTACAACGAGCTGCTTTGGGGCCTATCGTGACAATTGAGGAGAATGTTTTGGCCGGCGGATTTGGCTCCGCCGTGCTGGAGCTTTTACACGAGCATGGCCTCCATTCTGTTCGTTTGCATCGTCTGGGAATTCCCGATCGCTTTATTCGCCACGGAAGCCGAGAAAAGCTATGGGCCGAAATTGGGCTATTGCCCGAGCAAATTGCGGCGAGCATTCGGGAGCTTATCGGCCATCAATAGCGAAAGCGATTTACAGGAGAAAGCATAATGACGACGCGTTTAATGCCGCTTGCCGGGCTCATCATACTATTTTCGCATATTGCCGGAGCGCAGCCCCTCCCCTCAGAAATGGAGCTGGGCATGAAAGCCTACGCTTCCGGCCAGATGGAACAAGCGCTCAAGCATTTTGAACAGGCGCTCAAAGCCAGCCCCAATAATCCTGTCTTGCTGTGCTGGCTCGGCACAACATATTTGCAGCTAGGCCAGCTCTCGCAAGCAGAGGCAACTTTAAAAAAATGTTTGATGGCCCTGCCGCGTTATGCCATTGCCCATAACAATTTAGGAAATGTATATTTGGCGCAGGGACGCCTGAGCGAGGCGGAAGCGTGTTATCAAAAGGCGATTGCTTTAAAGGCAGATTATTTTGATCCGCATTTTAATTTAGCCAATCTTTATATGCGTCAGGGACGCGATGAAAAGGCATGGAATGCCTTTTCACGCGCGCTCAAGATAAATCCAAATGATTATGAGGCTCGTGTACAATTTGGCGCGGCTTTGCAGAAAATAGGAGAGGCGGAGAAGGCAATTGCGCATTATGAAGCTGCCTATCGTTTGCGCCCCCAAGAAAAACATTTATTGCTCATTTTAGGGGCTCTGTATTTAAAAATTGCTCGCTATGACAAGGCAAAAGAATATTACGAACAGGCGCTCCAACACGATTCGCAAAATGCGGAAGCGCATATCGGCCGTGGCATAGCTTTGTATCATTTAAGGCAATTTCCCGAAGCGTTACAAGAATTAAAACAGGCCGAAACGCTTGCTCCGCGCTCCTTTGCAACTTATTATAATCAAGGGCTGATATATGAAGCGCTGGGAGATGTGCCGGCAGCGGAAGCCGCTTATCGCAAAGCTTTAGAATTGAAGCCAGAAGACGCGATGGCTTTGAATAATCTGGGCAGCCTGGCATTCAAGCAGGAGCGTCTTGCTGAATCTTTGCAGCTTTTTGAGCGAGCGGCTCAAGCCGATGAAGCATTTTCCTGGGCCCATATCAATTGGGCTTTAGCTTTGGAAGCGGCGGGAAAAAAAGAAGAGGCATTCGCCCAATGGCAGCAGGCTGCTAAACGATTTCCCAATGAAGCTGCCGTTTTTAATGGCTTGGGGAATGCCTATTATGAGCGCCAAAAATTTCCCGAAGCCTTATCTGCGTATTTGCGGAGCCTGCAGTTGGAGCCGAATAATCCGCAAATCTTAAATAATGTGGGCTTGATTTATCTGGCACAAGGCAAACTAGATATGGCAGAAACGCATTTCCGGAAAGCTTTGCAGGCTAATCCTAAATTCGCGCCGGCGGCGAATAATTTAGGCGTTGTATTGGAGCATCGAGGCCGGCTGGAGGAAGCCAGAGCCCAATATCAGCGCACGCTCCAAATCGAGCCGCAATTTGAGCCAGCCCAGAAAAATTTGCAACGTTTAGAAAGCGCTCCGGCAACATCAACGCCGAAAGCATCAGGATAATAAACATGTCGATTATTGGATTTCACAGTCGTTTTTGAAGCCAAACATGGGAAGCTGAGTCTTGTTTATTAAGGAAGTATATGTCGGATACATTGCGTCGCATTCAGCGTGTTGGCATTGTTGTTGCGCCTCATCGCCCAAGAGCGATTGAGATAGCCAATCAATTAGCTGCGCAATTGCAGAAGCGGGGCTGCGCATGTGTGTTTGAGGAGGCCATCCAGGGCAATGGGCTGCTGCCGGGGCCTTTTGCCTCATTAAGCGATTGCGCGCAAACGGATCTCATGATTGTTTTAGGCGGAGATGGCACGCTTCTTGTCGCTGCTCATGAAGCTGCTCCGCAGGGCACGCCTCTTTTGGGCGTGGATATGGGGAGCTTCGGCTTTTTGGCCGCAGAAGATCCACATGAGCTTCTGCGCCGCGTCGATCAGCTCCTGGCGGGCGATTTTACGCTTGAACGCCGTGTCATGTTAAAAACGCAGGGCCCTCATAGCACGCCCTGGGCGCTCAACGATATTGTCGTAGCTAAATCAACATATGGGCGTATTGTACGGCTGCGGACATTTTTAGATGGAGATTATATCGCCACATTTCCTGCAGATGGCTTGATTATTGCTACAGCCACAGGCTCCACTGCGTATAATCTTTCGGCGGGCGGGCCTATTGTGGATGCGCGGATGGAAGCCATCGTGTTGACGCCGATTTGCCCTCATACATTGTATTCGCGGCCGCTATTAGTGCCCAGCGATGTCACAATCGATATCCAATTGATTGGGGATGGCAAGGCCGATCCGCAAGCCGCTATTTTTGTTGATGGCGCACAATTGGGGCTGCTAAATGAAGACGAACATATACACATTACGCGGGCGCCGCAAGATGCTTTATTAGTGCAATTGACGCCAGGACATTTTTATCATCGTCTACGAGAAAAATTGAAATGGGGGATGGAACGCTGAAAATTTTCCCATCTTAAATACATTTAATAGCCTGTTATGGCTTTACGACTGATGACGGAGCAGGAAAGTGCTTGTGGCTCTTTCCATTAAAAGTTTTGCCTTAATAGATGAGCTCACAGTTTCCTTTTATCCCGGCTTTTCAGTGCTCACAGGAGAAACGGGCGCCGGCAAATCCATCCTTGTGGATGCGCTTAGCACTGCATTGGGGGAGCGTGTTTCCAGCGAAGTAATCCGCAGTGGGACGCAGATGGCCACAATAGATGCTGTCTTTTCATTAGAAGATTGTCCCGCGGCCCGACAGGCTGCGCAAGACGCTGGGCTGGATGTAGATGCAGATAATCTCCTCATTTTGTCCCGACAAATAGCGGCAGGCCGCAGTCAATGTCGAATCAATGGGCGTCCCGTCACATTAAGCCTCCTGCAAAATATCAGTCGCCATCTTGTGGATATTCATGGCCAACACGAGCATCAAGCCTTGATTCATCCAGAGAATCATCTGGAATTTCTGGACAATTATGGCGGCCCGGCCCATTTAGCAATGCGGCGTGAATATGAACAATTTTATAATGCCTTCATAAGCGTGCAGCGGCAGCTTGCCACGCTGCGCCAGCAAGCCCGCGAACGAGCACAACGGCTGGATATGTTGCGCTTTCAAATTCAGGAAATCAAAGAGGCACAATTACAGCCTGGAGAAGAAGAGGAATTGTTAGCCGAACGCCAGCGCCTTCTTAGTATAGAGCAGCTGCGCGAACGAACAGAAGAAGCTTTGGCTTCTCTGGGCGGCACAGAAGAATTGCCTGGCGCTGTCACATTGCTAGCCCAGGCCGCGTCCCAGCTACGGCGTCTGGCCGAAATAGATTCCTCTCTTGGCGCTACAGCCGAAGAAATGGAAACAGCTGCGACAATAGCCGCTGAAGCCGAACACGTATTGCATGAATATCGAAACAATCTGGATGTCAATCCACAGTGTTTAGAGGAAATTGAACAACGCTTGGCACTTTTGGCGCGCCTAAAACGGAAATATGGCGACACAATCGCAGATGTGTTATGCTATCTGAAGCGGGCGGAGGAAGAGCTAGCGACAATTGAAAACTTTGAGGCACAGGAAGAGGCGTTGTTAAAGGAGCGAGCGCAAGCTGCTGCCCTAGCGTTACAAGCGGGCAAAAAGCTTTCGGAGGCGCGGCATAAATTAGCCCAAAAGTTGTCGCACGATGTTGTGGATATTTTACAGACATTGGGGATGCCGGCCGCCCAATTCGATGTGGCTTTTGTGCCGCCTGCGGATGCTATAAGCTTGCCCGATGGATCTGAGTCCGTAGCCTTAGGGGCTCGCGGATTTGAAGAAGCGCAATTTATGTTTTGTGCGAATGAAGGCGAAGAATTGCGTCCCCTGGCTAAAATTGCTTCCGGCGGCGAATTATCCCGCATCATGCTGGCGTTTAAATCCCTTTGCTCCAAGCGAGGGGAAATTCCCACAATTATTTTTGATGAAATTGATGCGGGCATAGGAGGCCATGTTGCGCATCGCGTGGCGGAAAAGCTGGCCGATCTGGCGCAACAAGCGCAAGTGCTGTGCGTCACACATCTGCCCCAGATTGCTGGCCTAGCGGATCATCATTTGCAAGTCAGCAAAACTGTCCACAAGGGCCGTACAATTATAAAAGTCAAAGAATTAAGCGCCGAGGAACGGATTGATGAATTGATAAGGATGTTTGGCGCGGACGCACATGATGAGGCAGCTCGGCTGCACGCGCGCCAGCTCTTGCAACAAGCTGCTGCCCGCCGGGCAAGCTAACAAGACGCTGCTTTCCTCAATCTTAAATGAGGGCAGAGGCAACAGGATAAGAAATCAGGAAGGGAAACATGATTAAGTTAGTGATACAAAAAGAACGATGCAAGGCTTGTGGCCTTTGTATTGTTTTTTGCCCCCAAAAGCTGTTAGAGTTGTCTGAGGAGCTGAATGAAGCCGGCTATCGCCCTGTGAAACAAAATCATCCCGAAAAATGTACAGGCTGTGGAATTTGTGCCGTGATGTGCCCGGATATTTGTTTTTCCATATATCGGATAAGGGAGAAGGCAGAGGCCGGACAGGCTGAGGCCCAAAAGGAGGCCGCGCCATGAGCAAAAAAGTCCTCATTTGTGGCAATGAGGCCTGTGCTTGGGGCGCAATTGCCGGCGGCTGTCGCTATTTTTTTGGCTATCCGATTACGCCGCAAAATCAAATTCCGGAATTTATGGCCGCTCATTTGCCTAAAGTGGGCGGCGTGTATTTGCAGGCGGAAAGCGAAACAGCTGCCATCAATATGTGTTTTGGAGCCGCTGCAGCCGGCGCCCGTGTTATGACAAGTTCATCTGGCCCGGGCATTGCCCTGATGCAAGAAGGCATTTCCTATCTGATTGGCGCTGAATTGCCCTGTGTGATTGTGAATATTGCGCGGGGCGGCCCGGGGCTGGGCAACATTGGCCCGGCGCAAAGCGATTATTTCCTTACGACACGAGGCGGGGGACATGGCGATGGGGCTGGATTGAGCTTTGCGCCTTATAGCGTACAAGAGCTACACGACTGGACAGCTAAGGCGTTTGATATTGCTTTTCGCTATCGTACGCCTGTAACGATTTTAGCTGATGGCATTTTGGGCCAGATGCAAGAGCCGTGCGAGCTCGCGCCCTGGGAAGATAAGCCTATGCCGGAATGTGATTGGAATGTGGGCGGCTTGCGCAGCGGCCGTCCCCGCCGGCTCATCAATTCGTTATATGTGGATTTAGATGAGCTGGAGGCTGTCAATCGCCGCATTTTTCAGCGTTATGCTGAAGCCGCAGCAAAAGAAGTCGTCTGGCGCGAATATGGCCACGAGGAGCCAGACATTCTCCTGTGTGCTTATGGCATCAGTGCGCGCGTCTGCGAGACAGTCGTTGATTGGGCAAGCGAAGCAGGCTGTAAGGCCCGTTTGTTTCGGCCCATTAGCCTCGTTCCCTTTCCCGAAGCCCCGTTGCGGCAATGGGCTGAACGCGTGAAGAAAATTCTGGTCGCTGAAATGTCAATGGGGCAATTTGTGCAGGATGTTCGGCTGGCCGTGGAGGGACGCTGCCCTGTAGAATTAGTCTCGCGGACGGGGGGAAAATTCTTGACGCCCGAGGAAGTGCTGGAGAAATTATTCGCCTTGATGAAGGATTAAGCCATGTTGACGCCATCCACGGAAACAATCTCTCAACAAATCATCTATGAACGGCCACAATGCTTATATGATGTCAAAATGCGTTATTGTCCGGGCTGTACGCATGGCACAGCCCACAGACTTGTGGCGGAAGTCATTGACGAATTAGGCATCGGCGAACGAACAATTGTGATCGCGAGTGTGGGCTGTTCTGTGTATGCGTATGAATATTTTAATCTGGATGCGCTACAGGCAGCTCATGGGCGGGCGCCTGCGGTGGCGACAGGCTTAAAGCGTGTCTGTCCGGACAATATTGTATTCACATATCAGGGGGATGGCGATCTGGCGGCTATCGGCTTGGGCAATCTCATCCACGCTGCTAGCCGCGCCGAAAATATCACAATCATCTTTATCAACAATGCCGTTTTTGGCATGACACAGGGCCAGATGGCGCCCACGACGCTGTTGGGCCAAAAAACAACAACGACGCCTGAGGGGCGCGAGGCGCGGCGCAATGGATTGCCCATGCAAATATGTGAGCTGTTACAATCCCTGCCCGGCGTGGCTTATCTAGCGCGGGCCACGATGATTGATCCTCCTAATGTGCGGCAAGCGAAGCGCTGCATACGCCGCGCCTTTGAGACACAAATCGCGGGCCGCGGCTTTTCGCTAGTGGAATTAGTCAGTACATGCCCCACATGGTGGCAGTGCTCCCCCCTGGAAGCCGCGGAATGGCTGCGCGAACATATGCTTCCTGTATATCCTTTGGGCGTATTTCGGGATTGGCAACATGAGGAGCAGACAAATGCGTCATGAAGTGTTTATGGCAGGCACAGGCGGCCAGGGCGTGCTTTTGATCGGGCAATTGCTCGCCCAGGCGGCCAATGAAGAAAAGCTCCAAGTTTCCTATTTTCCTATTTACAGCCCGGAAGTACGGGGCGGCTCGACGACATGTACGGTTGTCATTTCCGATGGGGCTGTAGGCAGCCCCATTTCTGGCCGCCCGGCGATGATGCTCCTGATGGATCAATATTCTGTTGATGCTCATATTGCGCATTTAAAGCCGGGGGGCAGAGCTTTTGTGAATGCGACGCTTGTGCGGCAGATTCCCCGCCAAGACATAACGACATTTGGCATTCCCGCGCTGGAAAAGGCAATCGCCCTGGGCAATGAGCGCGTAGCCAATATGATTATGCTGGGCGCCTTTGTGGCCCTGACAGATGTTGTGCCCTTAGCTGCGCTGGAAAAAGCTCTGCCGGATGTGCTCCCCGAAAGGCATCATAAATATCTCCCCTTGAACATCCAGGCATTGCAATCCGGCGCGGAGCTGGCGCAAAAAATGTTTGTCAAAGCGTAATCCACACACATTGAGGCATGTAATGTTAGAGCATTTAGAGGAAATCGCCGAACAATTGCGGGCTTATTTTGATGCTTTAGATAAAGCCCGGGAAGAAGCGTATGTTTTGTCCCGACAAGTCATCCGGGCCGCTTCCGTAGCCATTAAGGAAGCGCATCGCCAGCACATTGCCGCAGCATACGAACAATTAGCCGAAGCGCGGAAATTGACGGAGCAGATGCTGGCGGCAGTTGCCCAGGCTCCAGAATTGCGTTACGGCGGCTTCATTCATGACGCGGAAAAGGAATATTGCGAAGCCGCGCTGGTGCTGGCAGCCCTGACACAGGCCCCTTTGCCAGCGCCCGAGGCGCTGGGCGTCAATCCCATGGCCTGGATTAATGGCCTGGCGGAAATTGTCGGCGAATTGCGCCGTCATGTGCTGGATTTAATTCGGCTGGACAGGCCTTCAGAGGCTGAAGCCTATCTGGAGGCGATGGACAGCATTTATCATGTGATTTTGAGCTTTGATTATCCCAACGCAATTTCGCAGGGGCTGCGCAGCCGTTCGGATGCGGCGCGGGGATTAATTGAACGCACACGCGGCGATTTGACAAATGCCCTGCGCGCCAGCAAATTAGAACAGCGTATGGCGGAGCTGGAAGAAAAATTAGAAAAACAGGCAAAAGCAAAAGAAGCGTAATGCTTCGCCAAGCGGCCAGAAATTTGCTTCTAGCGGCGTCCCCCAAGGCTGTCTTCCCCGCACAGAAAGCGAGCCTCAGCGGCGGGAAACAACAGGCTTAGCTTTAGAGACGATTTTTCATTTGCGTCTCCGCAATCGTTATGCTTACATATCTATTTTGTCGTTGGGCAGATAGGGGCATTTGATAAACACTAGCCGAATATCTTGCTGTGTGTCATTGATGATATTGTGGCATTCCGGAGCTTCCAGCCGCATCACATCGCCTGGCTGCAGGCGCAATTCTTGATTATCCGCTTCCATTTTCGGCGTGCCGGCATGGACATAAAAATGCTCTTCCACTTCCTGATGGCAATGCCGCCCCAATTGCTGCCCGGGCTTGAGGACAATGAGGCCCCATTCAAATCTGGGCCCCCGAAACAGATATTTGGGGCCTGAATCGCCAAAGCGAAATTCGCGCTCCTGTTCGTTTATCAATTCCATCCCGCAGCCCTCCTGTGTGAAAATTAATTAAAGCAGTTGCTTCAAAAGCTCATATAAGCTTTCTTCCGTCACAGGCCGTGGATTGTGTTGGCTGGAGCCTGCGCCCGCAGCTACAGAAATAATCTGCGCGAAATCTTCTTCCCGCAAGCCCACATTTTTCCAGGAGCCGCTTACGCCTAATTCTTGCGTTAATTGTTCCGCCCATTCCACAAGTGCGGCGCCATCTGGCGGCAGGCCTATTCGGGCGGCTAATTCGGCATAACGCTTCTCCGCCGCCGGCAAATTGAAACGCATCACATAGGGCAACAGCCAGCCGCACACGCGCCCGTGCGCCAAATGATACAGTGCTCCTAAAGGATGGGCCAGCCCATGGACAAGCCCCAGGCGGGCGCTGGCCAGCGCCAGGCCCGCCAGCAGGCTCCCCAATGCCATATCTTCCCGGGCGGCTGTATCCGAGCCGTCGGCAGCCACGCGCCGAATAGAACGCGCAATTCGCGCTACGGCCTCCGCGGCCCACATATCGCTCACGACATTCGCGCCTGTTGAAGTGTAGGACTCAATCGCCTGTGTCAGGGCATCTAAGCCAGAATAAATTGTCTGTTCCCGCGGCAGCTCCCATGTCAATTCCGGATCCACAATGGCCATACACGGCAAGAGTGCCAGGCCGCGAATGCTTGCCTTTTGTTTTTGGGCCGGATCAGAGAGCACAGCATTGGGCGTGACTTCCGCCCCTGTTCCGGCTGTAGTGGGCAGAGCGAAAATCGGGACGCCCGGCTTGTTGAGCGTCGCCCCTGTGGAAAAGATATGTGCCACAGACTCTGGGGCAAACGCCAGCGCGCCCGCGGCTTTGCCGACATCAATAGCGCTGCCTCCGCCCACAGCGATAATGACATCCGCCTGATGGGCATGATAAGCTTGCCGGGCGCGTTCTACTGTCTCTAAAGAAGGCTCGGGCTCCACATCGGCAAACACGGCCGCCTGCAAGCCCCTGGCCGCCAGCAGACTCACAAAACACGCCGCGCGCTTTTGACTCACAGCGCTGCGGCCTGTAATCAGTAAAGGGCGTTTTCCCAGAGGCTCCACAAGCTTCCCCAGCTCTAGATGGGCGCCCTGCCCAAAAATGATTTCATGGGGCGCTCGCAGCGTAAATTGCGTCATACAGCCTCCTGTGCAGGCGTTTTATATTGTTTCTATTTCCCCCATTATATTCCTTTTGGCTTAATGGCTTAAAGGAATGGAAATTCTCGCGGCGAAAATAAGCTCATGATCAATTTAACGGAGCGAAACGAAATGCGAACAAAGGCGATTTTAGCAGGAAACGAAGCCTGGCTTGTGCGGAGTCAGCCCCCGCCGCCTCCATCCACAATGCCGCCATTTGTGCCGCCCTCCTCGCCCGGGATGGCTAGCGCCCCGCCGCCAGGCAGGCGCCGCTTCCCCTGGCTGTGGCTCATTTTAGGCTGTGGCTGTTTAATTCTGTTGCTTGTGATTGTCGGGGCGATTGTGGGCGTGGGCTATTTTGCGTTTAAGGAAGCGCCCGAGCGTCTCAAATCCCTGGAAAAAGAAATTCCTCTTCCGCCGGGCCCCAAGACAGACACAAAGCCCGCTCCTGCGCTCCCAACAGCTCCCAAAGCGGACACGCGCCCCCAGGCTCCCTCCAGCGCGTCCCCGAACGCCACAGCTCCCGCCGCGCCCAAAACAACATCGCCTGCGTCTTCAGGCCCGCGGCCCTCTAAAAATGCAGCTATACGAGCCGCGTTAAGCTATTGTGAGAAGGGCTGGGTCGCCAAAATTATCCGCCACAATGTGGATTGGACGAAAGTGACAGTTGCCGTAGGCCCCCCGGCCTCCGAGTGGGTCGGCGAAATTGATCTGCAATGGCGCGGCAAGGGCTATGTGGCCGTCAAAAAGCGGGCTACAGGCTATTAAAATGCTTCGGAGCCCTCAGCACACTGTCAAGGCTAGACAGGCATATGGCAATACAATCAGGAACGCCGACAAAGATAGGCTAGAGGAGAAATTGAAGGCCAAGAAAGTGTACGGGCTAATCAGGCTTCTTGGGCCTGGAGCTGCTGATAAAATTCGTCGCGATAGCTCAGCGGAAAGACGATAGAAGGCACGGACTGCTGAATATCTTTGCCCGTACGATATTTTTGTTGTGTTAAGGCATTCCGCTCCCGCAATTCCGCATTGGCGTCCAGTTCCCGGCATATATCCAGCAAATCCGGCGGCATAAAAGGCGGATGAGGCAGCCGGGCAAATAGCTCGCGCACAACTGCTAAATCATCCTGATCATCCACGCAAATACGATATTGCGGCCGATAGAGGGGGGCAGGCGCCAGAACAGACAACGCGGAAAAGCGCGGATAATGCCGCCGCAGGGCGGGAGTCACATGTTCATGATCGCTGGGACGATTGGCCAGGGGAACGCTGGCCGCCAGCGCTTTTGTTGTAAAAACTTCGCTTTGCACGCCCAAAGGGAAGACATCCCGAATGCAATTGGCGGCATAATCCACGCCCGCGGCGAGATGTTGCGCCACAATAAAATCGCTGAGCCAGGGGCACCACATCGGCGAATCGCCCGAAATGCGCACAATCACATCTACTTCAAAATGTTTGGCGCATTGCAAATAGCGATCCAGCACATCCTCTTCGCTGCCGCGAAAAACGTCTGCGCCGTATTGGCGGGCGAGCTCTTCGATTAGATCATCGTCGGGATTTACGGTTGTGGCGACAATAATGCGATCCACAAGCCGGCTGGCTTGAGCGGCTAAAATTGTCCAGCCCAAAAGCGTGTGGCCAGCCAGAGGAACTATAGGTTTGTTGGGCAGCCGTTGGGCATTCATTCGCGCCTGGATAATGGCGGCAATCATGAGCGCTCCTAGCAGAAGCAAAAGAAATTAATTTACGCCACGCAAATTGATAGCTAGATTCCGTTCCAGCCAAATATGCGACGTGCATTTTCGGCTGTTTGCCGGGCAATGGCTTCCCAGGATGTGCCACGTGCCTGGGCAACGGCTTCCGCCACATAACGCAAATACGCCGGCTCATTGCGCTCCCCCCGATGTGGCTGCGGAGGCAGCCACGGACAATCTGTCTCTATAAGCAGCTGCTCCAGCGGCATTTCCGCCGCAATTTTACGCAGGGCAAAGGCCTTCGGATATGTGATCGGCCCTGCCAGCCCCAGATAAAAGCCCCGCTGGACACATTCGCACGCAAATTCCCAGCCTCCTGAAAAGCAATGCATAATGATTTTTTGTTCCGCCCGCAGATGCTTATCCAGCAAGGCCAAACATTCGTCTTGCGCCTCTCGGCAATGCACAATCAAGGGCAAGGCCAATTCCGCCGCCAGAGCAATGAAAGCAATGAACGCCTCCCGTTGTTTCTCTGGCGGCGACAAATTCCGATAATAATCCAGGCCCGTTTCGCCAAGGGCCACGACACGATGATGCGCCGCTATCTGGCGGATTTCTTGCAGCACCTCAGGCGTCACATCTTCTGCCTCATGGGGATGCACGCCGACGCTTGCCCATAAATCCGGCTCTTTTTCCGCTAATTGACAGGCGACGCGGCTAGAAGGCAAATTGTAGCCGACGACAACGCAAGCCTGCAGGCCTTGCAAACGCGCTCGGCGCAAAACATCCTCCCGGTCGGGCGCAAAGCTAGGATCATTCAGATGGGCATGCGAATCGATCACAGCGTTATAAACTTTCTTTATCGCGCGAAGCTCATTTCGCAGCTATGAAGATTGAGAGGGAGTGGAGTCGGATTTAGGCTCCAGCAATTTTATCGCCTCATCCAGCCCCGCCCGCGCCGCAAGCAGCAATTCCACGCCTGCCCGGCGCAAATGTTTCACAGACGGACATTGATTGATTTTTCGCTGCATTTCCTGAAGGCGCTGCACACATTCTGTAAAGGGCTTTTGTGAAAAGCTCATCGTTAATCTCCTTATAAAGAGGCTAAAGCTTTCGTTTTTGTCCCTCTGAATATCCTCTTCGATTTTCAGGATGAGCCCCCCGAATTTATTATAACAAACAATGGCCAAAAGAAAAACGCCTCCTGCAAACTCCCAGAAGGCGTTATGCAATTTACTTTTTTCTGTACGAAGAGATTTAGAACAGGCGCTCGAGGTAATAAAGCGTTGCCCCTTTATTGTCTTTTTTTCTATATAAATCCGAAAAGCTATTTCGCTCCGCTCTGTGAGGCGGATCTGTCAAATTTGCTTGTACGAACCGAAATCTATTTTTATACAGACGCCAGTGGCGGCGGCTCGGGCAGCACTTCCCGCGGCCCTTGCAAATCGCCCATCGGGATATCAAAAGGCCGGCCCACAGAATAAAAGCCTAATTTTTCCAGCGCCTGTTTAGCCATCTCGCGCACCACTAACGCTGGCTTTTCGCCCACTTTCGCGCCCCCCTGCGCTGTTTGCAGGGCTGGAATAGCACGGCGATCCCCAATTTCGCCCAGCACCCACGCCGCCCGTCCTCGGAAGGGCTCCGCAAGATGGGCATTATTCAGCACTTTCGCCACTTCATCCACGACGGGATTGGGCTTTTTGGGATCCGGCTCGTTCACTTCGCGTCCCTTTTTGACAAGCGCCACTCCCGCCATATCATACAACTCGTCATCCCCTTGCAGCACATCCACTAACAATTCAATTGTACGCTCATCCTCCAGATTTGCTAACGCCAGCACGGCGGCGCGACGTGTCTCCACATCCTGCGATTTTATGTCTTCGCTCAGCCGTTCCAGCGGATCAATCGTGCAGCCGTTTAAAATGATAGCCAAGGCAAAAAGCGCCCCGCTTAAAATTGTCTTGCGCATAAAAAGCCTCCCCATAATCCTTATACTGATACTGAAAAATCATTAATCGGGCAAACGCAGCAGTCGGACTGCTTCAGAAGCGGCGGCTCGTGCCCAGAAATGATCGTCCATCTTGGCTTTCTGGATGGCTTCCGTGACTCGTGGCAACAAATCCGCTGAAGGGCGCGTCTTGCCCAGGGCATAAATACAGGCAATCCGCACATCCCCCACTTTGTCCTGTAAGCCCTCCAGCAGCCCGTTAATGGCCTTGCTCATGGCGCTTTCGTCAATGTTCGGCGAGCTGGCGGCGTCGCCCAAAGCATAGGCGGCGGCCACACGCACTTCCGCGTCCGGCTCAGCCTCCCCTAAAGCTGTCACGAGGGCATCAATGCCGGCTTTGTCTCCCAGATGCCCGAGCGCCCGCGCCGCCGCAATCCGTACGGGAATTGTCGTATCAGGAGGCGGGGCAGGCGCAGCTGCTGTTGTGCCAGGGGCGGCATTCTCCGCTGCGGGCGCCGTCGCCGCTGGCGCTGGCCGCTCCGCCAGAGCATTGATAAGCGCGGAAGCGCCGCCCGGATCCCCAATCGCCCCTAATGCATAAGCTGCCGCCACCCGAATTTCATTCTTTTCTTCTTTTTTGCCCAGAATGGCCGCGATCGGCTGGACGGCCTCCTTATAGCGCAATTGCCCCAAAGCCTGCATCGCTGCAATCCGCAGTACAGGATCCGGAGATTGCAAAGCGGCAATAAGATCGGCGGCGAATTTTTTATTGCCCGTCATCCCCAGAAGCCAGGCCGCCCGGGCCGCTGCCTCTCCTTGTCCCATCCGCACCATTTGCGCCAGTTGAGGCCCGATGGCGCCGCCGCGCTCGCGCAACGCGGCCAGCGCCTCCATCACTTTATCCGGCTCCTGGCTCGCCAGATCGGCTAAATGTTTGCTGGTGCGGCGTACGGCGCTTATCCAGCTAATCACATACGCGGCCACGATGATGACAACAATGACGACGAGGACTTTAATGGTTCTCTTGCTCACACGCATCAGCTCACAAAAATTATGCTTTTTCGTCTCAGGCACGGAGTTGCCCGGCCTGTATGTCCCTGAATAGGCCTCAAATCTGAATGCCAATAGGGGAGTTCATCCGCCTAGCTCGCTTGCGCCTGGCGAATCAACTCCAGTTTTTCTTCAATGGCCTGTACTTGCGAGGGCTGCGGCCGCTCCGGCTCGGGCAGATGTTTCATCAATTGCAGCGCCATTGCATCCCCAATAATTTGCAATGTAGACGCCAGCCATTGTCGTTGATTCAGGCTTCGTTTGGCTTCGCCGCGGGCGCGCAGCGCCTTTTCCGTAGCGGGCTTTCCGATGGCCGCCAATATCGCCGCGGCCCACACGCGCGTCTGCTCATCCGGAGAATCCAGTTGTTCAATCAGACTGTCCACGGGAATGTCCTGCATATTGGCCAGCGCCGTCGCCGCTGCCAGCCGCAATTGCGGATCAGTGGTCGCTGATGTGACTAATGAGATGAGCATTTCGCCGGCCTGGCCCATCTTCTTCTGCACGCCTTCGCCCAGCATCGCCGCCCGCCGCACGCCTATCATGGCAATGGCCTTGGCGGCGGGCAACGCCAAGGGTTCGCCCGGCTGCAGCAAAGCCTTGATTTTGTCAATCGCTTGTTCATTCGCCACAAAGCCCAGCGCTATCAAAGCATCTGTGCGCACATTGCGGGGCGCGGCGTTATCCAGCGCCGCCTCCACAAGCACAGGCTGCAAGGATTGCTGGAGCTGCTGTTGTGCCGCTTCGCTGCCCGCGGCCACCTCTCGCAGCAATTGATTTGTGATGCTGGCTGTCTGGAACACTAGCGCAATGGCGGCCCGGCGCTTGGCATCTGTATCCTCTTTGTGCAAAAGCTCTTGCAACAATTTTTGCACGGGATCCATTCGCCAATTTTTGAGCAAAGCCAGCGCCACATCGCGTACTTCTCTTTGCGCATCCTGCAGGCCAGCCACAAGATTCGCCGTCGCCTCCGCATAGCCCAAGCGCGCCAGGGCGCGCAGGGCGGCGATGCGCACAATAGCCTCAGGCGCCTCAGCCGCTTTTTGCAGGGGCGGAAGCGCACTCGCCATCCCCGTCGCGCCCAATGCTCGGGCGGCGCTGGCGCGGGCGGCAGCAGGGGCGGCAGGATTAGCCAGCAGATGGCTGAGCGGCTCCACGGCGGGCTCGCCAATTTCGCCTAACGCAATGCTGGCCCAATTCCGTACTTGTTCATTCCCTGAAAGCAGGCTTTGCACAAGCCCAGGCACGGCGGGCGCGCCAATGCGTGTAAGCGCCATCTGCGCCATATGCCCCACACGCACTTGCGGATGCGCCAGCGCCTTCAGCAGTGTCGGCACTGCGGGCGCGCCGATTTTGGCCAACGCATCCCGCGCCGCATAATACACTTGCCATTTATCATCCGTCAAAGCCGCGGCTAAGGCCGGAAGCACTTGTTGCGCCGCCGCCACGAGCGAAGACACGGAAGCATTGCGCAGGGCATCAGACGCCACTTGCCGCACTTCAGGCGACCCCGGATCGCGCAACGCTGCCGCCAAAAACACAATGGCTTCCGGCCCGCCAATTTGGGCCACTGTTTGCGTGGCTAACAAACGCACTTCCGGATTCGGCGAAGCCAGAGCCGGCTTCAGCGGCGGCACGGATAGAGCGCCGATACGAATCAGCGCCGTCGAAATCTCCCGCGAGGCGCCCGAGACATTCGCTATAAGCATCGCCGCCATTTTCTCCGCCGCAGCCTTGGCTTCCGCAATCTTATAGGTTTTGGGATCAGGCGGGGGCGGGGCAGCGGGGGCGGCCGCGCCTGTTGCGCCCGTGGCTGTAGCCGGCGTTGCGGGCGTTGCTGGGGCCGGCGGCGTTGCTAATTTGGCCGCAGCCTCGCGCACATCGGCGCCAAGGACTTTCCCCAGGGCTTCCGCTGCCGCTTGCCGCACGCCCATATGCGCATCGTCCAGACGCGCCATTAATACAGGCGTGGCATTGTGCAGAAGCGCTAGGGCTCCCAGAGCGCCAATGGCCGCCGTCGCCTTCCGGCGAACGCCCCAATCCGGATCCTTCGTCGCGGCCACTAGTGGCCCCACAACTTGCGGCGCCTCTTCTGGCTTGAGTCCGGCCCCGATTGTGCCCAGCATTGTCGCCGCTTGCCCCCGCACATCGGGCGATTTATAAACTAATAGCTCCTTCGTTATCGCCTCGACGGCGTTGATTTTCATATTGAGCAGTGATGTAATGGCGCAATCCCGTTCACGATTATATTCAGCCGGCTCTTGGCCCGGCCGTGGCTCGCCGCGCTGAATGATTTTTACAAGCTCATGCGTCACGGGCTTGCCAATCCCTCCAAATACTGTCGCCACGCCAGTGCGAATGTAATCATCCCAGGCGCCCATCAGAGGCAGCAAATAGGGGATTGTCGGTTCGCCAATCGCTGTCAGCACGCCCGGAGCGCCTGCCCGCACGGCCGCATCTTTGTCTGTCAACGCCTCCACAAGCGGCGGAATGGCTAAGGCCCCAAAACGAGCGACAACAGCCTGAATGCGCGGCTGCACAGGCGCATCCACTACTGTCCAGCAGCTCATAAGCTGAAACAGAGCTTTTTCGGTGCCAATAAAGCTCACGGCTTCCACGACATAATCCTGGATCCAGCGGGGCTGATTCGCCACGGCCTCCTGCAGTTTTTGCGTCTCAATAAGCCGATTTACGGCCGCCAGGCGCTGCACGGGAGAGCCGTATGCAATTTGATGGCGTAAACGATTGATTTCTCCTCGCCGCCCACTGGCATAAATAATCAGACACAGGGCTAATCCCGCCAAAATGATGCGCGTTATTTGCCGCCTGAGCTGTTCGTCCACGGGCTTCAACTCCTCCTGCTTCACACACAGGCGCCGCCGCCTGCTGATTGAGAATGATTCAGCAAACTGCTTATTTTATTTTTCTTCCCCAAAAGATTAAAGCCTGCTTTGTACAGTCGTTTCTCCCTAATTTTTCCCGATTCCTGCTTTTTTAGCAATAGCCCTGCCCAGATTTTTTCGCCGCGGCCCGAATTTGTTTCTTTTCGCCAGCCGTTACATTGTGTCCAAAAGCCTCCAAAAAGCCGTCGCCGCCTCAGAAAAGCTAAAGCCATGTCCTCCCATCAGCGTCAATAAGCCGTCAAAGGAGCGGCAGCGTAAAATGGATATAAGCTCCTTGACTTCTCCTTGGCCGCGGCCGGGCACTGTCTCCGCTGGCCAGCCTGGCCGCCGGCAGCCATCCGCCAACATCAATTGCACTGTATAGCGCTTTAATTTCCCGCGCGTCCATGTCTTCAAAAAAGGATTCTCCCCCACATAGGCAAAATGACGCGGATTAAACGAAAAGCGAACCGCCGGATGATTGACTTCCTGCAATATAGCCGCACAGCTGGCACTATCTCGCCACAGCCCGGCCGCATGATTTTCAAGGAGCAAAATAATGTGATGCTGAGCGGCCACATTAGCGAGATTCTGGAGAGCCGCCACGGCGCGGGGCATTTTTTCCGCTATCTCTGCCTCACTGGCTATCCAGGGCGGCAATTTGAAATATTCTGGCGCCAGCGCCTCCGCTTGCCGTAGCGTCTGTTCCAGCTTCTCTGCCTGTTCCGCCGCCGACGCTTCCCAATTGATTGCGCAGGGCCATACAGCCACATGGCAGTTAGCTTCCTGGATTTGCGCACAAAAATGGGCGAAAGCTTCCGGGCCGGCCTGTTCCAGGGATTGCACAAGCTGGGAAGAAATTTCCAGCGTCTCAATGCCTTCAGCTTTTATATCCCACAGGGCATTGCCGATTTCATCAGGCGGATATATGCCTGAAAGCAAGCCGCTGAGCGTAAAATCTTCGCCTAAAAGGCGTGCGCGTTTTATCTCCGCTCGCTGCTTCACACAATCCTCACAATGCGGATTGTCACAAAGCACGGCTGCGGGATTTTTCTGCAAAGCCTCCACAGCCAGCCGCAGAACTTCTGAAGCCTTCATCAGCCGACAAACCGCTTTGCCGATCCGTCCAATCCGCATCGCCCCGGCTTCTAAAAAGAGCCGATCCAGCTGGATAAAATCCCTGTGGGGGCCCGGGAATTGCTCCAGCACTTTTGTTTGCCGCACGCCCTGCTCATCGTAATAATCCCGCATAATTGTATTCAAATAGGGGCTTCCTACGAGCTCTTCGGCTAAATGCAGCAATGTATTGCGATCCTGATCGCAGCCGATAAAAAGCAAATAGCCATTTTCGTGTTTGGCGACGCGCCCCCAGGGCGATTCGGGGCCAATGGCTGTGGGCTGATTGATGTGGCCGGCTAAAATCTCGGCGGCTTTAGGCCCCACGCCAGCGGCAGAATGTGTCGGATGTATGCTCCGTATTGTTTCGGGCCGCCGCCAAAAACGATCCGTTATGGCTCCCACTGTGGAAGGTGTCTCATGAACATTGAATACGGCTGCGCTGCCCATCGCCGGCATTAAGATTGTGCCCGTAGGCCCGACAGCCTCAATTAGCGCATCTATCACAGTGTCGGCCCCGCCCTCTACATAGCCCAGCGCCGAGAGGGAAGAATGTACCATTAATATCATTCCAGGCTCCACGCCTAATTCTTGAAGCCCCTGTTTGATCTCTTCTTTCGTCAATGCCATCGTCCGTCCACTCCATTTTTCCCAGGAAAACACAACAAAAAAATTAATTATCTTGTTTGGCACAATTGCTGCTTGCGCGTCCGCGAAAGAATAAAATTATCGCTTTAAAGTTTTGTGTTATTCTCGTCGCCTTGTCATCTCCACTTCCGCGTGATCCACAAGGCCTCCTAACGGCACGCTTTGCTTGCGCACGCGCACTGTGACTTCATCCACTTCAAATTGCGCTAAAATTGCCTGCGCCACATCATGCGCCAGAGCTTCCATAAGCTGATAATGGCGCCCCGCCTCAATGCGGCGCACAAGCTCATACACGGCTTTATAGTCCACTGTTTTCGTCAGATCATCCGTACGGCCCGCTTCTGTTAAATCACGCACTAATTCCAAATCCATCGCAAAACGTCCGCCTAGACGCCTTTCCGAATCCTCCACGCCATGATGGCCGTAAAAACTGATATTCACAAGCCGAATGCAATCCCGCTGTTTCATTGTTCCGCTCTGATCAGGCGCTTTTCCGTCACGATGTACGGCACTGATATATCCTCATCCTCTGTCGGCACATGAGGCACAATTTGCAATTCAAAAGCCGCCGCCACAATTTGCTCCGGCGCCATACGCGGCTTCAGCCGCGCCAAAAGCCGATCGTAAAAGCCGCCGCCATAGCCCAGACGATGCCCTTGCATATCAAAAGCCACGCCAGGAATCAAGGCGAATTCAATTTCCTCGGGCGTGGCTAAACGACAACATTCTGGCCGTGGCTCCGTAATGCCCCATACGCCAGGCGCTGTATCTCTCTCCCGATCCACAATTTCATATAATTGCAATGTCCGTGAGGCATTATGCACTTTCGGCAAAAGCAGCCGTTTGCCCTGCCGAAACAATTCGGCTATAAAATCGTGCGTCATGACTTCGCTGCGAAAACAAGCATAGACAAGAAGCGTTTGGGCATTTTGCACAGCCGGCATAGCCAATAAGGCTTCTGTAATAGGCTTGCTCAACGCTTCTCGTTCCGCCGGCGACAAAGCATCACGGCGCGCTAATATTTCTTTTCGCAAGGCGGCTTTACATTCCTGGATTGCCATTTTAAGCTGTCGTGTTGCGTTGTACAATAGCGTCAGCCACACGCGCCACATCAATCATTGCCGCGACATCATGAACACGCAAGATGTGAGCGCCATTTAGCACGCCAATGGCGCACATTGCCGCTGTGCCCCAGATACGTTGTTCGACAGGCTTGCCTGTAATCTCGCCAATTGTCCTTTTGCGAGAGGGGCCCAGGAGAATGGGACGTCCCAGACTCCGAAATTCGCTAAGCCGGCGCACAAGCTCTAAATTGTGCTCGCGTGTTTTCCCAAAGCCAAAGCCTGGATCAATGATGATATGCTCTTCTTTAATGCCTGCTTCCGTAGCCGCTTCGATGCGATCGGCCAAGAACTCATAAACTTCCTTCATAACATCTTCGTAATGGGGATTTTCCTGCATTGTGCGCGGCTCGCCCTGCATATGCATAATGATGACGGGTACGCCTGCTTCCGCCGCCAGCTCCAGCATCCCAGGCCGGCGCAGGCCATACACATCATTGATGATGGACGCGCCAGCGGAAAGCGCCAGCCGACAGACTTCTGGCTTACTGGAATCAATAGATATGGGCACATCCACGCGCGCAGCTAATCCTTCAAGGACAGGAAGAACGCGCTGTAGCTCTTCTTCTGCCGAAACGCCCAGGCTGCCCGGACGCGTCGATTCCCCGCCCACATCTAAAATGTCCGCCCCTGCTGCCACAAAATCCACGCCCTGCTGAATTGCTGCTTGGACATTTGCCCCCAGTCCGTCTCCGGAAAATGAATCCGGAGTCATATTAATTATGCCCATGATCCGTGTGCGTGTAAAATCCAGATCAAAATGGCGCCAACGCAACGGCGGCGGCGTTTGGGCATGGCATGCTAAGACACGTTCAATTTCTTTTCCAATGGCTTGCAAGCCGAAAGGCTCATTGGCCAGTCTCGGCACAAGACGCGCAAAATGCCGCGCATCGCCTATCAGCAAGACAGGCCGCGGCGTATCATCAAAAGCGGCCACATGCCGGGACACACAGGCCTCGCCGCCCAGGCTGAGCATAAGCTGTTTGAGAACAGCTGCCGCCTTCCCGCGCACATTTTCAAGGCGCAAGAAGATGGGCTGGGCTTTGGGGGCCATTATTCGTATGCCCTCGGGAGCTACGCCCACACGCGCCATTTCCCGAGCAATTTCTTCTGGCGAAGATAAATTCAACAAGCGCACGTAATGTGACATAGATTTCTTAATTTCTTTTTTTCTGTTGGTTGATGTTGTATAATTTGTGTGATAATGTTCTTTCTCTTTCCTTGTTTTTGAGAGCATGCGATACAAATAAGGACGCCAATTATTGCGTTTGATATGTTGCAAAAAGCGTCCTGCGGAACAAATTAAAGCCTGATGGCTGTATTTTGGGGCCTTATTTCCCCATGTTCTTTTCCTTTTCCGGATATTCCCGCGCAAATGTATTGTAGCCTTTTAGGGAAATCCATTCTGTTTTTAAAGCCCAGGGAGCGCCTAAATCGCTATATGTTTTTCCTTCAGCATAGCCTTCATCGAGCAAATCGCTAATGCCGTTTAACCCCGTAAATATAGAATTTCCCTGCGCTTCTCTTGTCACAAATTCCGTAGGAATATCTGCAGGCTGTTGAGCCGATTCCCAGGCGCCATTAAGGGCTAGCACATACGGCCTTGTCATAGCTAAAGGGCAATTTAATTCTTGATCCAGGCCTTGCAAAAAACGCAGACAATTGCGAAAGACTTCATCATGCTCACGCCGGCCGTCATCGGGGATAATTTCTCTTGTGCCGTCTTTCCATGTGATTGTCGCCTCGCCACTTATAGCCCAATCTATTATGGCTTTTTCTGTAAAAATACGGCTCCAAGGCCCGCGGGATTTCCATCCCGCTAGCGTAACGAGATACACAATTTCTACATTTGCATCTGTGCGGACACAAACGGCGGCTGTATCTTCGCTGGGAATAGGATGGGCATGATACAATTCGCCGCGTACTGACAGAGGCTGCGCCGCCTGGCCCCATTTATCAGAAGCCCAATATAAGGCATTAAACAAATAATGCGCTAAGGCATTACATACGGCTCCATCCAGGCAATATTTTCCCTGATGAATGATTTTGCCCGCCCACGCATTGCGGGCATAATAGGCGTCATCCCGGAGCCATTCAGCCATGACATAAATGCGTTGCACACGGCCCAGCTTGCCCTCGCAAATGAGCTTTTTTATGGCGCGCACTGTGCATTTAGACTGATTCTGAAATCCCACACAGCAAATTTTTCCGCTTTGTTGTTCGGCTTGCAGCATAGCGTCAAGCTGCTGGATAACAGGCGCTGGCGGCTTCTCTAAAAGCACATTGTAGCCCGCTTGAAGCGCGGCAATCGTCATTTCGGCATGATCCGGAATAGCCACAGGCAAAGCAATGAGCTGTGTGTGCCCTTTTTCCGCAGCCAGCATTTCTTCATAGGATTGATATACAATAACGCCTCGAGATTGATAATCAGAAACAGCCTCCGCATATACATCTGGCCGCCGAATAACAGCACATGTTTGTTTCGCTAAGCCTTCCTGTTCCATTTGTCTTATGGAACGCAAATGGCTGGCCGCGAAGTTGTTAGTGCCGACGAGACATATTGTAATGGCGTCTGCCAATTTTCCCCTCCTGAGAACAAAATTATTATTTGTAAAGACTCAGATATTGCCGCGTTGTCGTTCATAATTTAAAGCGGCTTCGCTGCGAATGTCATAAGCGGGCTCATTTACAGCTAATGTACCGTCCTGCACCATTTCTATTAAAGGCGATGTGAGCTTGTCAAAAGGCGGCGTAATAAAAGCGCGACGCCGCGCCGACTCATAAATTGCCATCATAATTTCTTCTGTGATTATAGTGCGGCGGCCAGAATTGCGATGCTCAGGGCCGCCTTCTATCCAGGCAATCAGTTCGTGCACAGGAGACGGCTGGGCGGATAGGGGCAATTCCTGCCAGCCATGAGCGCTGCTATTCAGCATCCGCGCGAATCGGGAATTGACTAGGATAATGCCTTCTGGCCCACAGATTTGATAGGCAGTGCTGGCGCGTTCTTCGCCCAGCATATCTACTTCCAATACTAGTTCGTGATTCCCTTCAAAACGAATGATTGCCGCAGCTTTATCTTCGGCCGGCAGCCCCCGTTCATAACGATTTGTTGTGCGTTCTATTTGGCCAAAAACGCCTGTCCACATTGGATCATTTAACAGCCAACGAAACAAATCAATCCCATGGCAGCCATTATTCAACAGCCCGCCGCCTGTCCGCCAAAACAATGTTACAGGCGATCCAATAGCCCCTTGCGCAATAGCTTCTTTGGCCGCCATATAGGAGGGCACAAAGCGCAATTGATGATGGATGGCCAATTTGGCCCCGTATCGTTCGGCGGCCTTGAGCATCGCCCGCGCTTCTCCCAAATCACGCCCCATAGGCTTTTCCGCCAAAATGCCTTTTACGCCTGCCTCCGCGGCGGCAATGCTTATTTCCGCATGTGTGCCGTGCCATGTGCAGATGCTGACGAGATCGGGCTGCTCCTGAGCCAATAATTCCCGATAATCTTCGTAGCTTTTTCCAACATTGAATTGTTCACAAAAGCCCCGCAATTTTTCGGGATCAATATCACAAGCCGCCACAATCTCTGTACGGGGATTTTCCACATAATATTTGGCATGTGTCCGCGAAATGCCGCCTGTGCCTACGAAAGCTACACGATAAATCTTCGACATCCTAGTCTCCCGAAGAAAGCTGTGATTTTAATTCTTTAAGGGCACACATAATCCTTTGCCTGCTTTTTATTGAGATGACATTTCAATTAGAATGCTTCTTAATGCCCGTAAGTTTTGTGATTTTTAGGATAAAAATCAAGCTGAAGAATATTTGGCTTGCTTTTAAGAATGAAATTATAATCTTTAACACAGAATTTGTTTAGGCCGAAAAGCCCCTAAAATTTATGCCACAGGAAACATGATGAACAGAAGAGAAAAATGGAAAAATTTTTTCAGACGATATTGCCATCAAATTTGGCTTTTGTGCGCTGTTCTCAGTTTGCCTGTCCTCTTTTGTGGGCAGACATTGCTTTTAGGACGGCCGTTAATCCGCGATGATGCGGCCTTACAATTCTATCCTCAATTTGCCCAATATGCGGAATGCTTGCGCCAAAACGATTTGTATTTATGGGATCCTCATCAATGGTGCGGGCTGCCCGCCCTTGGCACAGCCCAAAGCGGCGGCTTCTATCCTTTTCATTTAATAGCCTTTCGCTTGTTGCCCTGGCAAACAGCAATCCATTTTTGTTATTGGCTACATTTTGTTTTGGCGTTAGGCGGCTTTATCTGGCTCGCCCGCTCATGGGGAGCTGATTGGGGCCCCGCATTTACAGGAGGGGCTATCTACGCCTTTAGCGGCTTTGCCGCAGCACATCTTATTCATTATAATTTTGTTACAAGCTTAGCGCATTTTGTGCTGATTCTCGCTTTTCTGCAGGCGGCCTGGACACACAAAACAAAACGCTTCTGGGGCGCCTTGAGCGCCGAAATTGCTTTAGCTTTCTTGTCTATGCAGCCCCAGCTTTTCTTAATGGCTTTATTTATGGCCTTTTTGTGGCTTATCATTGAGGGCTGGAGACAAGAAATGCGAAGAGATGCCCCGCCATATCCGTCTCTGCATAGAAATCTCGTTTATACAGCTTTTTCCTGTGTTCTGGCTTTTGTGCTTGTGTTGCCACAATTCTTATCCGAGCTAGAGCTGACGCGACTAGTCTCCGCTACAGCAGGACAAACAGGCGAGCAAACAAGGAGTTTCATGTCATCTTATCCCTTTAGGGTTGTGGACATCCCTCGTATCGTGTTCCCGAATTTATATGGCTCTGTCCACAATAGCGTTATGGGCTCAGGCCCTGCCTTTCACGAAACATCCGTTTTTGTCGGCATTGCCACATTGACATTGGCGGCTGCTGGAATTGTGCTCACATATCGCCGCCGCGGCTTTGCATTTATATTGACAGCTCTCCTTGTGGGCATATTTCTCATTCCTGTCAACAATCCCCTTTATTCGCTTCTCATCCATATTCCTGTGCTGAACAATTTTCGTTGTATGGGCCGTTGGGCATTGCTGCCGATTTTTAGCCTGGCGATGTTAGTCTCTTTAGGCTTGACGGCTTTGCCCGTTGCCCCGCCACAAAAGCAAAAGCGCGCTGGGCTGGCGGCGAGCTTTGTCGCCAGCCTTGTGCTGCTTATTTTAGTTCTATTGTGGCTAACATTTGGCCAAGGGGAACAGGGCATTGCTGTGCCCGGGAGCGGCCGTCCTGTCACGGCGGAAACGCTTGCAGATGTGATTTATAATTGGCTTACGGGCTGGGAGCCGTTGTTAGTCTTATGGGGCGCTGCTTTAGCAGGGGCTTCCTTATGGCTTTCTCATCGGCGTCGTGTGAGCTGGACGCTCGCCTTTTTGGCCGCTTTCGTGCCCCTATGGCATTATTGGCAATCCGTCAATCAGCCAGGCCCTGCATTGTATTATGCCGCCGCCTGGCCTCCCGCCACAGCACAGGCAATTTTGAAAAACGGAGGAGGACGACTGACAACGCTTCCGCCGGAATTAGTGGGCGTGGATATGAAAAAAGCGCAGAAACGCAAAAATCTTGTGGGCTCAGCACAAAATAAGATGGAGATAGACATCTCCCGCGAGCTGCTTACGCCTGTCTTGGGACTGTGTTATGGGCTATCGTATGCCGACGGCTATCGCCATCGTCTCAGCACGCCCGCGACATATCAGATTTGGCAGCAATATTTCCATTATGGCGTTCAAGCTTTTACAGGCCAAATCAGGAGCTCCGCCGAAACAATTGCCATTTTCGGCACGCCTACAGAACGAATGAAGCGTCTCCATCAACTGTGTGGCATACAATTCATTGTGACGCCAGGAGAAATTGAAGATCCCGATTTGGAGCTTATCCACGAAGGCCCTGTGCGAGTGTATCGTTATCGAAAGCCACATCCGCAGGCCTGGCTCGTGAGGCGGGCGCATTTTGTCCCCGATCCACAAGCCCAATTAATCGCTGTTAAACAGCGTAATTTTAGGCCGGATCAAGAGGCTGTTGTGGACGCGCCTTTGCCTTCCTTATCTTCAAAAAAGGCAGGAATAAACAAGGCAGTTGAAGGCCCTTTCCTTGGCGCTCAGCCCCGAGATGTTGTTGCTGTTCATCGCCGCTTTAATGAAACAATTGTCCATGTCAATGCAAAAGCGCCGGCCCTGCTTGTTATGGCCGACGCTTATTATCCTGGCTGGAAAGCATATCTAGATGGAAAGCCCTCGCCTATTATGCGCGCTAATTTCGCGTTTCGGGCCGTAGCTGTGCCAGCCGGAGAGCATGAGATTGTTTTTCGCTACGAGCCTTCTTATTGGCGTCCTGGCGTGGCGCTTATGTTGTTAGGCTGTGTCTTGCTTCTTTTTCTCCTGCTTTAAGGCCAGCAGTTTCAATGTGTTTCGGCGTGCGGATCAATTTTTTCTAGACGCGCAATTTTTTCTTCCAGCAAAGGCGGGGGCGTTTTTTCGGGATGTTTCGCATAATAATCTTTAATGGCGGCTGCAATGCCCTGTTCGGCCAGAACAGAACAATGCAATTTCACAGGAGGCAAGCCCCCTAATTCCTCCACAACAGTGCGATTATCCACTGCTAAGGCTTCGGCCAGCGTTTTGCCTTTGACGAGCTCTGTCAGCATAGAGCTGACAGCAATCGCTGCGCCACAGCCAAATGTCTGGAATTTTATGTCTTCAATCCGTTCCGTTTCCGGATTTACGCGCATTGTAATCCGCATCATATCCCCGCATTTGGGATTGCCGACATCGCCTATGGCATCGGGATTCTCAATTTCGCCAACATTGCGCGGCTGGCGGAAATGTTCCAGCACTTTCTCCGAATACATCTTCCAGCCATCCTTTCGTATTTGCCAGTACAATTCGTTTTTGAAAAATTTTTTCTATATAATTAATACTACAAAAATTTTATGAAACGATTAAAAATTAGCTTTTTGAGTTTAAACAATACATCAAACTCATAGATTATATATCTGAGGACAGAATTGTGCAATGTTTATTGTCAGGAGCTCTTTATTGATAATGCCCAAAAATAAGTTGCACAAGCTTCAAAAGAGTGATATGCTGAAGCCCTATCTTTGTATAAAGGAGATCATCAAAGGAGATCATCATGAAATTTTGCCGGAGCTTTATGTTTGTTTGGATTGGCTTATGCCTCTGCGCCGGAGCATATAGCAGCCAGGCGCCAGGCCATATCTATGTGGCTCTAAAAGCGCGGGAGCAAGCGCCAGAGAATATCCGGGCTATCATAGACGCAAATTTGTCCGCCTATCTAGCAGGGGCAACAGGCCCGGATATTGCCCTCACTACATATTTAATCGCGGAAGCTTTAGGACAGCATCATCCCGGTTCCGAAGCGCATTATGAAAAAACAGGCGAGCTGATAAAGAATATGTTGTTGCTCGCCAATAACACGACTGATCCCAAATTAAAAGGCCAAAACATGGCCTTTGCCTTAGGCTGGCTCACGCATTATTGTACTGATAATGTTATCCATCCGCTTGTCAATGAATTTGGGGGTTATTTTGGCGCCGGAGGAGAACATATTGTCCGGCATAAGCGCCTGGAGCTTGTGGAATGTTCTCATGTGTTCCAAAAAGGCTATGGCAATTTAGACAATAATTATTGCATCAGTTCCTCCGCTGTCCCTGTGACTTTCATTTGTGATGCTTTCCGCAAAACATTCCCTCAACAGTCTGCTTATCAAAGCAGTATTGATGTCCACTCAGGCATGCAATTGCGTCCCTCCTTTGAAGCAGATTTGGGGAAATCAGCACTTTTGATGGCACAGGCGACTTCCTGGCTTGTGAGCGCTTATCGCGGCGAAACAAATTATGTGCGTGGGCCTGTTTTCAGTACTGTATTAAAGGGCTATCCGCCCACAAACGAACAATATAAGAAGCTGATGGATCCGCTTGTAATTGAGCGTGTGGAGCTGGAAGAGCCTAATCGGGAAAAAGGCGAAAAGCAAGGCTGGATAAAAGTTACATACACGATCAATGATTTGTATCTGTATAAATTGTTTTGTCAGCAATGGAATGTCCGCATTGAGCAGGCTATTTCCTCTTCAGTGCAATTTTTCCAGGCCTTTGCCGCAGATCCGCAAGCGATAAGCATTCCGGATCGGAATCTGGATACAGGCGGCGCTATTGGCTCCACATACGACACAAATGCTGCTTGGCCCGGGCTTCCCAAAATTTCCCGCCTGCTTGCTTTTGCCGCAATCCAGAATCCCAAAAAGCAAGATGTGGGGCCTGAAGCGTTCAAAAACGGCTTTTGGATATATATCCCCTTTGTGGAGGCTAATGCCCCCATTTTGAATGGGCTGGGAGACAAAGGACGGCCTGTGCATGGAGACACAATTAAAACGGCGAAAGCGGAATGGAATAGCGACGAACAAACAGGCACGGCCTTTTTCAAAATTCCTTTCGATTGTTCAGAAGTTGGAAAATATCACGCCAAAATACGGATTGCTTTGGCTCAAGAGAATACAAAGCGGCTTTATGGCTGGGAGGAGCAAGGGCAAACAATACAGGCTTCCTGGGAGGGGGATTTAGGCGGAGCGCCGGAATTGTCTATTCTGTTTCTTGTGGATACTAGCGGAAGTATGCAAGGCAGCAAAATTGAAGCCGCACGGGCTGCAGTCAAGCGCACAGTGGATCGAACGAATGATGGCAAGACGGAATGGGCGCTTGTACGCTTCGGCGGCTGCAGTGTCTCTGTCGTCTGCCGCTTTACGATGGATGCCGAAAAAATCAAGCAAGCGGCCGATTTGCTGCAAGCTGGAGGCGACACGCCATTTGTATATGCCCGCGAAAAATCATTAAGCTATCTGGTCCGCAATGGCCGTGGGAAAACAGGGCGTCTTGTGATTCTGTGTGATGGACAGGACAATTGCCCGGAACACGGAGGCATTACACAGCCTGAAGCCAGTGCCCAATTACAAAAGCTTATGCTGCAAGTTAAAACAATGCCTTTAGGAGGTGGGGGACGATGAAAAATTTAAGGGGCATTTTACTAGTGATTTTGATATGGATATTATTTGTAGCGACATCAGGATGGCCCCAAGGCGCGGCCTCTTCCTATGATTTTGCCGCTGAAGCGGAAGAGTTGTCTATCCCCGGGGAAACAGTGCAACAGGCGGCCGAGAAAGCGGCAGAGGCTTTAAAAAATTCTCAAATGCAGATCAGCATCAGCACAGTCGGCTTTGATATTGCGCCGGGCTCGGAAGCGGAAAAGATGTTGCAGGAGACAGCCCAGATTGGCGGCGGCTCCTACTTTTTAGCCAGTAACAGCGGGGAGCTGGCGGAGGCGCTGGGGAATGCCGCCACTGGCCAAGCCTCTTCGGGCAATGCAGCGGGAAAAATTATTGTTTTGCAGCCCAAAGAAAATGATATTGCGGGACCTAATATAGAAATCGTGGGGCAGGCAGATCCATCGTGGCTGATTGTCATTTATACAGTCGTGTATAAGGCTGAGTCAGGGGAAAAACTGCGCACAGTCCCCGGAATGCGCCATCGTCCCCAAGAAAATGGCCAATTTAATTTCCGTATCTCCACGCCGCGGATTATGTTTGGCACAGGAGAAGAAGCGCCTGTGTTACGCTATGAGCTTCATGTGGGCGCCATCCTGCCAGATGGGAAACAGGGCCCCGAGACAATCATTAATTTGTTTTCGCCGAAAAAATAGAGACACAAAAACATAAAAGAATCCCCTGGAAAAGCTGCGCGTGATATAATCATAATGGTTATGCGCAGCTATAACGCGAAGGGCATTACTCTTTCAGCCCATAAATTCGGCGAGACAGGCCGCGTCGTCCATTTTTTTACGGCTGAATACGGCAAGATTGAAGCGATTGCCCAGGGAATCGGCAAGCCGGGCAGCAAGCTCGCCGCGGCCATAGAGCCTCTTACAATTTCCCATCTTCATTTGGCCAAAGGCCGTCAGCTGGATCGTCTTACACAAGCAGAAGTCCTGGAGTCTTTTTTGCCCCTCCGGCAGGATTTGAGGCGCCTGGCCTATGCGAGCCTTCTTCTGGAAATGACAGATTTGTTGACGGAAGTGGGGGCGCCTGTGCCGGGGCTTTTTGAAGAGCTCAAAGCCGCTTTAGAGGCCTTAACACAGGGCGCAGATGTGGATTTAGCCGTCGCCGCATATGCATTGCGATTGCTCCGCCTGCAAGGCATTGCTCCTGAGCTTTATATATGTGCAGAATGTGGCGCAGCGCTGCAAGGAGGGGCGCTTTATGCGCCTGCCGCTGGAGGATTTCTCTGCAGACAATGCAGCCCCGAAACACAAGGCCTTTTAAGTGTGCAAGAGACGACATTACAGGTCCTGCGGACCCTAATTACAATCCCCTGGACAGATATCTTTCATTTGCGAATGACATCACAGGCGCAGCGAGAAATGAGGCAAATCATTCATTCTCATTTGCGCTATCAATTGGGCATGCCACTGAAGAGCCTGAAATTTTTAGCTCAGATATCGTATCCGCGGGAAAATGGAGGCGGAGGCAATGAATAATGAGGAAGTGGCTCATATTTTGAATGAAATTAGCCAGTTGCTGGCGATATGCGATGAGAATGTTTTCAAAGTGCGCAGCTATGAACGGGCGGCGGAAGCCGTGGCCGGGCTGGCGCGTCCTGTAGCTGAATATGTGGCCGAAGGCTCCTTGACAACGATTCCGGGCGTGGGCCAGAGCATTGCTGATGTCATTACAGAGCTTATCACAACAGGACAATCTTCTGTACATCAACAGCTTCTTTCCAGCTGCCCGGCAGGCCTGTTAGAGATGTTGCGTATTCCAGGCTTTGGGCCGCGCAAGGCGGGACAAGTTTATCGCGAATTAGGAATTAGCTCCGTCGCGGAGCTTGAAGCCGCGGCCCGGGCGGGAAAGCTACGCCATTTAAAGGGCTTTGGCGCCAAGACGGAAGAGAAAATTCTGGCAGGCATCGCTCAGCTTCACGCAGGCGAAGAGAGGGCTTTGTTAGGCGATGTTCTGCCCGTGGCAGAAGCGTTTGTGGAGCAATTACGAACGCATCCGCTCGTCCAGCAGGCCGAGATGGCCGGCAGCGCCCGGCGACGGAAGGAAACAATCGGGGATCTGGACATTCTTGCCACTAGCGAAAAGCCCGCCGAAGTTACGCGCTGGTTTGCGCGAGAAGGAGGGCTGGCCCATGTGGAATTAGCCGGCGATACGAAAGTCAGCGGGCGCACGGAGGCGGGATTGCAAGTGGATTTGCGCGTCGTGCCGCCTCATTGTTATGGCGCTGCTCTGCAATATTTTACGGGTTCCATGCAACATAATGTGCGGCTGCGAGAACGAGCGCAAAAACAAGGACTGACAATCAGCGAATATGGTGTGTTTGAGGGCGAACGTGAAGCCAAAGGAAAGCAAATTGCTGGCGAAACAGAAGAAAGCGTGTATGCGGCTGTAGGCTTGCCGTGGATCCCGCCAGAATTACGAGAAGATAGAGGAGAAATTGCCGCCGCCGAAGAAGGGCGCTTGCCCCAATTAATCGCGCTTTCTGATATTCGGGCAGAGCTGCATTTGCATACGAATGCGAGCGATGGCCGTTTTTCCATCGCCGAAATGGCTGCCGCATGCCAAGAATTAGGCTACAGCTATATGGCTGTGACAGATCATTCGGCCGCACTAGTCATTGCGAACGGGCTGGATGCCCAGCGCTTACGTGCCCAAATTGACGAAATTAAGGCCTTAAATCAGCAGTTGCCGGACATAACGATCCTGGCGGGCACGGAAGCGAATATCCATACTGACGGCTCTGTGGATGTTCCCGAAGAGCTGTGGCCAGAATTAGATATTGTCATCGGCGCCATTCATAGCGGATTCAGCAAGGACGCAGACAAAATGACTGAACGCCTTGTGAAAGCAATGAAAAGCGGCCGCATAGATATTTTAGCCCATCCCACAGGACGGCTGCTGTTGAGCCGGCAGGGCTATGAAATTCACATCAAACAGCTTATTGAAGCAGCGGCAGAATATCGTGTGGCTCTGGAAATAAACGCCAATCCTTTACGTCTGGATTTGTCTGATATTCACACACGTCTTGCCGTGGAAAATGGCGCCTTGTTAAGCATTAACACAGATGCCCATTCGCGGGACGAATTGTCCCTAATGCGTTATGGGGTTATGACAGCGCGTCGAGGCTGGGCTGAGCCTAAACATGTCATAAATACATGGCCTCTGGAAAAGCTGCGCGCTTGGCTGCAGGAACGCCGCCGCCTCTTTTAGCGTCTAAAATCCCAAAAAGCAAAGAAGGCTTTTTATGAAGAAAAATTTGTTCATGCGCAGGATATGCTTGCCTCTGGCGCTTCTTTTAAGCATATGGAGCCAAACGCTCTCCCCGCTTCGCGCCGTGCCGGCTGAAACAGTTTCTGTGCTGGCCAACGGCGGATTTGAGGAGGGGCTAAAAGGCTGGGAGAGTATGGAAATGGCCATGGCGGACAATGTATTTGCGGCCGATGAATCTGTGAAGCGCACGGGGAAGGCTTCTTTGCATGTGAAGCCGCAAACGGCGACGCAATGGCCCTGGATATGCCAAAAAATTGCGAATGTTGACGCAGGCGCCACATATGAGTTGCGTGTATGGGCCTGGGCGCAGGGGAATGCAGCGCTTGCAGCGCCCAGCACATATGTGGCGATTAAGCTGGAATTCATAAATGCGGCCGGAAAGATAGTGGAAGCCCGAACACGCCGCCAGCTTATCATGCCCCAAGAATGGCAACAACTGAGCCTTTCAGCTCAGGCTCCGCTCGAAACTGTCTCAGCCAGTGTTTATATTCGGATTATGGGCGCCGCGGAAATCTGGCTGGATGATGTGGAGCTGCGACAGACACAGCCGGCTCCTGCTTTGTGGCTGGAGCCGCAAAGATGGGCGCTGCCTTCTCATGAAGCGCGTACTGTCTCGCTTTCCCTTCAGGCATTGACGGAGATTGAAGACGAAGCAAAGGCAGAGGCTGTATTGATTGGGCCTGCCGGTAAGCCTGTGAAAGCTGTTTCCGGCGAGCTGAAGCGGCAGGATAAACAGCGCTGGGCGGGAGAATTTTCCGTGCCGGCTCTCGCTCCGGGGCGTTATATCTGGCGTGTCAAAATAGGGGAGAGAACAGCTCAAAGCACGCTTTTTGTAGCCATTAAGGAACGACAGCCAAAATGTCTTAATGAACGCGGCGCCTTTGTGCCCATAGAGGGACAGCCCGTGTTCCCCATTGGCATTTATCATGCCGTCATTGCCGATTATAAAATGCTGGCAGAGCAGGGCTTTAATGCCGTGCAGGGGCCAGCCACAAATGATGTGCGGCTGCTTCAAGCCGCCGTCAAGGAGGCAGAACAACAAAGGCTCTATCTTGCCATTCCCCTCCATTTACGGGGGCTTGTCCGAGCTAATCTGAAGGCTTCTTTAGATAAAATACAATATTTCCGCAAATCTTCTGCCATTTTAAGCTGGAAAATGGCTGAGGAGCCAGAACAAAGCTCTATTATTGTTGAGGAAATCGTAGAAGCCTATAGCCAGATGAAACAACAGGATAAAAAACGCTTTTTTGAGCTTGCCGTCAGCAATCCCGACAGTGTGGAATTCTGGGCACATTTTTGCGATGGGCTGCAGATTGTGGCTTTTCCCCACGCCTTAAGTCAGTCTCTGGCCACTTTAAGCGATTGTCTGGCGCAAGCCCAAAAGGCTTTACAGCCCTGGCAGCATCTTTCAGTGCTGTTGCCTGCAGGCTATCGGGCGGGAGAAATTGTGCAGCCCACGCCTGGGCAGGCGCGCTTAATGGCTTATTTGGCGATTATTGGAGGAGCAAAAGGAATTTGGTGGTATGCGCTGCGGGATAGCGATTGGAAACTTATGGATACGGAATTGTGGCCTTTTCTCAAGCAGCTTAACAGTGAAATATCTGCTTTAGGAAAAGCGGCAATCAATTCAATAAGAATTGCCGAAGACGGAGAAAATCCCAAATTGAAAAAAGCTGTGTGGCGCCACAATCATAAGCTTTTTGTGGCTGTAGCAAATCCAGAAGAAGAGACACAGGCAGATGTGTTAAAGCTTGGGGAGGCTATTGGCTCAGAGATAAAAATAGAACAGGGGCCTGTACAAGCAGAGATTCAGGAGGGCAAATTACATATCAGTCTTCCGGCCCGGGAAGCGGGCTGGCTTACAATTTCGCTGTCTTCATCGTCTGCGCAGCCTTAACACAGATGTGTTTTGTTAAGGAAGAATGGAAGAAAAGCAGGCTTTAGGGCGGCAGCTTTACAAATAGCCCGATTTTTTGTTATACTAAATATGCCAAGCATGTGGCTGCAGCTCAGATAGAAGCCGTCCCGGCTCTGTCTTGGCTGAAAGCAAGGGGAGCTCGCGTAAGGCGAGAGCCCGCCGCGGCTCAAGCGATTATAACGCTAGCCTTTTTAGAAACAAAAATCGCTTTGAGCCGGGAAGGCATGCTGGCGAAGGGCCTCTTTTAAGGACAAAGAGAGGCCCGAAATGGGAAGGAGAAGCAGAAATTAAATGCTTGACAAACAGGACAAGGCTGAAATTATCAAAAAATTCGCCACGAAAGAAGGCGACACGGGATCGCCGGAAGTACAAGTTGCTCTTTTAACAGCCCGGATTGAATATCTCACAAAACATTTGCAAGAGCACAAAAAGGATCATCATTCGCGGCGTGGCTTGCTGAAGCTAGTGGGGCAGCGACGCCGCCTGTTGAATTATCTGCGCAATAAGGATATTGATCGATACAGGGCGTTGCTGGCCCAATTAGGCTTGCGCCGATAAAAGAGAAAACGCTCATGCGGTTTGGCAGGATTATGCGAACGAAAGCTACGCTTCCGATGGAGGCGTAGCTTTGTTGCTTTGGCAATTTGAGGCTAGTTGAATTTTTAGCCCAACAACTATAAGCAGCAGAACGAGGTTGACGGAAGGACGGGGAAACAGAGAAAGTGGAGACGCTCATTTGTTCCTTTTGACATTCAGCGCAGGGGGAAATTGCGGCGAGTTTAGGGATTTGAGCGCAGGCTTCTCCCCTTTCCCTGCTTCCTCTCCCTTTCGCCTCCTCGTTCTGCCAAGGGAGGCAAAGCTATGATTCATGAAATATCTGTTGAATTTGCCGGCCGACCAATAAAGTTTCAGGTCGGCAAGCTGGCGCAATTGGCCGATGCGTCTTTAGTTGTCACATACGGCGAGACAATGGTGCTGGCGACATGCGGCGTGACGCCAGAGCCTGTGGAGGCGGATTTTTTGCCTCTGCGCGTGGATTTTGAAGAAAAGATGTATGCTGTGGGGCGGATTCCCGGGGGATTTTTCAAACGCGAAGGGCGTCCTTCGGACGAAGCCGTTATTGTATCCCGCAAGATTGATCGGCCGATCCGGCCGCTTTTGCCGTCAGGATTACGGCATGAAGTGCAAGTGATTGTCACGCCGCTTTCGGCTGAAAATGAAAATGTCGTGGATGTAGTGGCGATGATCGCAGGGGCAGCCGCTGTGCATTTGTCCAGCGCGCCCTTTGATGGCCCTGTGGCGGCGGCGCGAGTGGCCTATTTGAACGGCGAATTTATCGTCAATCCCAGCTATGAGCAGTGTTGCCAGGCGAAGCTGGATATCGTGGTGGCGGTGGGGCCATATGGGATTGTGCAAATTGAGATGCAGGGGGATCAAGCTGATGAGGAGCTGATCGTGCAAGCCCTGAAGCTGGCGGAAGAAGCCTGTGCTCCCGTACAAGCGGCCTTGGAGGAGCTGCGCCAGCTGGCCGGCAAGCCCAAACGGGAGATGTTTATCTGGGAGCCGCGCCCGGAAATTGTTACGCTTGTAAAAGACAATTATGCTTCCCGCATTTGCGAGATTGTATTAAATGCAGACAAGCTGGATCGGCAAACACGATTGGAGGCTTTGCAAAAAGAAATTGTTTCGGAATTGGCCGAACAATATGAAAAGCCGGAGCCCGATGTGCAGGCTGCTTTTGAGCTTGTCATCAAGGATTATTTGAAATATCTGGCTTTCCAGGAACAGCGGCGGGCAGATGGGCGCGGCCTGCACGAAATTCGGCCTGTCAGCGCAGAAGTGGGCTTGCTGCCCCGCGCTCATGGCTCAGGCCTGTTCACACGCGGCCTTACGCAAGTGCTTACAGTGACGACATTAGGCGCTGTCAGCGATCAGCGTCTTGTGCGCACACTGGAAGAGGAAGAATACAAGCGCTTTATGCATCATTATAACTTTCCGCCTTTTTCCACAGGAGAAGTGCGTCCTCTGCGGCCTGCCGGCCGCCGGGAAATCGGCCATGGAATGCTTGTGACAAAAGCTCTGGAGCGTGTGCTGCCTCCGGAAGATGAATTCCCCTATACAATTCGTCTTGTCTCGGAAGTTCTGCAGGCGAACGCTTCCACTTCTATGGCCGCTGTATGTGGCTCCACATTGGCGTTAATGGATGCGGGCGTGCCCATCAAAGCGCCCGTCGCCGGCATATCCATTGGCCTGATCCAAAGCGATAACGATTATCGGCTGATTGTGGATCTGGAAGCCATAGAGGATTTTATGGGCGAAATGGATTTGAAAGTTGCCGGCACACGCGAGGGCGTGAACGCCATTCAGATGGATACGAAGACAAAGGGCGTCACAGCGGAGCTCCTCGCCGAGGGGCTGCAGCTGGCCAAAGAGGCGCGACTGAAAGTGCTGGATGTAATGGCGGAAGCCATTCCTTATCCGCGCCCGGAACTATCACGCTATGCGCCGCGAATGATGTCATTGACAATCAATCGGGATCAGATTGGCCTGCTGATCGGGCCGGGCGGACGCAATATCCGGCGTTTGCAGGATGAATATGATGTCACGATTGATATTGAGGATGATGGCACTGTATTAATCTTCGGCTCCGATCCGGAAAAAGTGGAACAGACGCGTCAGATTATTTACGATCTTACACGGGAAATTCAAATCGGGGAAATTTTTGAGGGCAAAGTCATTGGCATAACAGATTTCGGCGCCTTTGTGGAAATTCTCCCCGGACGCGATGGGCTTGTGCATATCTCGCATCTTTCCTGGGATCGTGTAGGCAAGACAGAGGATGTGGTGCGAGTGGGGGACACAATTCGCGTGAAAGTTATTGATGTGGATGCCGAAGGGCGTATCCGCTTGAGCCATAAAGAGCTGTTGCCGAAGCCCAGCGAAGGCGGCCGGCGCGATAGCCGCCCTGACGGCCGGGGCGGAGGAGCCGGCAGCGCTCGCGGAGGCAGCAGCGCCAGCACGCCCGGACGCGGCAGTGGACGCCCCTCGGATTTTGGCGCCAGCGATCGGCCCAAGCCCTATTTCCGTAAAAAAGGCGAATAAATGCGTTCGTCTTGTAATAATAGCCGCAGCCTTATTGAAGGCTGTGGCTATTATTTTCAGCTTCGGATTGTATTCTATTTTCAATCTAACAAGCTGGAGATTTTCTACGATAGGCTTCTTTGGCTTGTCGCGTAGATAAGAAATCGGCAGTTGAAGGAATACGCAGCGGAAACAATAAAGAAAGAAAAGTGTTGTCCTAAATAGTCACAAATAAATGTAATCAGAGCTCCAGCCTTTATAAAGTTGTTTTGCGATGATGTATTGGCGCCGAAAGTGTTTGTTGTTGTTTCTTTTTCTGTTGTTTTGCAGTTGGCTGTTTGTGACGCCCTATCAGCCGTCTTCAAAGCTTCGTAGCAGGAGTTCCGCCTCTTCGCCACAAATGCTTTCCGCGTCGCCTCCTGCCGAGGGAATAGCGGCAGCGGCGATGATGTTCTCTTTCCCTGTTTTTCGCAATTCACAGCGACAGCGAAGCCTTCATGTTGCGCGCACATGGGAGTTGATTGGCGGCGTAGGCGTCAATGTAGTCCGGATTAATGTTCAGGCGGCACAGGTGCGCGTGATTCCGGGCTTCGCTGCCCAGGCCGATCCCCGCCGAGGCTATTTTCCGCGGGAGAACTTTTATCGCATTGTACAGCGCTATCAGCCGCGTGTAGCAATTAACGGCACATATTTTCATTTGCTTAATGGACAGCCGACGGGGCCGATTGTGCGCCACGGGCAATTTCTATACGATGGGCGCTGGGGCACCACAATTTGTTTTGATGAGCAGGGCCACATTTCTTTTCGTTTTCAAAGTGGCATATATGGGCGCCATCGGGGCTGGGCCGGCGTCAGCAACGCCATCAGCACAGGCCCCACGCTCGTGCGCGATGGACAGCTGTGGCTGCAGCCCCGCCGCGAAGGCTTTCGGGATCCGGCGATTTTTCGCCGCGCCCGGCGCAGCGCCATCGGCTTAACACACAATAATCGGCTTGTGCTTGTCACAATCCATACGCCAATCACGCTTAATAAGCTCGCGCACATTATGTTGCGCCTCCATTGTCGGCATGCGGCAAATTTAGACGGCGGCGCTTCCAGTGCTTTATATTGTAATGGAGTTTTTGTGACAACGCCGCAGCGCAAGCTGAGCAATGTGCTGCTCGTATATGATTGAGCAATTATAATTTGCCGCTTTCGCCAAGCAGCCTCAAAAGCTGCTTTATTCATTATGCCCTCGAATTGCCAAGCTGATTTCCGCTCTATTGAGGCAAATTGTTCCGAAACAGGGGCCCAGAGCAGGCTGGAGCGAAACAAAGGCCAACATTGTGTCAGTAGCCTCTGCTTGCGCCTTACAAGGCGAAAGCCCCGGGCAAAATAGGCTTAAGAGTCAAGATAGCGGAGAATAGCTGCTATGACGCGTTGCGTCGCCTGCCCATCCAGGGGGCCCAGATGAAGACGCAAAAAATGAGCGCGTGCCGTGGCGAGATTATGTGGCATCGCAGCATCTGTTAGCACAGCTTCAATCGCAGGGGCGATGTCCTCATATTTATACACGCCCAAGGCCCCGCCAGTGGCGGCATAAGGCAATTCTTCGTCCCATTCCGACAGATTGACTGTGATCACGGGCTTTTGCAGTATATTGGCTTCAAAAACGACGGTCGAATCGCGCGTAATCATCAAATCAGATGCCGCCAGCAATTCAGACAGAGGCCATTGGCCATGGGGGACAAGCACAACAAAATCATCGCGTGAAGATAACAGCTGACGATAGAGACGGATATTGTGCGGCGTATCTGAAGGATGGAGCTTGATCACAAGCCGCGCGCGTAAATGCCGACAGACACGGGCTATTTCTGCCAGCCACCACTGATGGCGTTGATAATATAAATGCTCATTATATTGCGTGCACAGGACTATCAGCGCCCGAACATGGCGCCGCAGGCTCTGGATTTCCGGGCGGGGCGTGGGGGGCTTTTGCTCATTGTCGTACAATGGATGGCCTGTAATTCTCACATTGAGCTCAGGCGCGGCGCGCGCCAATATCTCTTTTGCATATTCGCCAAAAACAAACATCTCATCATACGGCAAATAGGGAAGCGCTAAATAGCGCGGGCCAATGACGCCATGTTGCAGACACAAAACGGGAATATGCAAACGCTTCGCCGCTATAATCAAAGGCGCGAGGTCCGGATTATAAAGATGAAATCCACACACGACTTTCGGCTTTAAAATCTCAAGAGCCTTATAGGCGGCGCGGCCAAGAAGCCATTGCTTGATATAGTCCCGCAAAAGTGTGATAAGCAGCCGCTGCTGCAACGCCTTACGATGCCCCTGGGGCAAATTAGCTTCCATAGCCTCCGTGGCCTGTGAGGCAATATGGGGAGCCTGTTTGAATATTTGTATTAGGAGAGGCCTGGCTTCCAGGATATCGCTGGGCTGCAAAAAAGCGGCCCAGGGGGAAAAAGGCAGTTGATGTTCTCGCAAACGTTCACGAGAGCCATGAAAGTCATAATCGATAATGTGGGCAGAAAGGCGTTGTTTTTTAAGATGAGCCTCCAGATAGGCAATTAAATCCACAGCCGAGGCTCCTGCCGCCAAAAAGAGCACATCACAGGGGTCAAGAACAGAATCAAATTGTGAAGACTCAAGCTGTGATTTTATGGCGTTAAGAATAGCGGTTCCCTGTCGGCGCGCCCAAAAAGGAACAATTCGTTCTCGAACAGCATGCAGCCACGCAGGGATTTGGGAACGAACAGAAAAGCCTTGCGCAGCTAAAATGTCCTTCATCGCCAGCTGTAGATCTGTGCGCCACGTCCACCACAAAGGGCTGCGCCAGCTTTCAACAAGAAACGCTTCATTTTCTTGAGGAGCCTCACACGCCGCTTGCTGTGCAATGTGCGCATTCACAAGCAAAGGGCCCACAGAATAGAGCGCGAACCAGCCAGCATAAGCCTCCCAAAAATCTTGTAATTCGGGAGGCAAGGCCTCGCCCAGCATCTGCGCCAGCGCTTGGGCTTGATGATTGATCTTGGCCACATTCTCCCGAACAAGGGAATGTTCGGGCAGGCGCGAATAGGCAGCCTCAATGAGCCCGGGCAAAGCCTGGATACATTTGTCGAGGGGCTTATGGCGTTGACATGCGATTTGAGGCGCTTGAAAAATCAGCATTTTGCTGTCCAGTGCGAAACTTTAAGAGACAGACAACAAGGCACAAAGAGGCAATTGATGGCCGTTTTGCCGTCTTTGTCTTTCCTTATAAAAGCCCCAATATGAAAAAATTGCAGCTGGCGCGCAAGAGCAAGATAAGAAAGATTAGATTTGCCTCTTATTTAAAGATGGCGAATCGTCAATCCGGGCATAGGATTGAGGCGAATGAGGCGCTCGGCGCCTTCTTCCAGCAATTTGGCGCCCATCCAATCCGGATCTTCATGAAGAGCGATAATTGTTCCGCCGCGGCCGGCGCCCGAAAGCTTGGCGCCAAGCGCGCCATGCTTGAGCGCAGCCGCAATAAGCCGCTCATTTGCTTCGCCGCTGCCCATTAATTCGCGTGTCAGGGCATGATTTTCATTCATCAATTCTCCCAAACGCGGCCAGTCTTTTTGCAAAAGAGCTTTTTTGCCCAGCCGCCCCAGCTCCCCGATGCGGGCAAAGCCTTTACGCATGCGCTCATCTCCATTTTCCCATTGTACGCGCGGCTGGGAATGAACGCTGCCCGAATGGCGTTGAATGCCTGTGTTCGCCAGAATAAAGGGCAATTCGTCTATGTCCTGTTGCAGCGGCTCCACAGTCGCGTATGGCGCGTCTGGCCCTTCCCCGTGATCCTCTTTGTCGCGCAAATCTATGCAATTGCAGCCCCCGAAAATAATCATATAATGATCCTGATAGCCGCAGAATACGCCTAATTCGTGGCGTTCAATGGCACGGGCCAGCTCCGCCAGCTCATGCCGCTCAAAAGATACATGAAAATGCTCTAAAATGCCGGCTAAAATGACAACAAGCATTGCCGTGGATCCGGCACAGCCGGCTTTTAAGGGAATTGTGCTTTGGGCGCGGACATGGAATGTGGCGTCTGGATCAATTAATCCTCTTTTCACATAATCAGAACGCCGCAAATAACGCCACACGGCTTTCCCCACATTGAGAAAATGGAGCTCCTCATCAAAAGCAAGCTGCTCAGGAGAGGCAATTTCCGCATAATGCCCATAAATGTCAAAAATTAAGCGTGGGCTATCCGAAATCACAGCTTCTGCCCGCTCTGTGATTGTACAGGAAACGACAGTGCCACCATATATATCGGAGGGATTGCCAATTATCCCGCCGCGGCCGGGCGCACTCACATGAATCATAGTACACTCCTCAACATAATAATCGGATATACGCGATGGGGAAAAGCAGTTTATCCGAATTATCTGCCATTTAGACAGGAATTGTTATTCGTTGTTGCTCTAATCTTGTAATTGTCAGAAGTATAAAAAAGAAATGCTTTTTCGGCAAGCAAAAGAAGGAAATAGCTCGTGGACAAGAAATTTTAAAAGTAAAACATGCACATAGTAACAGTGGCAGCTAAACTTTTTTCAGGAGGCTTATCTCAATGACGCGTAAAGTTTTTGCGAATTCAGGCCTTATTCTTATCATTAATGTGCTGTGCAGCTGGACAGCGCTGCAAGCTGATGTGCGTTTGCCCAGCCTGCTGGGCAACCATATGGTGTTGCAGCAGGGCCTGCCGCTCAAAATCTGGGGCTGGGCCGATGCGGGCGAAAAAATTGTCGTGTCCTTTTTAGGCCAGAAAGCGGAGACAACAGCCGATGAGGAGGGACGCTGGCTTGTCACATTGCCAGCCATTTATAAGCCTGGCGGGCCTTATGAAATGACAATTCAAGGCAAAAACACAATCACATTACAAGACATTTTAGTGGGCGAAGTCTGGCTCTGCTCGGGACAATCCAATATGGCCTGGCCCGTCCAGGCATCTAAAAATGCGGCGGAGGAAATTGCGGCGGCACAATATCCCCAAATGCGCCTATTTCAAGTCGCACGCGTGACATCCCAAAAGCCGCTGGAAGATGTCAAAGGCTCCTGGCAAATTTGCAGCCCGGAGACAGTGGGCAGCTTTTCGGCTGTGGGCTATTTCTTCGGACGGGATTTGCAAAAAGCCTTAAATGTGCCTGTTGGGCTTATTAATTCTTCTTGGGGCGGCACATGCGCTGAAGCCTGGACATCCGTAGAAACTTTAAAGGCGGATACAGATTTTGAGCCGCAATTTGCCTATTGGGAAAAAGCTATTCAAGAATATCCCCAGAATATGGAGAAATATAAAGTCGCTCTGGAGGAATGGAAGAAGGCTGCAGCGGAAGCCCAAGCAAAGGGCCAGCCTGCTCCCCGACAGCCCCAGCCGCCCAATGGGCCCGATAGTCCCAATCGCCCCGGCAATTTATTTTACGGAATGATTGCGCCCCTCGCGAATTTTGCCCTCCGCGGCGCAATATGGTATCAGGGCGAATCCAACGCTGGCCGTGCGTATATCTATCGCAAGCTCTTGCCCTTAATGATTAGCGATTGGCGCAAAGCCTGGGGCTACGATTTTGCCTTTTACATTGTTCAGCTGGCGAATTTTATGGCCATCAAATGGGAGCCGGCTGAAAGCGCCTGGGCAGAATTGCGCGAAGCCCAAAGCCTTACAGCACAGCGTGTGCCTAATTGTGGCCTCGCAGTGATTATAGATGCGGGCGAAGCAAATGACATTCATCCCAAAGATAAACAAATCGTGGGCTATCGGCTCGCTTTGCAAGCCCTGGGACATACATACAGACATAATGTCGCCTGCTGCAGCCCTCGCTACGCCGGGATGTCTATTGAAGGCCACAAAATTCGAATCAGATTTGAGCATACGTATGGCGGGTTGGAAGCCCGGGGCAGCAAATTTGTCCGGGGCTTTACAATTGCCGGGCCGGACAAGAAATTTTATCCTGCCAGCGCTCGAATTGAAGGAGACACAGTGCTTGTGTATAGTCGTTTTGTGAAGCAGCCGATTGCAGTGCGCTATGCCTGGGCAGATAATCCCGTATGCAATCTTTATAATAAAGCCGGCTTGCCCGCGGAGCCGTTCCGCACGGATGATTGGCCCGGCGTGACATTCAAGAATCGTTAGTTTTTGCCACATATAGAGGCTATAGAAATATAAAATCCGACGCTTTGGAGGAATATCTCCTCCAAAGCGTCTAATATTGTTTGTGGATATTAGCCCTCAGACGAGAAAACAGCTAATGAAGATTAACAAGGCGTCAAGCTTGTAGGATTGGGGCAGAAGATAAAAAAGCAAATAGAATGCAAGGCAACGCCAACGCCTTTGGCGAAGACAAAGGAAAGAGCATTTTGCAGGCTTAACTAGACAAAAACAAAAGAATATTTTACAGATACTGGTATGCATAAACAGGAGGAGAAAAAAATGAAGCTTGGCCTTGTGACATATCAAATAGCCAAAGATTGGACATTAGAGCAAATTATAGTAATGTGTGAAAAGACAGGCCTGGAGGGCGTAGAATTACGAACAACACATGCGCACAAGGTAGAATTGAATCTGGAGGCGCAGGCACGGCAGGAAGTGCGGCGTAAATTTGCTGAAAGCGGGCTTGTCTTATGGGGCTTTGGCACGACTTGTGAATATCATTCTCCGGATCCAAACATATTGCGGGCAAACATTGAAGAGACAAAAGCGTGGATAAAATTAGCTGACGATACGGGCGCTATAGGCGTAAAAGTGCGGCCGAATGCCTTTGTTGAGGGCGTGCCCGAAGAACAGACATTGCGCCAAATTGCCGAAGCGCTGCAAGAATGCGGCGAATACGCCAAAGAATATGGCATAAAGATCATGCTGGAAGTCCATGGCCATGGCACACAGGAGCCCCGGCATATTCGTTCCATTATGCAGATGTGTCAACATCCTAATGTGGGCGTCACATGGAATTGTAATGCGGGAGAAGTTGTGAATGGCTCCATCAAGGCTAATTTTGAGCTCCTGGCCCCTTGGATTTGCTCTGTCCATATTCATGATCTATATGAGCCCTATCCTTATAAAGAATTAATTGCGCTGCTCCAAGAGCAAAGCTTCACAGGCTTTTGCCTGATTGAAATGCCCGAAAGCTGTGAGCCAGAACGCCTGCTCAAATATTATGTGCTGCTATGGAAGGAGTGGACACAAAAGCAATGATGCGTTCACATTTCTTCCTGTGGCTCGGCCTAATTTTTCTATCCCTGAACGGCATAACAGGGAGAATATGGGCGCAACAGGAGGCGGGAGAAATTCTTTTGCCTTTTCCCAATGGGAGCTTTGAGCAGGGGCTGGAGCGTTGGCACGTCGGGGGCCGTCTTCCGCTGGCTGAGATTTCCCCCCAGCAGGCGGCGCAAGGCAAGCAATCCTTAAAAGTGACAGATGCCAGCGCAGAGGAAGGCTCAGATATCCGCAGCGATCGTATTGAATTGCCTGGGCCAGGAATATATGAGCTGCGGGGCAGCTATTTGGGCGTCTCCGGCGAAGGGCTGGGCTTATATGTGCGAATATATGATAGAGCGGGCAATTTGCTCAATGGCGAAGAAGCGCATATTATTGGCCTGGGCGGCACTGATAAACAATGGCGCAGCATTGCGGCGCCTGTTTATGCGCCAGAAGGCGCCGCCTGGGCGGAATTGTGGATTCACAGCTATATGAAGGCGATTGTAACAGGCTATTTAGATGAGCTTCATCTTGTCAAGCTCGCCTCCAGTGCCCAGCCGCCGTGGCCGGGGCAATATAAATTGCGTCCTACAGACAAAGAGCGGCTTACGGAGGCAGATGTTGTGGGCCCTGATGGGCTTGTGTATCCGAATTGGACGCGTTGCGGCGTTCAAGGCGGCATTCCTAAAATCCCCCCTTTTGCGCCAATTGAGCAATATGGCGGCCGTGCAAATGATGAAGCGGATGACAGCGCAGCATTGCAGGCGGCGTGCGAGGCAGCAGGACAGGCTGGCGGGGGCGCCATCCTTTTGGGGCCCGGGACATATTATCTGGATCGGCCTGTGACAATTCGCCATGATGGAATTGTCATCCGGGGCGCTGGACAGAGGCAAACGCGTCTTGTTTTTCGCTATGCGTTGCCCGCGTCCGGAAGCGCCTTTTTCAGTCCGACGCCGGGCGCAAAAGTTGGACGCGAGACACGCTTGGAATTGCATTGCCGTCCCACAGGCCTGCAAACAATGGAAATATTTGTAGATGACATTTCTATTGGACAATGGATGCGGGGCCCCCATTCGGGAAACACATTTTCTTTTGTATTGTACGGGCGACAGGCGCTAGAAAAAGCACAGCCGGGGCCCCATATATTGCGCGGAATAGGCACATACGACGATGGCACAAAAACACAATGTGAAATCCCGATTGTCTTGGATCCACAATACAAAGATGAGACATTCGTTCCCAGTACGACAGCAGCGTTGACATTTCAGGGGCGGGGCTTGAGCGGCCCGCGTGTGCTGCTGACAAAGAATGGCAAACGCGGCAGCCGAATTATTGAAGTGCAGGATGCCTCCAGCTTCCGCGCCGGGGATTGTATTATGATTGAAGCGCCAGCCACGGAACGCTGGAAAAAATTGACGCGCAATGCGTGTCCGTGGGGGATTTATCGCCGCTATTTTGTGCAAATTGATGCTGTGGCGGGCAACACAATTACATTGCAACAGCCGCTGCGTTTAGAGTTTCCTGTGGAGGATGGCACCTATGTGCAAAAAATAACGTCCATACAGCGCTGTGGCGTAGAAGATTTTACGATTGAACAAACAGAGAATCTCTGGATAAGCAGCGTATTTTTCTCATATGCATGGAATTGCTGGGCGCGCGGCGTTACTGTCAAAAAATGCGGACGCTTTCCAGTGTATGCCGGCGCGGCGAAATTCTGTGAAATCCGAGATTGTATTTTCGAGGATGCTTGGTTTAAGGGCGGCGGAGGCACAGCCTATGCTGGCTGGGAGAATGCAAGTGATTGTTTGATGGAGAATGTGGAAACATTCAAGCTGCGCCATGCGCCGCTCGTTCAATGGGCCGCCAGCGGCTGTGTGATTCGGAAGAGCATTTTTCACGAAAGCGACGGACAATGGCATTCGGGCTGGACAAATGAAAATCTCTTTGAACAATGCCTTATTGAGGCCCAAACGGGCAATGGCGCCTACGGCTATGGGCTATGGGCTTCGCCGCCAGAAGACACAGCGCATGGGCCTAATGGCCCCCGAAATGTTGTCTATAATTGTGTCATAAGCTCGCCTAAGAGCGGGCTGTGGATGGGCGGCATGAACGAAAATTGGCTTATTGTATATAATCAATTTCAGGTCCAATCGGGCGTGGGCGTATTCGCCAAAACAGCGAGCTTTGATCATATTATAAAAGGCAATGTTTTTATCTTGCAGGACGGCCGTTCGCCCATGTGCCGGCTGCTCACGCCGGATTGTGTCGGCATTGAAATTATTGATAATCTGCTCTATGGCGGGAATGGCAAATTTGTGGAAGGGCTTGCGACGCCAGCAGTATTGCAAGGCAATAAGGCTTTTCCTCTGGGGGCAGAAGCGGCTGCCTCTCCTCAGCCTCCTGTTCCCTCCATATATGAATGGCAAATTCAACACAGCCGGCTATGATTCTGAAGGGGAGCAAATGAGATGAACACAGTGAAAATGGGCGTGTTAGGCGCAGGCAGAGGCATTTCCTTAGCCAAAGCCATTTCTTTGGCGCCAAGCGCAGAGCTTGTCGCCCTGTGTGATGTGAACGAAGAGCGTCTGGCCGCCGCAGCCGCTATGACAGGCGTTCAGCGCACATTTACGGATTATGAAGCCTTGCTGGAAGCCGATGACATTGAAGCTGTGATTGTGGCCTCGCCTATGCCGCTTCATGTGCAGCATTCTGTGCAAGCCTTACAGGCAGGGAAGCATGTGCTGTGTGAAGTGACGGCTGCGACGAGCCTGGAGCAATGCTGGGAGCTTTTAGAAGCCGTACGGGCTACAAAGCGTAAATATATGCTCGCGGAAAATTATTGCTGGTATCGGCCCTGGACGCTCGTGATGGGAATGCTGCGCGCCGGCTTATTCGGCGAATTGTATTATGGCGAGGCCGAACAGCTGCAAAATCTTAAAGGCGCCTTGCCTCCGCCCGATAGCGGCTACAATTGGCGCACGGCTGAGCTGGCCATGCGCCAAGGCCATCAATACATCACACATGATCTGGGCCCGCTGTATCAGGCTTTTGGGGAGCGCATCAAGACAGTCGTATGTATGGGCTCCGGGCAGCATCATCTTTCCTGGGCCAGAGCGGATGACACATGCACAGTTCTTTTGGAAACACAAAATGGCCATCTGCTGCGCATCAGGCTGGATTTTTTCTCCAATCGGCCAGACAATTTCACATATTATGGACTGCAAGGCACGCAGGCAGCCTATGAAGGGCCGCGTGCGCCAGGAGAGCAGCATCGCATTTATATTCATGGCCACACACGGCCGGGCACATGGGATAGCTTGTGGGATTACGAAGAATATCTTCCCCCTATGTGGAAAATGTTGCCTCCCGAGGCCATTAACGATAGCTATGATGGCGGCGCGCCGCTGATGATTGAAGAATTTGCGCGTTGCATTCTGGAGGACAAGAAGCCGCCGATTGATGTCGTGGACGCTCTGAATATGACAGCCCCAGGGCTGATGTCTGAAATCTCGCGCCAAAAAGGCGGCGTGCCTGTGGATGTTCCTGAATTCAAACTCTAACATCAAGCTCTAACATATAAAAGCCATAGGACAAATTGCCAAGCCATGGAAGCGCTAGAAAGAAAAACGGCGAAAAGTCATTTGCGACGCGCAGATTTTTGCTTTTGAGCGCCATAGAATGAGCGTCTTTATTTATCAGTCTCCAGAAGATTTGTATTGAGCAATAATGTTGTGAACAACATAATAATCCTGCTGCAAATCTCCTGTGGGACAAAGCGCCCGTACGGCCTTTTCGGCGCGTTGGGCCCAGCGAATAATGCGGCGGAATTTCGGCGCTGAAAATGCATATGTGTTATTATGAGCCGCCGCCACGATGTCCGGCTGCCAATCCAGGGCCAATTGCGCGCTGGCCACAAAACCCTCGCCAAAGCGGCTGCCATTATAGGCGCAAAAGCCCCCTGTGCCGTTCCATTTGGATGTGGGCGTAAAATTATCCCCGCCAAATAATACTTTATAGCCGTCTATGGTCGTCATAAAAACACAGTGCCAATATGTTTGCCCTGGCCAGGGAGCAATATGAAAGGCGTATTCTTCCCAGTGCCAAAGGCCCTGTGCAGGCCATAAATGAGGGGCTGATATTGTGCGAGCTAATTTCCATGGCAGCCAGTGGCCTGGCTGTAAGGCTTCCGCAATCAAGGGATGGAGCCAGGCCTGCGCGCCGTATCGTGCCTGCAAATAGGCAATGCCATCACAATGATCATAATGATAATGAGTCACTAACATAGCTGTGGGGACAACATTTAATTCATTGAGCAATGCTTCCAGAGCGGGCATTTCTGGCTCATGGGGATCCACGACAAGCGCCCGGCCGCTTTCAGAAACAAGCAAATAGCCATTGCCGGCATATTGATACAAATGGGGCAGATATTGCAGGGCGCCGGCTTTTACATCTATCGGCTCGAGATAGCCATCTTTCGTTCGGGGGCTGATTTGTCCCTTCGCCTGATAGAATGAGAGCAGCCGACGCGAAAGCTGCTGGAGAGTGAATTGGAGAGGATGGGAAAGGACAGGGCCATGCGCGGGGCAAAGCAAATCCATGGCTATGCCGCGCAAACGCTCTATGCCTTCCCAGGCGGCTAAAGCGCCTGTGCCCGTCCAATGATCCCATTCCAGATGAAACGGCTGCCAGATTGTGCCATTGGCATAAACAGCATCGCCGCAAAACAAAATTTGTTTGCCCAGATGATCCAGGAGTATAGAGCAAGCATGAGGGCCGTGTCCTGGCGTGTGAAGAAAACGCAAACGGCGTTTCCGCCAGAAGAGATGGCCATTGGCGATAATATCATACATCACGTCCGCTACGGGCTGCCGGGGCGGCATATAATTCAGCGGACAGCCTATCCCCAGCCACGGCGGCAACACGGCGGAATTCCTTTGAGGAGAAAGGAAGGCTTCTTCCCCCGCAGGAGCGTGAATGGCAAAGGGCCAGGCAGAGTGCGCCGCCAGGCCTGCGCATTGATCCTCGTGCGCATGCGTGAGCAAAACATGCTCTAACTGACGAATGCCCAGCGCAGGCAGTTCGGCCAGCCAGCGCCCGCTGCCAAAATCTATCGCCAGCCCATACTCTCCTTCCTGGATAAGGTACACATTGCAGGTATCGTGAATGACATACAGGGAGGGCAAAAGCTGTTTGATCATAAAATTGCCTCCAAAAGGCGATGAATGGATTTGCCACACTGGATTTAGGGCTTTCAGCGAGGCCGGGAATGGCATAAGAATAATCCCTTTATTTTTCTTCCTTAAATTCCTCAAATATGCCGGCGCCGCAAGGGCAGGGAGCGGGCCTGGACAAAAGCCGTCCGAGCAGGAGGCCTATAAGCATTCCGGCGAGCGCGCTGAGCACAAGCGGGGGCGCAGAGGGCTTGGCTTGCGCCTCCTTCTGCGCAGCAGAACTTGTAAGCGCAGCCACAGCCACTAAATCTTTCATCCGCTGGGAAAGATATGTCTCCTGGCCTAATTGCAAATCCAGAAAATGGACATACAGCACAGGCGCGCCGCTATCTTGCGCCAGTTGGCGAGCGGCTTCCCCAGCTTTTGCCTCTCGCATGCTCCAGGGGCAGACAATGGCCGCAAATCCGCCCTGGCGCAATTGCACGGTAGCTTGTTGAAGCGTTTGGCCCACGACGGTCCCGGAGCCTTCAGACATCAATACAGCTCCTGTGGCCATGCCAAAATTGGCGATGGCGTCACTGACGCCCGGAATCATTGCCGCCACAGATCGACCCCGGAGGCCTTTTTCGGCCGCCACACGCAGGCATTGCTGATGAAGCGCGGCTAATTCCTGCTGGAAAAGAGCCAGGCGTGCCTGTAAAATCTTTTGCGGCAAGCCCAGGGCCTGCAATCGATTAGCAATGGCGCACGCAATGGCGGCGGCATTCTCTAAATTGAGCCAGGGGCCATGAGCATTTTTCGGATAGCCCGGGATGTCAGACAATCTGGCTCCACAGGCTGCATAATCGGGCCAGTCCAGAGCGGAAATAGAAGGCAAAGCCGCTCGCAGAGCTGCCTCAAATTCGTGGGCTTGGCTATGCGCATAAATAATTAAGCGCGCGTGCTGGAATCTTTCCATGTCTTCGCTCGTTAAAGAGAATGCATGGGGATCCGTTCCCGGGGGCAAAACCACTTGCAGAGAAATCAAATCCCCGGCGACAGCTTCCGCAATTCCGGCCACATCCGACATTGTGGCCAGCACAAGCGGCTTGGCGGAGAGCTCGCGAGCCTTGCCTCCGGGCGAGAGGGAAGAGGATGTTTCCGCCCCGAAGCACAAGCGTGCTATCTGCCCCAGACAAATTAGCCCGATTACGACTCTATTTAGACAAATGCAATGGGATAACAGAAATCGCCTTGAAGCCAGCATATCTTTAGGATAACAAAAGGCGCCCTGAATGTCATTAAAAAGGTGTATTGCCGGAAAAGCGGGAAGGCCCAAAAATCTTTTGGATAAAAAGTTGTCTTTTTTCTATAGACGGACTGAGGGGGCTTGCAGCGCTTGTCGAATCAAATGGAGTAGTTCCGCGCGGGTAAAGGGCTTTTCCAGATAGCCTGCGGCTTTTAAGGAGTTAGCTTCTTTGTCCGCCGGCAAAATATAGCCGCTGGCAATAATGACTTTAACGGCAGGATTTATTTGCCGCAATTGCGCCAAAGTTTCCTGTCCGGACAGCCCGGGCATAAACAAATCCAGCAATACGAGCGCAATGTTTTCGCCGAATTCCTGATACAATCGCAAGGCTTCTTCCCCGCTGTGAGCAGCTAATACATCGTAGCCATATTGGCGCAAAATCTCGGCGGTGCTATGCAAAATTTCCGCCTCATCATCGACAATAAGCACACGCTCATGCTGGCCTCGGGGGAGTTCCTCAATCTTTTTCTCGGCTGGAGGTTCAGCTTCCGCTGTCTGCGCCTGAGGGCAGGCCGGAAAATACATCTCAAAAGTCGTGCCCTGGCCCGGACGACTATCGGCCTTGATATAGCCCTGATGTGCTTCAATAATTCCATGGACAACGGATAGCCCCAGGCCCGTTCCTTTGCCCGATTGTTTGGTCGTGAAGAAGGGCTCAAAAATCCTTTGCAGCGTCTCCTCATCCATTCCCACGCCCGTATCGGAAACGCGCACGCACACATGGGGCCCTGGCTTTAAAGAAGGATATTGCCCTATCTGTTCTTCGGCCAAAATGACATTTTCGGTCACAAATTGTAAGCAGCCTCCCTGGGGCATGGCGTCGCGCGCATTTAAGGCGAGATTGATAAAAACTTGTTTGAGATCTTCGGCATCTCCCCTGATGAGCCATAATCCCGCTTGTAACGCCAGAATGATTTGAATATGACGCGGCAAAGTCTGTTCCAGCAATTCCTGAATTTCCCGCAGCACTTCATTGATGGACAATAAGGTATGCATATCGGCGGGTTTAGGCCGGCTGAAGGTCAGCAATTGGGAAGTCAGTCGTTTGCCATAATTCGCGCGATCTAAAATGACAGCAATTTGTCTTTGTATGGCTTCCTGGGCTTCCGTTTCTGCCTGGATTAATTCAGCATACATACTGATGGCCTGTAAGATGTTGTTGAATTCATGCGCCACGCCTCCCGCCAGCCTGCCCAAAGCTTCCAGGCGCTGGGCATGTTCCAGTTGCGCCCGCAATCGCCGCGCTTCCGTCACATCCACGATATGTCCCATAATGTGAGGCCTCGCCTCTGTGCTGGGCATGATTTGCGCCCAGATTTGCATCCAGCGCAGTTCGCCCTTACGCGTCAGCATGGGCATTTCCAGAGGCTCTGTCATCGGCGCCTGGCTAGATTGCTGTTCTCGAAACCAATTGAGCGCTATTTCCCGTTGTTCGGCCGGGAACAAACGCAGAACGCGGCAGCCCAAGAGCTCATTTGCTGAATAGCCCAGCATCTGATGGAGACGCTGATTGGCAAAAATAATTCTATCGCCGCGAACGATGAATGTTCCGACGAGACGGCTTTCCGCCAGCATCTCATATTGACGATGCAGGCGTTCCAGTTCCTGTTGCGCTTTCCGGCGCATCGTAACATCGCGCGCCACCGCCAGGACGGCAGGCCTTCCCTCAAATTCAAAACGATGCGCACTGATTTCCATCGGGACAATGCGTCCGTCCCGCGCCGCCATTTCCAGCTCAAAGAGCACATGTCGCTCCACTGGCAATTCAATTAAAAGTCGTTGCAGATGTTTTTGCAGTTGCTGGCCATTAGCTTCAGCCACACATAATTCCTCTAAAGTCTTCTCGAGCAGCTCTTGCCGGCTATATCCCAATTTCACACACGCCATATCGTTCACTTCGAGAAATCGTCCGACAGATCCGTCGGAGAAAAGCTCAAACACGAAAATAGCATCCTGCCCGCTATTGAACAGCAGGCGATAACGCTTTTCGCTCGCATGCACGGCTTGTTCAGCGGCCCGATGTTCCGTGATGTCCAGGCCAATGGCGACGATTTCGCGGATCTGGCCCTCATTATCTAAAATCCGCGCATTGCGCCAGCTAATCAGCCGCTCGCGCCCGTCCTTCGTTAGCCATGGATTTTCGTAAACATTGCTTTCCGTCCGCTGGAGGAGGTCCTCAAATACGCCCTGGATTTGCGCCACAAAGCGAGGCGGAATAAGCACTTCCCATAGCAAGCGCCCCAGAACCTCTTCCGCCTTGAAGCCAGTGACTTCTTCACAGCAGCGATTGAAAAAGGTAATGTGTCCCTGGGGATCCAGGCAGACAATCAACGCGCCGGCAGTTTGCAAAATCCGCAGGGAACGCTCGTGCTCCTCCGCTAATTGCATCTGATAGCGCGCACGTTCCTGTTCCACTTCCAACGCAAAAAGGGCAAAGGCGATGTCTCCCGCGACTTCTTCAAAGAGCGATTTCTCCTCCACGCTGTCCGCCATTTTCGCCGGCAAAGAAACAATAAGCATTCCATACGATTTGCCGCCGTACTCCAGCCGCACCGCCATACACGATTGTCCCATCTGGCATAAAGCTTTTGTGACAGAAGCCAGCTTATTCGCCGCTTCTGACACAGGCACAAGCACGGCCCGCATTTGCGGGGGCTGCCTGACAAGATCCCAAAGCTCCGCCAGAGTTTCGGGATGAGCAAAAGAGGACAAAATCTGCGGTTCGCCCGCCTGATAGGAGGCAAGCTCGGCAAAAGTTGGAGAGTCCGCTGTCAATACAAGTGCAGCAGCTGAATAGCCGCGTGTTTCTACTAATAATTCGCAAGAACGCGCCAGAAGCCGCTCCCGATCGCGCTCATGGGTAATGAGCTGATTGACATTGCGAATCGCCCGCAGCACAGAATTGAGATGCTCCAGGCGCTCCGTGGTCTGTTTCAGTTTTGTGATATCCTTTAATACAGCAAAACTGCCAGCAAAATTCCCATTTTCATCATACAAAGGCACGGCCGACACCCATACATTAATTGGACAGCCATTTTTATGCCGAAAAATGATCTCGTAGTTATCTTTGGCGCCTCCCGCCCGCCGCTGTAACTGGCAGGCTAACAGAGCCAGATTTTCCTCGTCGTACATTAAAAAGGAGGCAGGCCGTCCAATAAGCTCTTCGGGCGCATAGCCAATAAGTTCGCGGGAAGCGGGATTGGCGTATATAATAATACCGCTGGGATCCACAATAGTTAAAGTGTCTCCCATTGTCTCCACAAGCATCCGAAAACGTGTCTCCAGCCGCCGTTGCTCCGTCACATCAAAAAGCAATTGCAGCACGCTGTCAAGTTGGCCTGTGGGACTGGAAAGAGGATGGCTATCCAGGAGGCAGAGCGCCGTCTGGCCATCAGCGCGCCGCACGAGGACTTCCATTATTTCCAGCGCTTGTCCTGCTTTGGCGCGGCGCACATGACAATGTTCCGTGTGACACGCAGAATGCGGCAAAATCTCAAAACACATCCGGCCGATAATTTCCTGAGCCGGCTTGCCGACTAATTCGCAAAAAGCCTGATTGACATTGCGAACACTAAAATCTAGGCCAATTTCCCATATCCCCTGGGGCGCTCTATCGAAAAGTTCGCGATATCGCCGCTGGGATTCGCGCAGAGCTTCTTGCGCCAGTCGGCGTTCCCGCATCACATAGGCAATAATTGCCCCCGCCAACAGATAGAGGAACAGGATATAAGAATGCAGATACAAATGGGACAGCAAATGTTGCCAAAATAATACGCCCCATGCCTGCGGCTGGAATAAAAAGACATCAATTATGCCATTGAGCGTCCATGTGCCCAGCCCCAGCAATGCGCATAACAAAAAAACTTTGATCTCGGCCTTCATATCTATTACAATCTGAAATGCGCTTAGCTATGATTAAAATCAGCTGGAGTTCAATGATTAATAAGCTAAATTATAATGATATCAAATCAAATTCATTTATTATTAAGAAAATATTCAAATTTAGGTAAAATATCTTTCAATTTGTTTTCTTTTACAGGAGAGTTATATGCCTGATATGGAGTACACCTCAGATGTGTTAGTCATTGGCGCTGGCCCGGCAGGATGCACAGCGGCGTTGTATGCGGCGCGGGCGAAATTGCACACAGTGATGTCCAGCCCGACAGCTCTGGCGGGCACAATGGCACGCGCTCCGCGCGTGGCGAATTTCCCCGGCCAAATTGAGCCTGTGCCCGGACGCGACCTTTTAGCGCGCATGCGCGAGCAAGCCCTGAACGCAGGCGCCGAACATATCCTGGAAAGCATTCAAGCCGTTGATTTTTCTCATCCCGAAGCATTTCTTGTGTATGGCGGGCATCAAGAACATCGCGTCCGGGCTGTCATTATCGCCACAGGCGCTTTAGGCCGCGCCCAGAAAGTCCCCGGCGAAGAAGAATTCATTGGTCGTGGCGTGGCTTATTGCGCCGCCTGCGATGGCCCGTTTTTTGCCGGAGAAGACATTATTGTCGTGGGCCAAGACGAAGAAGCCATTGAAGAAGCCGTTTCCCTGGCTCAAATCGCTCGCACTGTTACACTTGTTTTATCTCTGGCGCACATTCCGCCCGAGTCCCAGGATTTTCTTAAAAGCCAGCCTAATATCAGTTGGCACACAGGCCTGAGGCTGGAGCGCATCGTGGGCGATAATGCTGTAACAGGCGCCGTCTTTCGCGCGCCCGACGGAACAGAGAAGGAAATTCCAGCGGCCGGCGTATTCATTTATTTGAAGGGCAATGCGCCCGCCACGGATTTTTTGCAGGGCGCTTTGGCTACGGATGAGGAAGGATTTCTCATCACGGACGAATTATGTCAGACTTCCATCCCCGGCGTCTTTGCCGCCGGCGATGTGCGCAGCAAGCCCTTACGGCAGATTGTGATTGCGGCCGCCGAAGGCGCTATCGCCGCGCTCGCAGCCGAGCGCCACATCCGCAAATCCGATAAGCTCCGCTGGGATCGCGGCTAACAGTTTGTCGGCTCGGCGCAATTTGCAGGGACGAAACAATAACGCGCCCGACGCGTTATGGCACGCCCAGCCAGACAATTTTTTCCTGTGGATGATGCAGGGCTAATTCCACATCGTCAAAATCAAAGACGCCTAAAGCCGCTGTGCTCGAAAAAATTTCAAAGCTGATTGCTGTTGTGCCAGCCGGAATGGGCGCCTCTATGACGATATGCTGCCATTCTTTTGTGGGCGCGCAGGGCTGTGTCCGAATCATTGTATAATAATCAGGCCCCTCCGGATTTTTCCAGCATTGCAAATACAGCGCCACGCCCTGCCCCTGAACGGGGCGAATATAGGCGCTGGCTTTCACAAAATCCCCGGGCTGGAAATCGCGGAAGAGGGGAGAGCGCAAGCCTACAGCAGCTTCCGCACTTTTGTCTGTAAGGCGAAAGCCGCGATTTCCGCTCCGGGCGGCTGCAGGCATCAATCCGCTTTCGGGCATCCGGGCGGCTAAATCTTTGCCGCCATCCCGCCAGCTCCAGCCCAGCAAAGGCTTTTCGCCCTCCAGATTATCCGCCAATAGCTGTTGTTTAAGCTCTCCTTTTGCAGCTTCAGACAAACGAATAAGCCTCTTTTCTACAATATATGCGTTTTTGTCTGCTGTTTCCACGTGGGCACGAATAAGAAAGGCATTTTCTTGGGGCGCATTCAGCTCCGCCGTGGCCCTTGGCGCTGTGATTTGCCAAGCAGCGCCGCGCTGGCTGGAGGAGGGGAGAGCTTGAGCTTGCCAGCCTTTAGGCGTTTGCATTTCCCAGTTTAATGTAGCCAGCTTCATTTGCGAAGGCGTCAACAATTCGGCTTCAATGCGCGCCGGCTCTGTCGCTTTTGTTGCCGTTCGGATTTGCAATCCCCGCCAGACGCAGGCGGCCCGCTCCACAAGCGCCGCGACATACGCCTGCGGGCCTATTTTTGTGTCCCATAATTTTCGCAGCGCATTAAGCTTTGCCCAGACTTCTTTTTCAATAGCTCTCGTGCGCCAGGCTTTGCTTAGAGCATCTAGCTGCGTCGCCATCGCTTCCTGTTGGGGATAGGCTTCCACACGACAAACATCTGCCCAATAATCTTGCGCCTGCTTCATAATCCCCTGGGCTACATCTTGTGGCAAGCCTATGGCGATAAGCGTCGTCTCGTGGGACAGCAAAGGCACGCTTATCTTCGTTTGCTTTTTTGAGATTTGTATAGGGCAAAAGCGTTGATTGAGCAAATCATAGGCGATTTCTCCGCCTGTCCACGGGCCGGCCTTAAACACAATCTCCGCTTGGCGCGCCTCATTCGTAGGATTTTGCACGGCCAGAAGCATATCCCAGAAGCGTTTGTGGCCTTCTGGCCCGCCGCCATAGCGTTCCAGCAAAATGTCTTTATCAAAGCAGCGGGCCTCTGTAACAGGCTGCCAGCCAGCCTGCATCTGCCGTCGAATCAGCCCACTGATTTCACGGAATGTATCCGGATAAGCTGTATTCTGGCCCGGGAAGGTCGCATACAGCAGATATTCCCGCCAAAACAGCGTGTTTATTGGCCCGGGCGTTTCCCCATAAGCCAAATCGCTATAGGGCTTGCGATAGCACAGGAGGCGTCCCAATTGCTCATCCCGTTTATAGCCTTCGCTGCCAATGACGTCCCAGAAAATAACATTGAAGAACAAATTTTTATAATAATAATTCGTCAGCAGGAAACGGCCTTGTTTACGCGTTTCTTCCGCCAGCCAGCGGCAAAATTCAAACGCCGAAAAATCATTCAGCAGGCATACGCGTTTTGTTTGCGGATCAAAAGTGAGCGGAACATCCGTAAAGGCAAAATGCTCAGCGCGGAAATTTTTAAGCTGTTCGCTCAAGCCATAGCTGTCCAAATAGATGCCATCTAAGACAGCATTCTTCTGGTGAGCCGCCTCGTAAGCGGGATCCATCATCCATTCTTTTTGAAATTGTCCGGCGCCGTCAGGAATGTCGGGATCCAAATTGAGCGGAAAGCGCACGCGATAATCGCCTTTTTGGCCAGATTGGCCTGTCCAGGGATAGTGTGTCACAAAGCCGCGGGGCTGGCCCCGTTCATCCCATAAAAGGGATTTTTGCACGCTTAATGACTGTTTGCGTACAAAATCATCGTATGTAATGCCCCGGACCTCTCCCGCTAACAGCGCGGCGCCTCCGTCGCGTGTTAACAGCCCCTGTTTTGTGGGATCCAAATCGTGGGCTAATTTGGCCAGCCCGCACTCCACAGAAGGCTTTCCATTTGTCCAGAACTCTTCTGGAAGAAGCTGCCAATAGAAAAAGGGCTCTGTGTAATGGAATGTATATAATCCCATTTTGTTGCTGAATTGCATCGCTTGCTGCGCGGAAGCCCACGCTTCGTGATATGCAAAGCCATAATCATAGGCGCGGGAAGCGCCGGCCAGGCCTGTCGGATTTGTATTGCAATACCAACCGCCTAGTCGTTGTACGCGAACGACGAAGAATTCCGGAAAAAGCTCATAATAATGCTGTGCGGCCGAGCGAAAACCCCATTGAGGATTATGCTGATACAATACAAAAGAGCAGTTCGCCTGGCAGGGGAATTTTTTTGTAGCCGGGCTGAGGCCCAGGCTGAAGCGGATTTCATAGCAGTGCAAATCTGTGCGATATTGCGTCAGAAACACGCGCGGCTCGTCCATTCGGATCGCCCACGACAGGCCCCATTGTGGCCCGCTTAACGCGGAAAAGGGATAACGATCGATCAAGCCGTCAGCGCCTACGCCGATATTCACACTATTGCGATAAAAGGGCTGATAATCGGGATGTTGAGAATCGGCCGTAATGCGCTGGCTGTGAACGAGATCCTGTCCCCAGCGAAAGCCCACAGCTTTGACAGGCAGCCGATAGCTGACAACGAGGGCGCGCTCTTGGCCTGTTAAATCCCGCAAATGGCATTGAAAAAACAGGCTGCCCGGGCGAGCTTGATATGTGGCTTGGACTTCCAGGCCTAGCGGCTCCACACGAGCCTCTTGTCTCCACATTCCATTGGCTAGGGCGTAAACAGGCCCCTGCACGGGCAAAGCGCCGTGTTCGCCGGCGACATCTTCCACATAGAATCCGCCTGACGAAGAAAGCACATTCTTGCCGTCTATGAACAGTCCCTGCGCACGCCCCGTGTCTGAAGTCAAGACGAGCCTGAAATGTTTGTCGCCAATTTGTATGAGATTTGCTGCAAAAGCAATTTCAAAGAGCATGATGATTATGGAAATAGTTCCTGCCCAAATTTTAGACATTTTCAACGCCTCTTTTATATTTATATTTCAATAATAATTATTTGAATGATGCTATCATCCCTCCATCAATGAGGGAAAAATCTTTATACGTTTTCTCAATTATTGTAAAAGCGGCCTATTTTGTGATATTGACAAAAACATCCTTTCCTTGCACGATAAAGAACTATTCTGGAAGCATTTTGGGGAGGCGATGATGCGGATTTTTGTGTATGGCGGACGCGAGGGGGCTAAAAAGGCGGCAGCAAATGGGCGTGTAGCGATAATTGTAGATGCCCTGCGCGCCAGCGCCACGACGGCCTCTTTATTGCAATTTGGCGCAAAGGAAATAATTGTTGTGGAAGATGTTGATGATGCCTTTTCGGAACGCACGCGCCATGCTGGCTCTTGGCTCGCTGGCGAACGAGAAGGCCTGCCTTTGCCAGGCTTTGATTTGGGCAACAGCCCCCTGGCGCAGCCCATTCCCCATCTTCCCCCGACAATCATCTTTAGCTCTTCCAATATGTCCCGCTGCTGTGTAGCCGCTGCGGAATGTCCTGCTGTTTTCCTGGGCTCATTGCCTAATTTGTCCGCTTGCGCACAAGCGGCCGGCGCAGCTGCTCATCGCTTACAAGCCGATATTCAGCTTATTCCTGCCGGCGCGGCCGCTGACGAATATAAGCTTGTATTGGAGGATTATATTGCGGCTGGAGCCATTATAGACAAGCTATGCCATTTATATGTCAACGCAGTGCCAGAAGGCGATGCGGCCCAGGCGGCATTAGCTATCTATGCGGCCGCACAACAGACGGGCTACGAGCAGGCTTTTCTAAAGACAGAAAACGGCCGCTATTTGAATCAGGCTCTGGGATTGGGCCAGGATGTATGTATGGCAGCTCGTGTGGATATTTACACGGCTGTTCCGGCTATCAGCCGCATATATGAGCTGCCTTCGGGCCGACGCGCGGCTATTTTGCAAGCAGCCTCTTCCCCTTAAAGGCTTTATCCTTCATTATTCTCCCTTAAAAGTTTTTCAGGGCATTGGATTGATTTTTGCGTTGCTCGCTTCTTCTCTTAACAAGGAATTTGGCATTTTAATAAGGAAACCTTTTACAAAAGATTATGGGGCAAAGCAGCGCTTTTTCAGGAGGCCGATAATGTCCACAATTGTTTCATTGCGCGCTCGTTTGGCTGGATTTTTTGTTGCCATGATGCTTATAAGCTTAATGGCTTATTCTCAAACGTATGCAGCTGCGCCTTTTCGCGTGCCTGACAAGGCGGAATGGGCCACATGGGAAGCGGAGCAAGCAAATATGAGCGGCGCCTGGCAAGCCGTAGCCGATCCCAATGCCAGCGGCGGGCAATATCTGCGTGGAGACAAAGGCGCCATATTGTCCTATCGCTTTCGTGTCGATCGGCCTGTGACGCTGCGTGTAAAGCCTGTATGGGGGCGGACAGGCGCTCGCCGTTCGGCGCATTTGTTCCCGTATCCTTTGCCACAAAGCTTTGGGCCCACAGTGCTGGAAGCCTGGGGGCGCTTCGTATATGCTCTGGCGCCCGCCACGGGCAGAATAATTGTGCTGGATCCCTCACAGGAAAAATTATCAAGCGTTATTGACACAGGGGGCTATCTCACAGATTTACGGGCTGATCCCATTACACAGTGTATTTATGCCAGCGATGCTCGGAATGATCGGATTGTCATTGTAGAAACGGAAAAAGGCCAGATCCTCGGCGAGCTGCGTACACGTCGTCAGCCCTGGGCGCTTGCGCTTGTGAATGATGAGCTATATGTGGCATGCCGCGCTGCCCGCTGTGTGCAAATTTTCGATCGTAAGACATTCCAGATGAAACATTTAATTCGCTTGGACGCAGAGCCCATACATCTGGAGCCTATCGGCCAGCCGCCCTCTCACATTCTCATTCGCTTTCAGCAACAAGCCATCGCTCCCGGCGCTCTCAGCGTGCTTCCTGCAGATGAGCAACAATATGGCGTTCGCCAGTCGCGCACTATATTGTCTATTTCCCGGGAAAGAAAATTGGAGGCTATCCCTAATAAGCCTGCTTTGCGTTATACGCAATCCGGACAAACAAAAGAGCTGGATCTTTCGGCATTGGCTGCTGGCTCCGCAAAAACATATCCTCCGCCGACAGGATTTCCCGATAATGCGGGCGCCGGAGGGATTGTGCAATGCGGCAGCCAATTTGCGTTTTTCACATTGCCGCGTGCCGGCGCTGTAGGCGTGATGGATCTGCAAAATGAGCGCCTTATGAAGAGCATTTTAGTGGGAGGCTGGCTTACGGATATTGTGGCCTATCCGCGCAGCCAAAAAATATATGTAGCGGACGCCACAAACAGCCGGCTAGTCATGATAGACACGGACAAATTAGAGATTGTTGGCGAAATCAAGGCGCCCTCGGAGCCTATTGCTCTGGAGCTGGCGGAGAATTATCAATTGCAGCGCCCCTATCTTGTGCCTCCGGAACCGATTAACACGCTTTTTGTCGTTTGTCCGCAAAGCCGCGCCGTGCTGGCTGTAGATGTCACAACAAATCAGCGCCGCGGGACATTAGAGTTGCGTTATCAGCCGCGCAGTGCCCGCCTTGTGCCGCCGCCTAATAGTGATTGGTGGCCCCTGCTCGCCAGCGATCGGATTGCCTTCGCCATGCAGCCACGCGTGGCGATAGAGCCTATGCCGCAAATGCTTGATATCACGACGAAAGAATTGACAGCCGCGCCGTTAAGCGCCGAAAGAGCGCCAACGCGGACAGAAATTAAATGGAAAGATGAAGCGGGCGAAAAAGTTGTGCGTGTGCCCACATCCCTGCTCGTACAAATTGGCGATAAAACAAAAATTGATGTAACAGAGCTGTGCGATCCCCAGCTCCAGCCCCAGCGTTCTCTGGATCCGGATGATGACACATTGGGCTCTGTCATATTGCGGCTTGACAATGGCCCGATTTACGACTGGCGCCGCAATATCTGGAGCCGCCCCGACGATAATCTCTTTCTTGTGTATGATACAGATGAATACTGGCGCTGGAATGCGCCGGCCTTTATGCTGAAGCCTGGCCTGCATACGCTCACATTGCAGGCACAGGAGGGGGATGTCCATCTGGACGCTGTGCAGATTATGCCTACAGCCGACGAGGCGTTTGCCCTTCGTGTGCGTCCCGAGCCGGCGGAGATCCATGCGCTTGTGCCTGGCTATTCGTATCAGGGCGTGTTTTATGATCAGGAGCCCGTGGCCTTTTCTGTGTCTGTATATAATTACACGCGCCAGACACAAGCTGTAACAGTGGCGCTAGAGCTAACGGATTACATGGGCAACAGGAAGCCCTTGCCGCCGCTGCAAGCTGTGGCGCCGGCGCAAAAGCCAGTGCGCCTGCCTCTAACACTGACGGAAGTGCCGTTCGGGCGCAATACATTGTCCCTCCGCTTGCAATCGTCCCGCGGCGAATTGCTTAAAGAAGTGCATTTTGTGCGGCTGCCCAAGCTATTGCATCCGCGCTTGATGTTCCGCGCGGAAGATATTCCGGCTATTCAAGAGCGGCTGCAGCAATATCCGCGTTTGTTTGCGCGTTATGTAGATTGGCTGCAACGGCATAGCGCCAAAGAGGGGAATTGGCCCGAGCGCTTTTTGCCTTCGGGATTGACAGCCGCGGAGATGGCCAAGGCGGCTCCGCCCAGCTCCAAAAATCCCAGCCAGGAATGGGGCTGGCGGATGTATGAGCCCGCTTTTCGGATGCTGGCGGTGCAATTTGCTTCTCGCTATATCCCGAGCGCAGATCGCGACACACTGGATGCCCGATTAAAGCCTCTTTTGACAGCGCCAGCTACAGATACATGGTGCCAATATCATCATCATGGGCCCTTCTTCCCCGGCGCAGTGGAGGCGCTTGTGGATATGGCTCCTGAGCAGCAGCGGAAGAATTTGCCCTTAACAGAGTTTATGGCGAAGCGCAAGGGCGACATCAATATGCTTCCGTTTACATTGATGAGTTTTGAAGAGCCGCTTTCGCCCGCGGATCGAGCCATGATTTATGAAATTGCCGTGATGCAATGGAACTTTGAACGCTATTTTGAGACACATCAGGGCATTAGAGGAGGCTTATGGTGGCAAAATCCCTGGAGCTGGTGCTATTGTCCCACGCAAGGCATTTTTTTGGGCTTTCTATTTACAAAGAATTTCTTCGGCGAGGAGCGGCTTTTTGAAAAGCCCCTATTCCGAGGCTATTTGACATTTATGGAATTTGCTGATCCCATCCAGGATAAGGCGAAATTGCTTCCTGCGCGGCGGCGTCCCTCCGGCGAGCCCTGGCGCTGGATTTTAACGGCGGTGGCGCGTCATCCCCTGGAGAAGCAGGAATATGGCTGGGATGATTGGCTGGCAAAAATGAATGGGGAGCTGCCCCAGCCCGAACAACAGGCTGTCGATGATTTGATGTCCCTCAAGGGGATGCCGCTGGCAGGCCCGCTGAGCGCCGCTCCGCATCATTTTAATACGGCTGTAGCCGTTCCATTCGCCTTAGCGCTAGGATGGTACGATCCGGCTGCGCCTACTGTAAAATGGGAAGAATTGCCGCCCTCTGTGCTTTTTGAAAAGGACGGCTGGGCAATGCTCCGTTCGGGCTGGGAGGATGAAGCCACGGAAATCATGTTTATGTCTGGCATACGCGATCACACAACACGTCATCAGCCCAATCATTTGTTGCTTGTGCGCGGAGGCTATTTCTTGCTGGGGACGCCCTCGACATGGGGCGATGATGGCAATTGCATTCCTGCCTGGGGCAACACAGTTGTCGTTGGGGAGCGCTGGCTGCCGCGCTGGCAGCTCAATTTGCACGCGGCGCAATCGCTGGAGCGCGCCCTCATCGATCGCTTTACAGCCATCAATTGGGTTTATATTGCCCGCGATCGGGCGCTCAGCGGCTATGCGCCCGCGGAAGGCGGATTCGGCGGCGGAATAGATTTACATGGCCATACAGAAACGATTTTGAAAGATGAGGGGCGTATTATCGCGTATGAGACAAGGCCTGAATATGATTATGTAGCCGGCGAAGCGGCCGGAGCCTGGCCTGTGGAAGAATTGCGCAGCCATACGCGGCAGCTTGTGTTTATCAAGCCTCATGTTGTCGTGATTTATGATCGTGTCGCTTTGGGGCCCGCCTCGCGCTCCAGCCGCTGGCTTGCCTGTACAGGGCCAGAATTAACAATCACAGATCATCAATTCCTTATCAAGAATAACGAACAGGCGGCTTACGGGCAGGCATTGCTTCCGCAGAAAGCCTCTTTGAGAGAAGTTGTCGTGCGGCCAGCCGGATTTGCCTGGGGCAAACAAAAGCTGCTGGAAATAGCTCCTCTTAATGAGGCCTCAACACAGGAATATCTCGTTGTGTTGACAGTAGGGCCGGCGGCTTCCATTCAGCCTGTCACAGCCCAATTAGCCGAAAATGCAGACAATGTGGCTGTGATGCTGCAAATTCAGGGACAGCCCTGGCTTGTGCGCTTCCAGCGTCAGGGCCCTGTGGGAGGGGCTGTGCGGCCGCCCACCGCAAAAGGGGAAATAGCCTTGCCTGCGAACATTAATGATACATATGGCTTTTGGAAAGGCGATCCGCGTTACGAAAAATGGATTACAGAGCCGCGTTTTGCATTCATCATCCCGCCATGGGATCGGAAATACTAATAGCTCAGAGAAAAATTTTTCCAGCAGGCATCAGCAAGCGAGTCTTGATAAAATCTATTCAAATAAAGTAAAAGTCGGCCATTTTGCAACAGAAGCAAGAAGAATATAGACTCTGTATAGGGCAATATGTGTCTTGCTTTTGAAGCGAGGCTGTTATTTGGGCGAAGAGCAACGTGCGGAGGCAGCAGGAGGCTTGTCTTTAAGTTCAGGCAGCGAAAAAGACTGTTTCTTATTATATGTGCGCCACAACAGGAATTGGGCTAACATCGCCAGCCCAAAAACGCTCGCGGAGCCGGAAAAAGGCGCATGTAAATCAATTGTTTGGCCCAATGTTCCGCCAACAAGGGGGCCCACAACAATTCCCAGCCCCAATACAGCCTCATGCCAAGCACTGCGGCGGCCTCGATTTTCTTGCACGCCAGCCAAAGCATAAATGAGGCTGCTGACATATGTCATGCCGCTGCAAATGCCGCAAAGAATAAAGCCAAGGGCAAACAAAAGAGCTCGTTCTGTCATCGCCGCCAGGGCCATTCCGCTGAGCCCCAGAAATTCCGCCGCCCATAAGGGCAACAAGCGATATTGCCAGCGCGCGCTGCTGCGGGCAGCCAAAAAAGCGATTGTTTGGGCAAGGCTCAACAGGAAAATCAATGTGCCGACGAGAGGATGAGGAAAATTCAAAGTATCTGCTAGCTTGGGGAACATTGTATTGACAGTGCCGCGCGCAAACCAACTAGCAAAATTCCCCATCCACGCCAGATATAAATACAATTGTGCCCGTTGGGGAGAGATTGTATGCGTTTCTTCCGGCTCGAGAGCTGAAACATGCTGCGGCAGGGGCGTACGCATTAAAATGGGCACGAGCGCCGCTGTGAACAAAGCTGGCAGAACAAAAGCCGATTGCCAGCGCCATTGCCATAAGAAGCCGGCCATCAGCGGCCCAAGCATAATGCCCACGCTCCAGGCAATGTTGAAGACAGCCATAATATGATTGAGGCGCTGACGGCTGCCGGCAGCAAATTCTGCCAGCCAGGCTTGTAAGGGCGGCCAGAACAAGGCTAACGAAAAGCTCGCCCAGGGCCCTAAAAGCAATAATTGATATGGCTTTGCGGTCTGTGTCATCAACAGCCATACAGTCGGACACACAAGACAGGCGAGGAGCATCGGATTGCGGCGGCCCCAGACATCCGATACGCTCCCTGTGAATATGCAGCCTAATGTGTAAGCCGTGGCTCCGAATGTCCCTAATAATCCCAGCTCTAAAGGAACAGCATGCAAACGAATTGCATGCCATTGGATGGCCAGCGCCACGCAGGCGACAGACAGATCATTGGCAAAGGCGGCCACAAAAAGCCCGGAATAGGGCGCCCACAGGCGTTGCCAATGTTTTTGTATTTGTAAAGGAAAGTTCATTCTGCCCAATTGCCTTCCAGACGTGCTTGTAGCTGCGGAAAGATCAATTCCATTATTTTTGCCAGATTGACAACATCCGCCTCGTTATAACACAGAAGCTGCGCTAAAGCTTCCCCGCTGCCCCGCCGATATTCCCGCCACAGCCGCACAGCATCTTCGCCCGTATAAGAAGCGATCTCCTCAGGCCGTTTAATGCCTAATGCTTTTTCGATTTGTTTGAGGCCTCCCACATAGCCTATTTTTCGTGTCAGATAGCGCACATCGATATGCAGATGTTCCCATGACACGCGCGGAAAGGCGCGCTTGAGAAGCGGCAAATCAAATGTCGCCCCATTGAAAGTGACAAGCAACGCATAATGTTCAATTTCTTCCGCAAAATCGCCCAAATTCTCGCCGCGAATAAATTGCTTTATCCGCCAGCCATCATAAAGGCCAATTACAGTCAGTGAGCTTGCCCAATTGCCGCCATCTGTCTCAATGTCCAGATAGCCGATATGGCTGCGAAAGCTGTCATAGGCGCGCCAATGTTCCCGCGCCGGAAGATAACGCACGAAAAAGCGATGTTCTTTGGCTTTCAAGCTTAAAATTGACTCGTAGCAAAAATCTTGAACATGCTTCCAGCGCTCTGCAGAAAAAGCGGCCGGAGGCTGATTCTGCTGCAAAGCCTTCCGCCAGGACAAAATGCCTTGCCGCCACAAGCGCTGCTCCGTACGATAGCCGATGCCAGGGATATGAATGAATGTGCGAGTGAGCATAGGCTCTTGCCTTTTTGCTGAAACGATAGCACGGATTATTATGCAAAAGCTAGATCAAAATCTCCCGCAATGCCTGACAAATTAAATTTGTGTCCTCATCGCTAATATCCAGATGTGTGACAAAGCGAATAAGATTTTCGTCACGTGCGGCAGCTTTAATGCCATATTGCGCCAGCCTGTCACACAGCTGGGGCGCTGTCATATCGGAACGGCACACGGAGAAAAAGATGATATTCGTCTGGACGCTGGACAAATCAATTTGAATTCCCCGACACGAGGCTAATGTTTCGGCGATTTGGCGGGCATGGGCGTGATCGGAAGCGAGCCGTTCGACATTATGCTCCAAAGCGTATTTGCAGGCTGCGGCCAGAATGCCCGCCTGTCGCATGCCGCCGCCGAAAAGCTTGCGCGCTTCCCGCGCCCGTTGAATGAAATCTGCCGCGCCGCAAATCATCGCTCCGGCGGGCGCGCCCAGGCCCTTGGAAAAACAAAATGTAATGCTATCCGCAGGCGCGGCCAGCTCCCGTACGGACACGCCTAACGCCACGGCGGCATTGAATATGCGCGCCCCGTCAATATGCAGCCTGGCCCCGTGTCTGTGTGCCACATCTGCTACAGCCGCGATTTGCTCTGGCGTCAGGCATGTCCCGCCGCAATTGTTATGCGTGTTTTCCAGGCATACGAGGCCGATTTCCTGACGATGCAAATCGCGCTTTTTAGGAAAAAGGGCGGCCAAGACATCTGGCTCAATAAAGCCATAAGGCCCTGGCACGGGCCGCGCTAAAAGGCCACACACAGCCGCGAGTCCGCCTCGTTCGTAATGATACAGATGGGCTTGCGCATGACACACAAGTTCCTGGCCCGGGCGCGTCTGGGCATATATAGAAACAAGATTGCCCATTGTGCCGCTGCATACGAATACAGCTGCTTCTTTGCCCAGCATTTCGGCGCACATCGCTTCCAGCGCGTTGACAGTCGGATCTTCGCCCGCGACGTCATCCCCCACTTCCGCCTCAGCAATGGCGCGACGCATTTCCCAAGATGGCAGAGTCTTTGTATCGCTGCGCAAATCTATCATAGCCAGCCCTCCTGCGAAAAAAGCCGCGAGCGAAGCTCACGGCTCTAAATTAAGACGCGAGGATAGAATGCTAAATTTTTCGCGGCCTCAGGCGCGCCGCGCGTTGTAGCCCTTCTACAAGCTTGAAAAGAACAATCGCCGCAATATAGGCAATAATAGCCAGATAGCCCCAGCGCACGCGCCGCGCTGTCACTGTTATCGTCCACGATGGCCTGCTGGCGTCCAGCTTGAAAATAACCTTATTCCCCTCTATCTCATATGAGCTCTGTCCGCGTGTAGCTGCCTGCGGCGCGGCTATTTCTGTCGAGCTCGCCGCAGATGCAGGAGCTTGGGCTGACGGGGGAGCTTTTGGCTCCGCTTCATTTGTTGGCGCTGCCGCAGGCGGGGACGGAGAAATTGCGCCGGCGGGCGCAGCCGAAAACGGAGCGCCTGTCTCCGGCGCTGGGGTGGGGGGCAGAGCTGGGGCTGTGCCCCCGGGCGCTGAAGGGCTCTGCGCAGGGGGAGCTGCGCCAGGGGCCGCCGCAGGGCTGCTCGTCGGATTTTCGGGCGCTGGCGGCGTGTTTGCAGCCTCAGGGGCCGCTACAGGCGGGGAAGCTGGCGGCAGAGAGGGAATGGCTCCAGGCGTCTCTGCTGGGGCGGGAGGCGGCGCCGCTTCGGCAGGCGCAGAAGCCGAAGGAGGCGCTGGCGATTGCTCTGAAGGCTTATTGGCCTCCTGCTTCGCTTTATTTTCCGTCACAGACGCCTCTACAACGCGCCCCGGCATGATAATTTCATAAATGAGTTGCGAGCCCCCTGCTTTGGCCAGCTGGGGATCTGTGGCGTAAAGATAAGAAAAAGCGATATCTTCTCGCCATGTATAAATAGTATATAAGGACAGAGGATTTTGCCACACATCTTCAATCTTGAGCTCCCCGTGCTCTGCGCCCTTATTCACATTATGAATGCGAAAATCGCGGGCGAATGTGTATGTGGCGCTATCTGCGGAATCGGATTTGTAAGTGTTTTCCCAGCGCGCCCCAGCCTGCACATCGCCAGTCCATTTTGCCACTTGTTGCCGAAAATACGGCGAAACAGAAGCGCTGATGAGGCGCCGCGCGCTGCCATCTTTTTCAATTTGCAGCGCCATCCGCACTTCCGAGCTGTTGACAAGCAGAGCAAAGGGAATTGTTGTAAACAATAAAGCAAGCGTGGAGCTGAACGCGCAAATGCGTTTGCCCAATTTGTTCATTCTGATCCCTCATTCATTTCCCTTAAAGCAGCCAGCCTCCCTTAATGTTTCTGGCGAATTCTGGGCCGGGCGCCGAACAATTTAACTTTTATCCTTGAAGGGAATTTTATTCGTTCCCCCGCTCCCGGCGACGCTGCCAAAGCCAGGAAATCACAGCCCCCACCGCCATCGCTCCCAGGAGGGCAATCGCTTTGGGCAATTCCAGAGCCAGGCCGAAAAGATACAGTCGCAGCGGTGTCCAGTTTTCGGCAATGATGACGAGGACAAGCAGAATTAAAAGCAGCCACAAAAACATGCGGATATTCCAGTGGAAGCGGCGCAAGGAAGCGGCGCGTTGACTGATTCCCTCTCTCCAGCTTCTTTGCGTAAGGATTGCCGGGGCGCTGGCAGAGCCGCTCTCTTTCGCGCGCGTTTGTGCCTGCTGGCCAGGACGGGCGTCTGAGGCAGGCGCAGAGGCAGGGGCTCGGGGGGATTTCGGGCGTTTGGGCTCTTCCTCTAATTCCAATTCCAGATCCAAATCTTCGTCCTTCACAAGCTTATGCCTCCCCTGATGGCCCCCCATGGGGGCAGGATAGACTGCGCGGCAGGGCCTGTTAACACGCCTGGCGCAGGATTTTCTCGGTTATGGGGCAAACTTTCCCTATCACTTTTTGTTAGGATTATAGGCTATGCGGCAATATGCGTCAAGGAAATATGGCCTTGGCCGGCAAAAGAGGCTTGCCTCTGGGCGGATTATGTGCTAATATAAAAGAGCTGCGGAGAGGTGGCCGAGTGGTCGAAGGCGATCGCCTGCTAAGCGATTACAGGGTGACAAACTCTGTCGCGGGTTCGAATCCCGCCCTCTCCGCCATAACACGACATTGTTTATTCTTATTCGAAATTTAATTTTATCAATCACGAAAACTAGTTGGTGGGCAATAGGGTATCCAATTAAATAGACAAGCACACAGGCTAATTAGCCCACGGGTTGTTTTCCGCGTCAGCGTAAGTTTCCCAGCGCCCGTAGCTCAGAGGACAGAGCACCGGCCTCCGGAGCCGGGTGTCGGCCGTTCGAATCGGCCCGGGCGTACCATCTTGACAATCGAGGCGTCATTTGGAGCAAATGTGGCTTATTAAAGCCTTCTGGGTCTTGCCAGACGACGCCTTAATGAGTAAATTGTAAACTTTGTGGAAGCGTGCCTGTAGCTCAGGGGACAGAGCGCCAGCCTGCGGAGCTGGAAGTCGGCCGTTCGAATCGGCCCAGGCACGCCATTTTATCCCCTCATGGGGGCTGACGAAATTGCCCTTCATTTGCCCAGACAAGGGCCACGCACAGCACGAAAAAAATAAGGGCGGCAACTGTAGTGATTAGCGCAGGCAAAAATCCGCTTTCCGCTGATTTATCAAAATAAAAAGCGAAAGCGGTTTTTTTGTCAGAACGGGCGGTACGGGCCCACATATTCGCCCTTCGCGGTGGGGGAAGGGCAGAGGGAAGAGGCGGGGCGCAACGGAATCTCAAGCCAATTCAAATACGACAAGTCAGGGCGATTTTGCGAGGCGATAGCTATTCGGCTGGCCCACATTGAATTTGGCAGCCCCCGTAGCTCAGTCAGGATAGAGCAGCAACCTCCTAAGTTGAAGGGCGGCCGTTCGAATCGGCCCGGGGGCGCCAGCGCTTTTCCATCAGGCTGGGGCTGTTTTTGACGCAATTATAATTAAGTAAGATTATTCATATCGCGAAGTATGTTTTCGTGGAAAAATTTAGTGCGGCTGGTGCCCGCGAACTTTACAGGCGCGGATAGCGTTTCTATAATTAAAAGTTGAGCCGGAGAGGTGGCAGAGTGGTTGAATGCGCACGACTCGAAATCGTGTAGTGGGTCACAAAGCCCGCTCGGGGGTTCGAATCCCCCCCTCTCCGCCAGCGCATATGCGCCTGCGCTTCGCCAGCGATGCGGCCAAAGCTATTGCCCTGGCGCTTTTTGGGCGCGGCATAGTGAAATATAACGATTAAAAAGCTGTTTTTGCTCTCTTCCCTAATTCATAACAGAAAATATGGGGCAGCGAAAAGCAACCGGCAAAAGGCAAAACAAGTGATTTTGAGGCGATTGGACGAAAGACTTTCTTCTGAAAAAATTTGAACGGAAAAATTGAAGATTTAGCGGTTCGCAAAAGAAGGCGCCGCGAGGAATAATTGGTAAGCGGAGAGATGACCGAGTGGTCTAAGGTGCACGCCTGGAGAGCGTGTGTACCCGAAAGGGTACCGTGGGTTCGAATCCCACTCTCTCCGCCATTTTGTTTGCCTCAATTCTATGCAGTGTGATCTGTGCCGAAGCCTTGGGCAGGAAATAAGTTGCTGAGAGCGCGGGATGACAGGTGAATGAACAGTTTTTATGGTATGAGCAGTTGGTGAAGCCGTCGTGGGCGCCGCCAGCGTGGCTGTTTGGACCGGTGTGGACCTTTTTATATGTGCTGATTGCGCTGTCCTTCGGATGGGTTTTTTACAGTGCGCTCCGCCGTCGTCTTTCCTGGCTGGTGGCCTTGCCGTTTATATTGAATCTGCTCTTCAATTTTGCTTTTACGCCGGTGCAGTTTGGCCTGCGCAGCAATCTGGGAGCCGCTATCATAGCGATGGGAGTGTGGGGGACCTTAATCTGGGGGCTGATTGCCGTGTGGCGCTACTCCCGACCCGTCGTGTATGCCAACATTCCT
>CAZUOJ010000002.1:0-76567 GCA_964622325.1 uncultured Armatimonadia bacterium
CACGCCTCTATCATTGACGAGCTTATATGTATGAAAGGAGCCTTTTGTCAACGGCTGAGATAAACGAATTTCCAGAGGACAAATTCCATGGACAAAGCTTGGCGCCGGCATCAGCGTCTGCGTTGTGACATCCACGCCATCTACAAAGATCTTTCCAATTCTGCCTGGCTGAGGCCCATGTTGTTGCGCCACAAGCCAGACGATTTTTCCGTCTTCCCGCCAGGCGATTGTTTCAATCCGAAAGGGCGGGGGCGGGGGGGAGATTGTAGCTTCCAGCCGCTGCGGGCCGGCTTTTAGCCGCAGCCGGGCTGAGGCTTGCAAGGGATAACGCAGCCGAACGCTCACTTCCGCGAGGCCTTTTGGCGGCACAATGGGAGGGAATGTCCGGGCCCAGATGACTTCATGACGTTCGTTCTCTCGCAGCGCCTGTAACGACTCGCCATTGAGCGCTTCTGCTTCCACGCGCACAGGCTCCGTCCCTTCATTGCGCACAAAGACTTTTAACAGTCCCGCCCGGCGATCTGTGGCAGAAAAATCTGTTATGCCTGCAGCTGTCTCACTCCAGGCATAAAGAGGCCCTACATCTGCATGATAATAAGCGCAATCCACAACAACAGCCGCTACAGCTCCACACGACAAGCCCACAAGCAAAAAAAATGTGCTCAAGCAATTTATGAAAATCCGCGCTGTTTTCATTTTTATCCGCAAATTTTCTTCTTCGATTTTTATGGCTGCACTTCTAGCGTGAAGCGCTGTTGGGCTGATTGCTGTTTATTATTCGTGACTTTAAGCACAACATCAAAGCGTCCTGGAGAGGAAGGAATCCCTTCCAGCACATTGCCCTGCAGCTTTAGCCAAGATGGCCCTTTCTCCAGACTCCAATTTAATTTCTCGCGATGCCAGAAGGCCGCGTTGTAGCTCCCATTACAAGTCAGATAGCCGATTGAATAGATGCTTTTCGGCTCATAACGATAAAGCTGGCCTACATGCGCGACAGGCGGCGGCGCCGTATAAATATAAGGGCGTGGCACGGCAACATAATCAGAGGGCCCGCTTTCATTGCCCTTTTCGTCAATTGCCACAACACGATAAAAAGCTTTGTTGACATTGGGCCAGGGCAGATGAGGGCCGACAACTGTCAGAGATGTTTCCTCTGTCTTTGTTATCAAATTCGGCGGCATGCGCACATCCCCCCAAAAAGGATCCTCGCCTTTTTGGGCTTTGGCGTTGTATTCTTCCATTGTGTCGCAAAAGCCCCGGCCCGTTCGCAGCATATATTCTGTATCACTGGCTGTAAAGCCCTGCTCATCGCTGCCATACACTTTATAGGCAACAGGCTTTCGGCCTTCGGGATTGGGCTGCCAGCTGATTTTGATTGTCCCATCCGACTGAACATGTGCCTGGAGATTCAGAGGCACGCCGGGGGCTTCACAGCGAAATGTCCAGGCTTCACTCCAGGGCCCCCACACGCCGTTACTGTCCAGCGCCCGGACCCGCCAAAAATATGTTTGCCCTGGATTGAGAAGCCCCACATAGGGAATGCGCCATTCCGCCTTCCCCTTGCTGGGCGTTTTCGAGACAAGCTTTTCAAAATTCGGCGACAGAGGCCAGCGCAAATCCGGCCGCTCATACACTTCGATATGATAATCCACAATCTTTAGTTTCTCCGTTTCGGGCTTTATCCGCCCCGCCGCGTCTACGATTTGAGCGGGCTGCCACTTGAAGACAAATTGCGTGCCTTCCACAGTCGCCCCATTGCGCGGGAAAATTGGCGCTGGCGGAGCCGTGGGCGGACGCCACTCCGTGCGTTCCAGCCAAGCATGTGTAATTTTTACAAGATGAGGCTCAGGCGTTTCATCCGTATATTCAATCCGATTGTCGCCGACAACAAGCTCTGGCATTCCCAATAGCGACATCTGTACATCATTGTCAAATATCACATTATGCACAAAGCTGCCCGCTTCTCCCTGAAATTCAAGCCGCACAAAAAATTCATACATTGGCTTGCCGCGGGGAGAAATCAGACTATCAAAACGCGGCGTCGCATAGCCTTCCTCCGGGCCGCGTCGCTCATAAACGGATTGCCATTGCTGATCATCTGGCGAAAAGCTCCAGCGCAAATACGCGTTTTCGCCCACGAGCCTGTAAGAGGCGCGAATCTGCGCCCCGACGAATATCCACGGCGAAGCCAGCCGCCAGACAACACTGACAGGCTTTGTCGTATCGGCGGGACGTAGCCCCGCTTTTTCCCCAGACGAAGAAGAAGCGGCTGCCTCCGCCACATTTTCGGCGCGCAGAACGCCTTTTCGCCAAACAGGCTTTTCAAGAGGCACACGATAAAGCCATTTGCCATTGCGCAGATTGTTATAGGCAGCGCCCCACAGACGTAGCGAGCCAATGCCGTCATGCCATGGCTCGCCAGGCTTCGCTTCTTCCCCTGCGGAATATTCCTTGCCGATATGCGTCCAGCGCCATTCTACACTTTCTCCCGGCCGGAGCCGGAAAAACATTGTATGCTTTGTAAAGCGGGGCCGCTCGCCCCCACGTTCGCCTTCGTAGCCATAAAGAGAAGCCGAAAATTGATCCAGCAAAGGATCCTCCGGCTCCCCAATGCCGTATGTATGCGTTCGTTTCATCAAATCATGATCGCGCACAATTTCCGCTTCCGAAGCAATCGTCTTATTATCCCGCCGCAGGCAAATGACATGCTCATCTCCATCCAGCATGTGCCATTCGCCCTCGTAAAAAACTTCTGTAACAACATGGCCCACAGGACGGCCATACCTCGTTTTCAAGCCTGCTGCCTTGAACATATCATCCAGGACAACGGCATCATTGCCGCATAATGTGTAGCCATACACATTATGCACTTTTACAGCGTCATCACATTCCCGATCCCATGTGCACGCATGAAAGCGATGTTTACGCTCCCATTCCCACAGGGCCCGCGCTTTTTCGGCGTCTGTTGTGCAGCCCTGAATTGCTTCCGCCACAATTTTTTCCAGCGTCCGCCAATCGCCTTTTCCGTTCACTGTCAGCCACGGATTGATCACATCTGTATCGCCGATATTTTCGATGCGGCAATACAAATTTGGCTGCCAGCCCTGTCTGTAAGCGCCGTAGCTTATCGGCATGCGTGTCATCACGCCATCCACATAGCCTTTAAAAGGAATCGTATAGACGCGAGAATTTGTTGTCACAATCTGCACAAAACGACGCTGCCGATCGGAGGGGAGATTTTCTTGAGGCTTGCGGGGCGGCCCCTGCACGGAGGAAAACGCCCATGAAGACAGGCAAAGAAGAAAGAATAATAAATTTGGCAAGCGCATATGGGCCCTCCTAACTCGGAAATTATCATTCTTTTTTTCTCATAAAGCGCTTGATTGCCCTGTGCTTCCGAAAAAGCATTTTTTGCAGCGCTTGCGCTAATCCCAGCCCAATATCTGAATTCCCTCTGGGACTAGCTTAAAGCGCAAGGCGCGAATAGCGCTGCCCTCGCCCTCTTCATAATACACGGCCAATATGCTGCCATCTTTCAGCTCTACAGTAGCCGGATAAGCGCCAATCACATGATCCAGAATATAGGGCCCCTGCCATGTCTTGGCCTCATCCCGGCTGATATGCAGTGCTGTTTGGGGCACACGGTGCGTCAGCAATATCTCGCCCGTGCTCAGGCGCGTAAAATGGGGCGCATGCCCCGGAAAGCCGATATCATATACAGGGCTCCATGTGAGCCCAAGATCCCGGCTCATTGCATAATGCATGTTTATTTTGCTGCTGCGCAAAGCCGCATATAAAGTGCCATCGCGCAGCAATATCACATCTGTTTCTGCATCTAAGGGCAATTGGGCTTCGCGGCCTATGGGAATTGGCTCGCTCCATGTCTGTCCGCCGTCTGTGGAGCGTACAACGCCGCCGTAAGAATACGATCCCGCCTCTGTATACACGCCTAAAATCAATGTCCCATCCGGCATCTGCCGCACAGGCGCTGAGCAAGCCCACATTTCCGGCGTTACAGGCTGGGCGTTGTGTTCCCATGTTTGGCCGCCGTCAAACGAACGCACAATCAGGCTGCGATAGCGTATTTTTCCTTTATCCTGCCAATAATTGAAGAAGCTACAGATGAGCTGGCCGTTGGACAAAGCAGCGATATGTGGATCGCGATTGTCCTGGGCGTCATCATAGAGAATCTGGGGCGCGCTCCATGTGCGGCCTTCATCCGATGAGCGGACATAACAAATGCGGCCGCCTTGCGGCCAGGCCTCATTGGGCAAAGAGACATGGCCATAGCCCGCGTAAAAAACGCACATAATATCGCCATTGGGCAGCCGGCAAGCATCGGGGAAGGCCTGATAAGGCCCGGCGGCTGCACCCTGGGAAATGATTTTGTAAGGCGGGCTTTCCTGTTTCAGCGGCTCATTCATCGTAATGCGCTCCCCTTCTATTTTTAAATGGCGAAATGTCACGCGTCCCTGGCTTGTGCCCAAGCCCACTCGCCCCCCTTTCAGCGCCTGTTCTGTATCCTGAGCTCGAATAATTTCCTCGCCGTCTAATATGACGACAATTTCGTCGCCTTTGATTTCCGCCACAATTTGATGCCAGATATCTTCCGTCAGGCGTAAACAGCGCGCACGGCGCAATTCAATCCAGGGATTTTGCGGCGTGGAGCGTGTGATGATGACATTATGATTTTTCGTGTCCAGATGTATCCAGTAATATGTCAGCGTGCCTGTGGCGCGCAGGATTAAAGCAGCGGCGCGGACGCCGGGCCCTTCGGGATGGACGCGGAACTCTACGCTCAAGCGCGTATCGCTGAAAGCAGGCTCCTTGAGAATAGCGGCGCAAAGACGCTGTGGACTTTTTTGTTCTAATTCGCCTGCGCGAAATTCCCATTCGCCCTCGCCCAGCCAAAAAGATTTGCGCAGCTGAGGGGAAATAGGGGCTTGCCATACAATTGGCTCAGCATATAGGCACGAGACACAGCTCCAGATATAAAGCCCCCCTATAATGGCGAGGCCTAAAGAGCGCTTAAACAAAGAGAGACACATAAGCTCTATTATCCCTTCTAGAAGCAATTATTTTGCTTTTGCTTTTTGCTAATGAGGAGTTTCCGAGTTTTCTTCAGCTTCCCAAAGTTCTTTCGTTTCTTCTAGCAACTTTTTCCCACTCCAAGGGACATTTAACAGTCCCTCACAGCGTGAAGCGTAGGAGGCCACAAGTATCCAGGGCAAGCCCAAGCTATCTAAGCGGCGCGCCACATCGCTTAACACCTCTATTTGTTCCATTCCATCAGCCTCCGCCTAACTTCAGCTTCAATTTGGCTTGATCTTAATTGCGGAAAGCGATTGCGGATGGAGGCTTCCAACAGGCGTCGCGCTTGGGCATGCATGGCGGACATTAATCGTAACTTATCCGGGCCTGACATCGCCCGCAAGCGCCTATAATATCTCCGCCGCGCCTGCACACGCAATAATGTGTCTTCGTATTTCATTCCGTCAATCCATGCTTTTATTCAAAAAAGCTTTGCTCTTTGTCGTAGCTGATTTGTTCTCCTAAAAACTTTTTGAGGCTAAGGCGTTGTTAATCAGCGCGCGCTGCCCATTTCAAGCCGCGCGTGACCATTGTGATTACAGGCGGCATAGCGAGCACGCTGGCGCTATGGCCCAGCGAACAATAAAACACGCGTCCCGCGCCATACATCTTTTTCCAGGTCACAGGCATCACGACATTGTCATAATCGGGGAATATCGTTGTCGCCAGGACGATATTAATGGGATCCACATGCATATAATATTGCTCAGATTCCACATCGAAATCTTCCAGGCCCTCTGTAATAGGATCGGGCGTAGGGCCGATATTGACGCGATAAGGCCGGATTCCGCCCGGATGGGCGACCCATTGCCCTCCACACATAAATTGATATTCCGTTTGCTCGCGAAAGGCATCACACATCCCGCCGTGAATGCCCCCAAAGCCTACGCCGCTGCGGACCGCATTTAAGAGCGGCATGAGCTGCTCATTTTCAATTTTGCCCATCGTCCAATTATTAATAATCAGATCCAGAGATTTGAGCTTTTCTTCGTCCCTGTACGCATCCAGCGTATTGGCCAGCTCCACGACAAAGCCCTCTTGACGCAGGCTCTCAGCCATAATCTGAGCCGTTTGCTCCGGCTCATGCCCTTCCCAGCCGCCCCAAACAATTAATGCTTTTTTCATTGTTTTCGCACTCCTTTGCTTTTTTCCAAACAATTATTTCAATATTTGGAACAAATTATAATAATCGTCTGTCCATAGCCGCAAGCGGCGAATGGCCCCCAGGGGCGTGGCGGCCGCTTTGATATGGGGATCGTGGAGCAGCCGCGGGCTTTTTGTCAGAAGCATCCAGTGCGCTGAATATGTTGCCGGTCCCCGTTTGTTAATGATGAGAAACGCGCCCAGGCCGTAATAATCTGCCATTGCCTTCACGACGGGCCTTAAATCCAAAAAGCGATTGGAGATGTTCACGGCAATAACGCCGTCAGGCTGACGCAGATGCTTCAGATATATCTCAAAGGCTTCCTTTGTCAACAGATGAGCGGGCACAGAGTCGCTGCTGAAAGCATCCATAACAAGAATATCAAATTGTTGCGAGCCCATCTCCCGCCATTCCCGCTCCAGCGTCAGCCGCGCATCGCCCAGCTTCACTTCAACACGTGCAGGCGTATCGGACAGATATGTAAAATAACGCGGATTGCGCGCGCATTCTTCGATAGCCGGATTTATCTCGTAAAAGCGACACAAATCTCCAGGCTGCCCATACACAGCCACATTGCCCGTCCCCAGGCCCATGACGCCGATCCGCAGCGGCTGTGGCGGCTCAGCGCGCCGACGGGGATGACGCGTGATAGCCAGCCCCAGCCCGGATTCGGGGCTATAATAGCTGATGGCCTCGCGCCGCCGCTGGGGATGCACATATTGCAGGCCGTGGATCGTCGCTCCATGCACAAGCGAATGGAGCCGATTTTCCGGATCCTCGCGATTATAATCCTCTACACGAAAGATGCCATAAAAATTGCGATGGGACATAATCACAGGCGCCCGCTCCTGCCGAAAATGATAGATTACAGGGGCCATTAGGGCTAACGCGGCGAAAGCCGCCGTTAGAGGCCGACGCAGAGCGGACGGCAAAACAGGCCAGCGCCACAGTCCTGCCAGGCCTAAAGCCCAGCAGCCGAAGACAGCCAGATGCAATTCATAAAAGCGTGTAAAAATAAGCGGAGCGATGAGCCCGACAAATATGCCGCCCAGCGCCCCGCCTAAAGACAGCGAGAGATAAAAGGCTGTCAAATGCCGTGGATGGGGCTTGCGTGCCACTAATTCGCCATGACAAAACATACAGCAAATGAACAGGGCAAGGGAATATATAGCAATTTGCGCGCGCATAGGCGTATCCAGAGGGCGCATCATTATCCAAAAAAGAACAGGCAGGATAAGAAGCATGGCGGGAAGATAAACGCGGCGATCGTACCAGCGAGGGCTATCAAAACAGATAATAAAGGATAAAAGATACAGGCTGAGCGGCAAAATCCACAAAAATGGAATGACGGCCAGCTCCTGGCATAGCTGATTAGTTACAGCCAGAAGCATCACAGAAGCTAAGGCGGGCAGGCCAATCCAGACAAGCCAATGCCGCGCCGTAACATTTTCCGTTGCGCTTCCGTCGCCTGGAGCTTCTCCCGCCTCCTGGCCTGCATGCCCTGTTTCGTTTGTATTGGCTGAAGAAAGGAGCCGCGCTTTGCGGATAGCCATCAGGGCACAGGCGAAATAGCCCAGCGCATACAGCCCATATAGTCCTCCCCACACAGACGCCTGCGCCCGTAGCGCCAGCGCCGGCTCAATGACAAAAGGATAGCTGAGCAGCGCCAGCAAAGAGCCCACATTGGAAAGCATATACAGCCGATAGGGAGATCGGCCGGGCATTATGCGACTCAGCCAGGCCTGTAAAAGAGGGCTTGTTGTCGCCAGCACAAAATAGGGCAGCCCCACGGCGAGACTCAATAGCCGCAAAATTTGCCATACGGGCGCCTCGGGACTTTGGGGCTTATAGGAAGCATCGGGAATTATCGGGACGCCCCATTTATGGATTTGCGCGATGAGCACAGCAAGCGCCCCGAATAACACGAGGCTTTGTAAAGCCGCTTGCCGCGGAAGCCGCAGCCGCATCAGCCCATGCGCATAGGCGTAGCCCGCCAGCAATAGCACTTGAAAAAATAACATGCATGTTGTCCACACTGCCGGCGTGCCGCCGTACCACGGCAATATACAGCGCGCAATAATCGGCTGCACTTGAAACAATAAAAAGGCGCCTAAAAAGATTGGAAACGCATATTGTCGCAATGCTGATCTCCTTCTCGTGCTGCGCTCGCAATGACATTTGTCCGAATATAGACATCTATTCCTATTATGGCAATGCCGAAGGACAAAATAATACAGTATGGCAATTTCTGAGCAGGCTTCTCAACAGCGCGTTCAAGAGGCCTTATGCGTCGCTTTTTCCGGGATGATTGGCTGTGCTTAGATTTCTGCCACAATTTTTTCCAGATACACGCGCGCCTGCGCAGCCAGCGCATCGATGAGCTCCGGCAGCATTTCCGTTTTTTTGAATGGCCCCTCAAAGCGCTCCACGACGACAGGGCCCCGGAAGCCATATGGCTTGAGGGCTTCCAGCATCGCCCGATGATCTACATCCCCCGTTCCTGGAGGCGGAAAGACAGGATGCGCTCGCGGCCCTGTATGATCCTTCACACACAGCGCGCATACATATTCCGCGCAATCTTTAATGTCCAGCGCGGGATCCAGGCCTTCATAAAAATGCACATTGCCGCCATCGTAGCACGCTCGCACAAATGCTGAGCCAATCCGTTCGATTGTTTGCCGCAGCACATTGCCGTATGCTGTCAGGCCTGTGTGGGGCTTGAGCACAATCATCATTTCTATCTCCTCAGCATGAGCGGCGACTTTTTCCATTGCAAGCAGCCATTCCCCACATATCTGCTGCCACACATTCCAGGAATGTTTCTTGCCAGGCCAGCTTTCGTATTCCCAGGGCCCCCAGGCCAGCAAACAATCCAGCCCTAAGAGCTTCCCCTGATCCAGCCGCTTTTTCCACAAATCCACGCCTCCAGGGCCCGTAGGCCCCTCTGACGGCATAAACGCCATCACAGGGAGAAGCCCATAATCTTCCGTCCGTTGTTTCAAAGCTAATGTTTGCGCCTCTGTCCAATTCACATCCAGTGCCGGCACTTTTTCATGTGTTGTGCCAAAGCACACATGACGATAGCCCGCTCGCGCAATGCCCTCCAAAGCGCGCTCCAGCGGCAATTCCGAATACGGCAATGTCTCGCAGCCAATTTTGACATCCATCTGAAAGCTCCTGCCTATTGAAGATTAGCTTATCTCTTTGCCCAGGATGGGGCACGCCATCTGACAAGCTTTTTGTGCCGTATTAGATTTCATAAGCATCTTCTATGCTTTTACAGCGCCTGGGCATCCACAATTTGGCCTGTCTGCAAAGAGATTTTGGCCGCTTCCAAAAGCGCCATTGTCTTGCGCACATTGCGTCCCGAGGCAATTGGCTCACGTCCTTCCCGGATGGCCGCTCCGAACTCTGCTATTTGGGCGCTCATCCCGCCATCGGGCGGCAGCGGCAAAGAATATTCCGTGTCATTATGGATGAGCTTATCGCTGCCCACATTCAGCGCGCCCTGTGTCCCGATAATCAGGCAATCCCAGGCGCCCCAGGGACAATTTAATGTGTGCAATTCTGTGGCAAAGCCCCCACATGAAAGCCCAAAGAGAATAGCAATTTCGTCATAATCTCCCCAATGGGGATTGTTCCGTTCCCCACACGCATATACAGTTGTGGCTTCGCTATCTGTAATATACAAAATCGCATCCGCCTCATGAGAGCCAAATCCGTATAGCAGCCAGCCGCCCGCCTTCTCCGGATCCGCGCTCCAGGGAGCGCGGGGATATTCTTTGCTGTAGCTGAAGCGACGGCGGATGATTTGTTTAATCTCGCCAATGCCGCCTTCTGAGATAATTTCGCGGGCTTTTTGATTCACAGGCCGGAAGCGCAGAATTTGTCCAATCATTAAAATCTTTTGCGCCGCCTGCGCCGCCGCAATCATGGCATCTGTTTCTGCCAGGCTCGTGGCCATGGGCTTTTCGCACAGCACATGTTTGCCCGCCTGCAACGCGGCGATAGCCGCCTCAGCGTGTAAATGATGCGGCAGGCAAATGCTTACGGCCTCCAGCTCCATTTGCAGCATTTCTTTGTAATCCGCAAAAGCATGGGGAATTTCAAAATCTGCGCACGCCTGTTGCGCGCGGCTCAGCTCAATATCTGCGGCAGCCACAAGCGAAAATTCCGGCCGCGCTTTAAGAGCGCGCAGATGAGATTGAGCAATGCCGCCACAGCCAATAACTCCAATCCGCAGAGCCATCCCTATCTCCTTTGTCTGACATTGTTTTGTTTCGGACACCAAAACGCTGTTTTCCCTCGCCATCCCGGCGTGCAAAAAGCTGCTTTTTGACGCTCGCCATTCATATTCATTTCTTCCAGACGCTAAAAAGGGGATACGCTCACATCTTGCAGCTGGGGAGCATAGCGAGCTCTGGGCGACATCCCCCCGCCTTAAAGCCAGAATTTCCGATCCAGGCTCCGATATTGCACTGCTTCGGCGGCATGATGGACTTGTATATCTTCAGCGCCCTCCAGATCGGCGATTGTCCGGGCGAGCTTAATAATCCTGTCAAAAGCGCGGGCTGACAGGCCAAATTGCTCAATAGCCGTGCGCAGCAAGGCTTCCACATCCGATGACAGGGGACAGAATTTGCGCAGGGCTTTTGCATTCATATCTGCGTTACAATGGAACGGCGTCCCCTGGAAGCGTTCGCGTTGTCGTTCGCGCGCGGCGATGACGCGCTTTTGGATGGCGGCGGAGGGCTCGCCGGGCTGGCGGGACATCACTTCCTCGGGCAACAGCCGGGGGACTTCAATATGAATGTCAATTCGATCCTGCAGCGGCCCGGAAATGCGCTTCAGATAACGCTGAATTTGTCCGGGCGTGCAGACACATTGCCGCACGGGATCAGTGCGAAAGCCGCACGGACAGGGATTCATTGCCGCCACAAGTTGAAAATTAGCGGGAAAGGAGAGCGTGCTTTGGGCGCGGGCGATTGTCACATGGCCATCTTCCAGGGGCTGGCGCAGCACTTCTAAGGCCTGCCCGGAAAATTCCGGCAGCTCATCTAAAAACAGCACGCCATTATGCGCCAGGCTGATTTCGCCCGGCCGGGGGACGCTGCCCCCGCCCACAAGCCCTGGAATGCTTACAGTATGATGTGGCGCCCGAAATGGTCGCTCGCGAATTAAAGTTGCTCGTTCGCCCATCAGGCCCGCCACGCTATACAGTTTTGTGACTTCTAAGGCCTCCTGCAAATCCATTGGCGGCAAAATGCTGGGCAGGCGGCGCGCCAGCATTGTTTTGCCGGAGCCCGGCGGCCCAATCATCAACACATTATGGCCCCCCGCTGCGGCGACTTCCAGCGCCCGCTTCACATGCTCCTGGCCTTTCACATCTGCAAAATCAATCCCGTATTGCGTCGCTGTCAAATCCAGCTCCTCTTCGGGCACAACAACGGGCTCTGCCATATAGCCCTTTTCCATCAGCGCGACGCAATCATACAGTGTCTCTACGCCAAACACATCTATGCCTGACACAACTGCCGCCTCGCGTCCGTTCGCCGCCGGCACGATACAATAGCGCTTATTCCAGTTTTTGGCGCCCAGAGCCACGGGCAAAGCCCCGGAAATCGGCCGCACAGCGCCGTCTAACGACAATTCCCCCACGACAATGGCGTGTTCCAGATTGTCAACAGCAATCTGCCCGCTCGCTAACAAAATGGCTAAGGCGATGGGCAAATCAAAAGCAGGCCCTTCTTTGCGGATATCGGCAGGCGCCAGATTGATGGTGATGCGCTCCACAGGAAATTGAAAGCCTGAATTGCGAATGGCGGCAGCTGTGCGATCTCGACTCTCCCGAATTGCCGTATCAGGCAAGCCGACAATTGTGAAGGAATGCATGCCACGGGAAATGTCTACTTCCACTTCCACTTCATACGCCTCCACGCCATGCAAAGCCGCCGAATGCACTCGTGCCAACATAAATATGCTTTTCCTCTGTGAAATAAAATAAATATCCCCTGAACTGTTTCAGGGGATATTCGCTTCTTAAGGGATCATATCCTGCTTGGGAAGTTGCATGGAAAGCCTTTGTGCTGTTTTCCTGTCTTTCAGGCTTTCTCCTTCAGGCTCGCCTGATATTTCTCCCAATCCTTCAAAAAGCCTTCCAGGCCTTTATCGCGCAGGGGATGATTGAACAGTTTGTCCAGCACCTCAAAGGGAATAGTGGCAATATGGGCGCCCAGGACGGCCGCCTCAATCACATGGGCGGGCGTGCGGACGCTGGAAACGATGATTTCGGTGGGGAACTGATAATTGCGCATGATGGGCACAAGCTGACGCACGACTTCCATTCCGTCATGGCTGATGTCATCCAGTCGGCCGACAAAGGGCGAAATGTATGCTGCGCCGGCTTTAGCCGCCAGCAGGCCCATGGGCGCTGAAAAAATCAAAGTGCAATTGACGCGAATGCCTTCCTGGGAGACAACATGTATTGCCTTGACGCCTTCCTTAATGAAGGGGATTTTCACGACAACATTATCCGCCCAGGAAGCGAGCTGGCGCGCTTCCTGAATAATGCCTTCCGCATCCACGGCGATGACTTCTGCGCTCACAGGGCGCGGCGCCACCAGCTCGCAAATCTCCCGCACTCGCTGTTCAAAATCCACGCCCTCCCGGCCCACGAGCGTGGGATTAGTCGTCACGCCGTCCAAAATCCCCCACGACAGGGCTTCTTTAATTTGCTCAATATTCGCAGTGTCAATGAAGATTTTCATCGCGCCTCACCCGTTAATTGATTTTATATGGTCCGAACATATCTCAGAATTTTCGCAACAGCCATTGAGCAGGCGTTGTCGGATAATGCCTTATCAATTATGTATTGGGGAAACATTGCAAAGCCCCTACAATTCGGGCAGCGGATCGCGCCAGCTCCGACAAAAGGCACGCACTTGCGCCTCGTCTACACACACAAAACTGCCTGATTCTCCCAGCCAGGTGCCGCAATTAGCATACACGAAGGCGTCGCCGTTTTCTGTCCAGCGAAAAACATCACAATGATGAATATGGCCGAAAAGCAGCGTATTCAATTTCGCGTTGTTCTGGCGCAGCGAACGCAGTCGCCCCTGAGCGGCGCGCCGCCACGGAAGAGGCGAATAATAGCGCTGCCCCAGCAGCATGAACAAATCTAAAAGCTCCAGCGGAAATTCGCCCTGTTGCAGCTGTGCCACGCTGACGCCTTCCTGCTCCAAACGGGCCAGGATTTCGCTGTGGACAGCAGGCAATTCCTCGGCGTCAGCCACATCCGCAAAAGTATCCTGCAGATGCTGGCTCATAATTTTGATGCCCAGGCTTTTTTCTTCCAGCGTGAATCCAGTTTCCAGTGCGCGCCATTGCAACGCTTCATAGAGTGTTTCATGGAAAAATTTCATCGCTGGCCACGCCGGAGCCGTGCAGTTGCCATTGGGCGCGAAATGCATCATCGCCTGTTCGAGCGGAAGCGTGGAAAGCTGAGCGCATTTATGCTGCAAAAAAGCCCAAAGCCAGGAATCCAGCAGATGTCCATGCTCCAGCCAGACAAGCCGTTCGCCGCATTGTATAATGGTGCCCGGATACGCCAGGGCAAAGGGCGGCTGTGCAATCGCAATGTCCAGCCCCATCAATCCGGCATCATGATTCCCGACAATCCAGTACACGCTCAGGCCCGATTGAATCTGCTTCCAGAGCCGGCCAAATAAATCCCGATAACGCGGCCACAAGGAAGAGCGATCGGGCTGGGGCACATCTAATAAATCGCCTACAATCGCCAGCGCCTGCGCGCCACTGTCCTGCCGCACCCATTCTAAAAAATCCACAAACGCTTGATATTTTTCCTCCGCTTCCGCTGTTGCCCAAGCATCCAAATGAACATCAGAAATGGCGATACATCTGGCAATCGACACGATATGCTCTCTCCGTTTTGGACAGCAAAACAGTCCCCCAATAGGACCAATAATCTTTCAGGGAGCATGTCAGTGTGAGACTACACAAGATAATGATTTATACTCTCGCACACTTCCCTTTGGCTACTCCCACACTGCTTTTTGCTAAAAACGCAACAGCCTCTTTGCAATCGACGAGATTTGTGCTTTGGCCCTCGCGTATTCAGCTTTTGCTATGAGCGCGTCAGCCTCTGTTTAATCGACGGCGACGACGCGTTCCACTTCCGGAATATGTTCTTTTAAAGTGCGCTCAATGACCATTGCGAGTGTCAACTGCGCCATTGGGCAGCCCCGACAGTGGCCTTGCAGCCGCAATTGCACTTCGCCGCTGTCTGTAATATCCACAAGCTCCACATCCCCTCCATCCGCCTGCAGGGCGGGGCGCACTTTATCCAGCACTTCCTGCACTTTTTCCTTTAGCTCCATCTGTCTTTCCTTTCTCGTAGCCTTAAAAGTTAATATGCCGCTTTGAAGATTTTGTTTTATTACGAAGTATTAGGATATGGGCTAGATTTATGCCCCTGAAGCATTCTCCGCCGACCTTTTGCTCATAAACATTTAGAGCCTCCCCAAAGCCTCCCTGATTTAGAGGCAAAGGAGAAATTAACAAGCATTTAATAAAAATGGGGGCGCCGCGCTCTCAGGCGGGCCAAAAATCCGGCTCGTGCTGACGCAAAAACTCTAATGTGCCGGCGAAATCGCGCACGCCCGCCGTTGTGCCGATTCCCGTAGTGCACAGGGCGCCCACAGCACTGGCGAATTTGGCTGTTCGTTGCAGATCCCAGCCCTCCAGCCAGCCCCGCAAAAAGCCCGCCACATAAGCATCCCCGGCGCCCGTGCCATCGATGACATCCACAGGATAAGCCGCAATCCGCAGTTCCTGCTCGGGCGTGCGCACATAGCTGCCCTGTTCGCCCATTTTGAGCGCCACGACGCGCGGCCCATAGGACAGAAGCTTTTCGGCGACAGCTTCAGGCTCCTGCAAGCCTGTCAGTTTCTGAGCTTCCGCTAAGGAAGGCAAAAAAAGGTCCGTATAGCGCAAACAGGGTTCTAATTTGCTCATCCAGCCGCTTTGATCATTGTACACTGTATCCAGGGCTGTTGTCACGCCGGCCTCTTTGACGCGGCGCAAACATTCGGCCATCGGCTCGCCGTCAAAATCGCCCATCACGAGAGCGCCGGCGCAATGGAAAATCTGGCAATTCGTGAGCAGGCGGAAATCCAATTCGTCGAGCCGCAGCCGGCCATTGGCGCCCGGATAATGCAAGAAAGTGCGCTCGCCGTGGGAATCAATCATTACAATAGTGGCAGAAGTTCCCGGCGCCGGATCCACAATCAGGCCGGAAATATCAGCGCCGGCCGCTTTTAAAGTTTCCTGGCAGAAGCGGCCAAAACCGTCGTTGCCGACTTTGCCCACAATCGCCGTATCCACGCCGAGCTTAAGCAGGCTTATCCCAGTATTGGCGGCACAGCCCCCCAGGCCAATGCCGATTTCCCCGACAACAGATAAACGGCCACGTTCAGGCCATTCGTCTATGGGGCGCCCCCATACATCTGCCACAAGAATTCCCAGACATACAACTTGAGACACAAGCAATCCCCTCCCCGAAAGGACATTTTCGCTGGATGCGTTTATTTCAAGCCACTATTCATTTCTTTTTTTTCTCTTCAATGCCTCCTGCGCATAAAGAAATTTTGCAAAGCTCATTTAAGAAAAGTTTAAAGTAATTTCTTCAGGGAAAAATAAAAATAGAAAAAGTCATTTTGTTATATTTTCGTCCCCCCTTCCGATGCGTTTTATTTTTTTGAAAAATTTTTTAATTTTTAAGGCCAAATTCAGCAGGAAAAAAGGAAGGCAAAGCAGAAAATATATAAAATAGTTAAGAGTTTATGTCCCACCAATCTCATTAAGAAGGGAGATGTGTTTATGAAACGTGGTTTTACCCTCATTGAATTGCTCGTAGTGATAGCGATTATTGCCATCCTTGCAGCCATCCTCTTCCCGGTCTTTGCGCGTGCGCGGGAAAAGGCGCGCCAGGCGAGCTGTCAAAGCAATCTCAAACAATTAGCTTTGGCTTTCCATTCTTATGTTCAGGATTATGATGAACGAGTTTTTGGCGCGCGTTTGAACGTGCGCGGCTGGACAGGCGCTTTGGAGCCTTATATTAAGAATGTGCAGATTTTTGAATGTCCCTCTTGGCAGGGCACTGGCGGCTGGATTACACGGGGGGCCTCCTGCGGCGGCTGCGGCAACTGGACGCAAGTATATTGGGGCGGCTATGCCTTTGCCAATCAGGCGCCCTACAGCTCTCCCGGCCCGCCCTATGCGAATAATCGCGGCTGTGTGAACTATTATTCCAGTGTGAAGCTAGCCGCATACGAGTATCCTGCACAGCAGCTTTTGCTTTTTGATGCCACCTGTCCCCATGGCACGGATACGAATAATTGGGGCTTGCATCAACATCGCCGCCACAATGATATGTATAACGCCGCCTTTATGGATGGCCATGTCAAAGCACTGAAGGAATATTAATTTCCCTATCTCTCGTCTGCTGCAAGGAAAAACAGTTTGCTCCGTTTGCGCAATCAAACGGAGCTTTTTTTATGCCTCCCAGGCAGAGAATCATTGGGCGCCTTTTCAAAATGGACATTAATGCTTGCGCCGAAGAGGAAATAGCATAATCAAATGAGAAGAAGATAGCATTCGACAGAAGGAGTTATGTGTATGGAGTTTCATCCCGAGCCATTAGCGTACAAGCCCGATTTTGCGGAGGCGGTGCGGCGGATGGAGGCCTTTTGGGCAGGCGAAATCATTGATCGGCCCGCCTGCGGCATTACAGCGCCATTGCCCGGCGCCGAGCCTATTCCCGGCAGCTTTTATATGGAGGGCGCCCGGGAGGAGCTGGATCCCATTGTCCAGCGGGTCGTGCATAATGCGGCCTGTACATGGTGGGGCGGCGAAGCCATGCCCGCCTATACGCCCAGCTTTGGCCCGGATATGTTTGCGGCCTGGATGGGCGCGGAGCTGATGTGGTCGGAAAGCAGCTCCAGTACGAGCTGGGTCGTGCCTTTCGTAGAGGATTGGGAGCAGGCTTTTCCGCTTCATATTGAAACAGAGGGAAAATGGTGGCGGCGAATGATCGAATTTGTGACAAAATTGGGCGAAGCGTGTGCGGGCAAAATGCTTGTCTCCCATCTGGATTTGCACAGCAATGCCGATGCGCTGTCCGCTATTCGCACGCCCGCCCGGCTGTGTATGGACTTCTATGATTGTCCCTATTATGTGGATAAGGCCATGCGGCAAGTGCGGGGGCTGTATCCATTCGTGTACGAATCTTTGTATCAGGCAGGGCAAATGCAGCGTTCGGGAACGCAGGGCTGGGTGCCGCTTTATCATCCTGGCCGCACCAATACGATACAATGCGATTTTCTGGCGTTAGTGGGCCCGGATATCGCGCGGCGATACATTCTGCCAGCGTTAGAGGAAGAGGCCGCTTATCTGGATGCGTGCGCCTTTCATTATGATGGGCCCGAATGCCTCGTCCATTTGCCGGATATTCTGGCTCTGCCAGGGATTCAAGTGATTCAATGGGTTAGCGGCGCCCGCAATAAGCCCATGATTGAATGGATGGATTTGTTCAAGGAAATTCAGGCGGCCGGAAAAGGCCTGTGGATTTCCACAAATCCAGAAGAATTGAAAATCTATATGAAAGAATTGCGCCCGGAAGGCGTATATTATCAGATGAGCGCCAGCAGCCCGGATGAAGGCGAAAAGATATTGGAATGGATGAGAAAAAACACATAATCCGCAGCACATTCGGATTCTGTGTTTAGCATTCTCGGCCGCGCTCTCAGTATTTGCTGCAAGCGCGCGTAGAAATTGCGTCCGCCCGAGCATCATAAGAAGCCTTCACGCCACAAGACAAAAAGGAGGCCTGGATGGAATTGAAGCTGCATCGCTCGAAACATTGTTTATTGGCGGCAATCTTTTTTATCCTGTTATCGTGCCGCCTTACGCTGGCCGATTCCCCACTATGCGGCTATAAAGAGACAATAGGCGATCCGCCGAATCCCATCACCGTTTTGTATCTGTGGGGAAGCCCGTATGAGCGGGGCTATGCGCACGGGAAGCTGTGTGCGCCGGCGGTGAAGCAGCTTGTCGAGCGTCTTTTGGCTGGCGCGGCCCTGATTTGGGGCGGCACGCCCGCAAAGCTTCAGGAAGCCTGGCAGCAGATGGAGCCATTTGTCCCGCCCCCTTACAAAGAAGAAATGCGCGGCTTAGCGGAGGGCGCGGGCATTAAATTGCAGCATATTCAATGGGCGCATGCCATTCCTGATCTGTCTGAATTTCATTGCACTTTTTATGCGGCCTGGGGCAACGCCACACGCGATGGCCATCTGCATCAAATCCGCGCGCTGGACTATGTAGTGCAGGCTGGCATCCAGGCGTATCCGGCTTTAATTGTCCAGCGCGCCGGCAAAGGGCATGTTTTCGTGAACATTGGCTGGCTGGGCTTTTTGGGCTGCGTGTCCGGAATGAACACGAGCCACATCGCCGTGAGCGAAATCGGAGAGCATTTTGGCGATGAGCATGAGACATTGGCCGGGGAGCCGATGCCGTTTCTTTTGCGCGATGTGCTGGAAAAAGCCCAGACATTAGAGGAAGCCATCCGCATCATTCGCCAGGCCCCCCGCACCAGTTCTTATCTGTATTGTATTGGCGATGCCAAAATCCCCTCCGCCTGCGCCCTGCGTACCGCAAAAGACATTTTTGAAGTGTATTATCCGCACAATTATCCCGGCGAACGTCTGGAGAATATCGTATATTGGTCAATGGGCTGCGATAGCAAATGGAACAAGCGCGTGTATGAGGCGCTGAAGGCCCATTGGGGGAAAATTTATCATCGCACAGGCACAGCCGAAGTGATGCGGGGCCTGGGAACAGGAAATTTGCACGCCGTGGCTTATGATGTCACAGCTTTGAAGTTATGGGTCGCCAACGCGACGCCGGGGCCTCAAATTATCCCTGCCTATCAACGGCGCTTTGTGCCATTTAATTTGCGCCTGGCGGCAGAAAAATTAGCCCAATGGGCACCGGCAGCGCGCTAAAAAATACACAGCCAGTCCCCTGCAGGCAGGACACAGGCGATGGATCCGAAATGGCATATTGCCTTCTGCAATGTCACATACACAGAATATGCTGGCGTGACATATCGGGATTATTATAGTTCGCCGGCGATTATGCTGGAGGCGCAGCTGAAGGCGAAAGATTATGTGGAGCGGCGTTGGAGCGTGGGCCGCTTTTGCTGGATCGGCGTGGATATGCCCAGCTGCGCGTTCGCCACGCTATTTGGGATGGAAGTCCTCTGGCCGCAGGAAGCGGACGAGATTCCGTATCTGGATACAAGCCATCCGCCCCTGCAGGAAATAGCACAGGCCCATCAGCTGAGCTACGGCGATCCACGCACAACGGGCTGGATGGCGCGCCGCTACGCTTTCTGGCGATATTTTCGGGAACAGGGCTACAATGTGCCTTTAGGGGGCGCCAGCGGCGCCATCATCAGCACAGCGATGGAAATTACAGGCAATCGCGTGCTGGAAGGCTTGATTGCGGATCCAGATAATGCGTGGCGCGTGCTCGAGAAAGTGCTCGAGGCGGAAGAAGCCGTTGCGAAACTGTCAGCCGAATTAAATGGCCGCCCTTATACGGGCTTTACATATATAGGAGATGATTTTGCCGGGCTGCTGTCGCCGCGCATGTTTCAAAAGTACGCTGTGTCCTGCTATCAGCGGCTTTACAAGGAAAATACAGCTCGCTTTATGCATAGCGAGCTGTTGCGTGCGGAGCATTTACGAATAGCCAAAGAGGAGCTGGGGATTACAGATTTTCACGGCGCGGGCTGTGAGCTTTTGACATTAGAAGAAATGCATAAGATTATGGGGGAACGCTTTTGGACGCAGCTTACGCCGCAAGAGATGCTGGAGCTCACGCCCGGGCAAATCGCGGAGCGGATAAAAATTCTGGCGAATAGCGGCTGCTGGTGCGTGCAATTGTATCCGGGCCGGGGCACGCCGGAAAAAAATATGGAGGCCGCCCTCGCTGCATGCGAGCGGGAATGTGCGGGCGGCCCCCTGTAAGACAACGCGCCTGGAAAGCTCTTAAAGCCAATCAGGAAAGAGGCGGCAGAGGAGGCTTAGCCGCCACTGACAATTTCAAATGTCTGTTCGAGCCAGCCATCGCCATCCTGGGCGCGAATAGTTAAATTATGCTTGCCCGGCGGAAGAATTTTGTCCGAGACATATTCTTCGCTGCCCAAAAGATAAGGCGGGCTGGCGCATTTATGCACGAGCTTGCCATCCAGATAAAATTCCATGGCGCCCCATTCAATGCCCTCCGTCCAGACACGCAGCCTCTCCCAGCTGTGATAGCCTGGCTCATGGCAATACGGCTGCAGATAAATGCCTTTAGAATATTGGCTTTGGCGCTTTCGTTCGCGTTCCCAGAATTTGCGCACAGACGCGGCGCTGCCCAATAGGGCGATCGTGCGCCGATCTTCGGGCCGCCCTAAAATCCGCCCATCTGCCTGATAAATGTACACGCCGTCCACGCCTGCCTCGTAAAGCTGCTGCACGCGCCATAAGAAGGGCCCTGGAAAAGCCAGCCCCCACTGTAAGCCATCCACAACAGGCAGGAGCTTCACAGATGTGCCTTTTGTGGCTCGCACATAAGGCGTGATGTCAAAATGCATGTGGCGTCCCTGGATGTTGCTGGGGCACAGATAATCCACAAGCTTTTCCTTGATCCAAGTCCGATAATCAAAATTTTCGCTCAAGCGTACGCCATGCGCGGGAAAACGAATGAGAATGGGGACGGGCTTGTTGCGCTTGGCCGCATATTCCTGTGTGAGCCGGCGGAGCTGGCGCAAAAAGGCGTTGCAGGTTTCGGGCTTGTCAATGCCTTCAGGATAGCGGCAAAAATCAATGGAAAGCCCCGGCGCTCCGATGTCCAGCACTTCCCGATATACACTTAAAATATGCTCCTGAACTTCAGGGATTTCGTAGCGTAAGGCGCCGCCGCGGCGCCATTCAGGATGCTCCCGGCTGATTTTTCCTTCGAGGGGCGTCCCGGGATAGCAATTCGTGGCGCCGAAATTCGCATGGAATGTCATTCCCAGCTCACGGGCATAACGCATTTCTGTTTCGCAAGTATTTGTATATTGCTGCATTAGCCCCACATTATTGGTCGTAGGCCGGGCAATTTTGCCGATGGGATCGCCGTATGTTTCGCCGACGAGCTGTTCGGCGATGCGGGATTCAAATACATTTTTGGCGCCAAAACGGCCTAGCTGTACGTCAATAATCTGAATGCCAGCCTGCGCAAAAGCGGAAAGAGGCTCACGATGTTGCACAGGGCGTGTGATGCGTTCATGGAAAGCCCACGAATAGGGCTCAAAATAGCCGGCCACAATTTTATCCCGCCGTTTAGGGAAAATATCAATCACAGCTTGCCAGAGCTGTTCCGATAGCGGCACGAATTTGACATAATCAATCTGCGCCGTTGCATAGCCGCTAAATGTTTCAATCTGGCCCAAAATCAAATGCTGCCGATCCATCCGTGCCCAGCGCCACAGCATTTCTTGGCCGGGATGCCGCGAATCTACGACATCCGCGCGCTCATCGCCGCTTAAACGGAGGCGAATGCCATGACGAGCCCGTGTTGTCACAAAAATCGCATAATAGCCTTTCAGATCCAGAGGATATGTTAAATCCGGCAGAGGCATTTGGCCTGTGGCTTTGGCATAAAGCTCATCGCCGCCCGCCAGGCCTTGCTCTGCGGGCAATTCATTCCGATATGTCCATTTGCCTTCAACAGGCTCTTTTCCCTGTGCCAGCGCCTCCTTTTGCAGGACATTCGCCCAATTTTCAATGTACACAACATCCGTATTGTCCGCTTGCAAGGCAGCTTCATATTGGGCTAAAGGCTGCCCTTCTTTTGTTTCCACGCGGATGCGAAAGCGAACATTCACATAGCCATTTTTTTGCGCTTCCGGATACGGATTGAAAACAATTGTACGCCATAAGCCAGCGGCGCGGCGCTCCGCCACAATCCCCTGACGCCACTTTTCCCATTCGGGATTGGGCTCCTCCGGAAGCAAACGAAAAGCTGTTTCCGAAAGAAACGGCGTGACACGCGCGGGATGCCATTCCTCCTGGCCGAGGAACGTCCAGGAACAACGCGCCACAATCACATCGGGAGCATTATGGGGGATAAAATAAGACAAATGGAAATAGCGTGTGACAGGATCTAAGGCTGTTTTCATCTCCATGCTCCAAGAGAAAATAGGCAGCAACAAGGCAAGCAAAAAACAAGCTATGCGCCCAAGCATTTTTATAGCCTTTCTTTGATGTACATAGTATCTTTATATGCCTATAGTATTGTACAATTAATTTCTTAGCTTCAACTAATTGTCCTACAATTATAGCAGATGCTTTCTCAAATACAATGGAAGTTTGTAGATTTGTTCTTCAGCCCCGTTTAATATAAGCCAAAGCGAATTTGTTAGAAAAAGCAAGAGGAGGCTAGCATTGCATTACAAAAATATTATTTAAGGCGCAGGAAATATGAGCTGTAGGCGGGAAAAGAATATATGTGGCAATCCAGAGCCAGCCCAAAAGCCAAAAAGCCGGGAGCTTAGAATGGCGCGTGTGGCCCGCCGCGCAGCAGCCTGCGATATCCGTTGCAGGGGCGCTGTTTTGTCTGGCATTTTCTGTGAGCGCGGCGCAGATTTTTGAACATATAGGGTATGGGATTATTTCAATTTGTGTCTTGACAATTTCTCTTTCGCCCCATTATTTTCCCACATATTATTATCTTGACGAAGAAAAGATTATAATGCGGGGCGGAGCAGGCCATATTCAAAAGCCCTGGCAGGCTTTTCGATTGGCCTGGGATGCAGGCGATCGCCTGATTTTATCTTATGCCGCTTCCTCACAGAACAGGCGCTTCGTAAGAAGAAATGTCATATTACGATTAGCGAATAATCGGCAAGCTGTGCGGGATTTTGTGGCTCAATATCTGCCCATTTACGAGCTCAAATTTTAGATTGCCGAAGCAGCACATTGGATGAAGCGCAATGGAAAATGATAATCCGTTTGTATGGGATGAAGATATTTATAATGTGGAACGCCAGCGTGCTGTGCTGGAAAGAGTCGCCCAAGAGCTAGTGCGGCGGCGCCTGACAGCGCCGGCTGTGTTTTTGCTTGAAAGCATAATGCCGCTGACATTTATAGCGGCCCAAGCGCTCATTGTGCTCAGGCCGCTTGTACAGATGCTGATTGGCATAAAGGACTATGAAGTTTTTGCGGCTGCCCTGGAGAAGCGAGAAAATGTCGAATGGCTGCTGCAAAGACTAGAAGAAGCCGAAACGGCGCCTTGCGCAGCGCCACAACAGGACAAGCACGAATAGCAAGCCTTTTTCTATAATTTTGCACACGGCGAGCCCTAATAGGCGTAAACAAGCTAAGCGCAACAAAATGAGGGGCTTGCTCCTTTTTTTCTATCCAGAAATTGCCTGTGCAGTTGTGAAAAAATTTCGGCGAAATTACACAAAACGATGATGAAATGAAAAAAGAGGCAGAAATCATATTAGCGACAGATTGTGGCTCCACAACGACAAAAGCCATTTTGATTGAAAAGCGGGGCGATGAATATCGCTTAGCCGTGCGCGGCGAGGCGCCCACAACTGTGGAGGCGCCGTTTGAAGATGTGACAATTGGCGTGCTGAATGCCATCGCAGAAGTAGAGGAGCTTTCCGGACGGAAATTGCTGGCTGATGGCCAGATTTTGCGGCGGAAGAATGGCCTGGCAGGAGGCACGGATCTGTATCTTTCCACAAGCTCCGCAGGCGGAGGCTTGCAAATTGTCGTTGTGGGCCTAGTGCGGCGCATTACAGCAGAAAGTGCCCAGAGGGCAGCTTTGGGGGCTGGAGCGATTGTCATGGATGTATTGGCGCTGGATGATGGCCGGCGTCCTCATGAACGGATTGAGCGGCTGCGTCAATTGCGCCCGGATATGATTTTGATTTCTGGAGGCGTAGATGGGGGCGAACAGCGGCGCGTCATTGAAATGGCCGAGCTTGTCGCGGCCGCCAATCCGGAAGCGCGTTTGGGCGCCAAATACAAGCTGCCCGTAATCTATGCCGGCAATGTAGACAATCGCGAAGCAATTGAAAAAATTTTAGGCCCTGTCACAGCGCTCAGTCTTGTGGACAATTTGCGTCCGACGCCCGAGGAAGAGAATCTGGGCCCCACGCGCGCGGAAATTCAGGATTTGTTTCTTCATCATGTGATGGCGCAAGCGCCCGGATATGCCAAGCTTGTGCCCTGGACAGATGCCGATATTATGCCCACGCCCGCGGCTGTCGGAAATATCATGCAGACGATAGCTGCAGCCGAAGGAATGAATATCCTCGGCGTAGACATCGGCGGAGCCACTACAGATGTTTTTTCTGTGTTTGAAGGACGTTTTACACGCACGGTCAGCGCCAATTTGGGGATGAGCTATTCCATCTCCAATGTGTTTGCAGAAGCCGGGGCAGAAAATATATTGCGCTGGCTGCCATTTGATTGCGATGCGGAAGCATTGGGCCAGCAAATTCGTAATAAGATGATTCGGCCTACAACAATTCCCCAACGTCTGGAAGATTTGCAGATTGAACATGCTGTTGCCCGCGAAGCGTTGCGGCTGGCTTTTGCGCAACATTTGCTTTTGGCGACAGGTCTGAAGGGCGTGCGGCGCGAGCGCGACATTGCTGAAGCTTTTTCCACAGAAGTGGCTGGCGAAAAGCAGATCAATATGATGGATTTAGATATGATTGTGGGTTCGGGAGGCGTGCTGTCGCACACGCCGCGCCGGGCACAAGCGGCAATGATGTTGATTGATGCATTTTTGCCCGAGGGCTTTACGCGGCTGGCTGTGGACAGCATTTTTATGATGCCGCAATTAGGGGTGCTGGCGAAAGTGTTGCCCCAAGCCGCACAGCAAGTTTTTGAAAAGGATTGCTTAATTCATTTAGGGCTTTGCGTGGCTCCTGTGGGGCAGGGCAAGCCCGGCACAACGGGACTTGTATTGCGTCTGGAGGCAGGAGAATATTCGGGGGAGCTTGTTGTGCCGTGTGGCGAAATGGGCGTTTTGCCTTTGCCGCCGAACACGTCGGGAAGGCTGGAAGTAGAATGTGGCCGGGGCCTGGATTTGGGCCAGGGCCGAGGGCGCAGCGCCACGCTCTCCGTTACAGGAGGCGTTGTGGGGATTATTGCTGATGCCCGCGGCAGGCCACTGGATTGGCCAAAAGACAGCGAACGCCAGCAAACAGTGCGGCGCTGGCAGCAAGCCCTGAATGCTTATCCGTTCTGAGCCGAGAGGCAGGAGGGCATAAAATGGAAACGCGCGAGGAGCTGAATTGGGAGGCTTTAGAAAAGCAGGCGAAATTAGAAGTCAAAATTCGGCGCACAATTTTGCGCCAGCAGCTCATTGTGCTGGGCAATGCGATGTTAGTGGGCTATTTGTTTGCTGTTCTTGTGATGTGTATTTATGTCGTTGCGATGCAATTTGGCGGCCAGATTTTAATGAAAGAATGGGGGAGGCTTTTGTGGGGCGCCGAGGCAGCTGAGCATATCCCCTGGCTCAGCCTTGTGGCTTATACAGCCTTTAAAATAGGTGCCGCCCTGCTTTTGCTGTGTCCCGGGCTGGGATTGCGGATTTGCGGCGCCATAATGCGGGCCTAATCACAGCTCATATCGATTGGAGACGCTAGAGCGTCAATATAAAATTAGCGAAGCGCGTAAAATCTCGTGCGGCAGAAGTTGTGAGGGATATGGGACACGCCTATACGCCGGGATTAAGAGTCACAGAACAAGCCTGGATTAAAAAAGTACGGCGGCTGCCTTTGCCGGGGAAAATTCTGGTGGAATTAGGGCAGAAAGTCAGCGCCACGGATATTGTCGCTGCTACAGAGCTTCCCGGGCCTGTAACAACTATCAATGTGGCGCGGGAGATGAATTGTCAGCCCGAAGAAGTGCCGCAATTTATGATAAAAAAAGTCGGGGAATATGTAGAGGCCGGGGAAGTGATTGCCGAAGCCAAAGCCTTTTTTGGGCTATTTCATTCCTATGCTCGGGCGCCAGTTTCGGGGACAATTGAATCCATTAGCGAAGTTACAGGACAAGTACTTTTGCGCGGGGCGCCGACGCCTGTTAGGCTGGAGGCGTATATCGGGGGTACTGTGACGGACATTTTAGGCAATGAGGGCGTTGTTATTGAGACAGGAGCCGCGCAGGTGCAAGGGATTTTTGGTCTGGGGGGAGAAACGCACGGAGAAATCAAGATTATTTGTGAGAGCCCGGAAGAGCCCGTGGCTGTGGAGGCCATTAAGGAAGATTGCCGGGGAAAAGTGCTAGTGGGCGGCTCGGCCATTAGTCTTTCCGCCTTGCAGCGCGCGCTTGAGGTGGGGGCGAAGGCCGTGGTGGTGGGGGCGGTTCGGGCGATGGAGATAGATGAGCTATTAGGCTATCATCTGGGCGTTGCAGTCACAGGCCATGAACAAATCGGCTTGACGCTCATCATCACAGAGGGCTTTGGACAGATTCCCATGGCGCAGCGCACCTTTGGGCTCTTGCAAAGGCGAGAGGGGCAAATGGCCTCCGTGAATGGCGCCACGCAAATTCGCGCCGGCGTCATTCGGCCGGAAGTCATCATTCCGGACGCCGAGATTAAGCCCCTGCCAGAAGCCGATATTGCCAGCGGTTTGCTGGCAATCGGCAGTCCCATCCGCCTCATTCGGGAGCCTTATTTTGGGTTGCTGGCTACTGTGACAGCGCTGCCAGAGGAGCCCGAAACAATCCCTACAGAGGCCCGGGTGCGGGTGTTGCGGGCCCGTCTGGCCGATGGCACAGAAGTGACAGTGCCGCGCGCCAATGTGGAATTGATTGAGCAATAATGCCATGCAGCCGAAAAATTTTGTCTGTCTAATATGAAAATTGAAAATGGGCAGAATAATACGAAAGGGCACAAAGCAGTTTCGGCAAAAAGAGTCCAGCGCCCACATGTTCGGCCTGAAAAAGTATTTGGGATCATCATAAAATGGGCGGCTTTGTTTTGAAGAACGGCAAGAAAAAAGTTTTATTGGGGGCGTGGCTTGTGCTGTGGGGAGGGCTTGGCGTTCTGGCTTATGGATGGGGGGCGCCTTTGCCTGCTCCGCAAAAAGTCATGCTGCAGGATGATCCGGAGGATCGGAAAGGAACACAGTTGCAAGCGCAATGGCGGCCGCCGGAGACTGCTTTGCCGCCAGGCTGGCGGCTGGCGGGCTATCGCGTGTATTTGGGCGAAGGGGCACAGCCGCCCACAAAAGCTGTAGAGCTCATCCCGGACGCGCAACAAACAAAAACAATCATCCCTGAGCTTGTGCCCTGGAAAACATATCGAATCGGCGTGAGCGCTTTTTATTTGCCCGTGGGGGCGGAGCTTGTGCTCGATGAGGCCGTGCCCACAGGATTGCCCGCGGGCGCGCAAGAAAGTGCGCAGAGTCTGAGCGAAGCGGCTTCGCCTCAGGGCAGCTGGTTCAAAAACGAGCTCGCCAATGTTCTTGTCACGGCCCTCGTGATTATTGTCATTGTCATCGCCACAATCTTCATTGCCCGGCGGCGAGATATGTATATTCGGCCGATTGCGGGCTTGCGCGCCGTGGATGACGCTATTGGGCGGGCGACAGAAATGGGACGGCCCATTTTGTTTGTGGCGGGCTTAACAGGCGTGGGCGACATTGCCACAATTGCAGCCATGCTCATTTTGGGCCATTTAGCACGCCGCACGGCGGCTTACGAAACTCCGATCCTTGTGCCCTGCAACGATCCGCTCGTGATGGCGCTGCAACGGGAAATTGTCCACGAAGCGTATTTAGAAGCCGGCAAGCCCGAGGCGTATAATCCAGACAATATTTTTTATGTAACGGACAGCCAATTTGGCTATGTGGCGGCTGTGGATGGCATAATGATGCGTCAGCGCCCGGCCGCTAATTTTTATATGGGCTTCTTTTACGCCGAATCGCTGATTTTGGCCGAAACAGGCGCCGCCACAGGCGCCATTCAAATTGCTGGCACAGATGCAGACACACAGCTGCCCTTCTTCATCACAAGCTGTGATTATACTCTGATGGGCGAGGAGCTGTACGCAGCTGGCGCTTATCTTTCTCGCGATCCTGTGCTGCTGGCCCAATTAAAAGGGCAGGATATCGGAAAATTGCTCATCGGCGTTATGCTTGTCATTGGCACCCTGATTGTTTCTTTGAAGCCGGAGACATGGGGGGCTGCGTTTATGAAGCTGATTCAAGCCGAATGAGATTTGCTCGGAAGCCCGGGCATGTATTTGCGCTGCTGGATATATTCTGGATAGTTTGCAGATTGTGAGGAGCGTTAGCTCTTTAAATCATTAACATCCTAAAGAAGCCTGCACACGATGCGTCAGACATTGCCTATCATTATTGGCTTTTTGACAGGCCTGTTTATGTTTGTGCAGTTCTTCATTCCCCATTATGCCGGGGAAGCAGGCTATAATTTATTGTTAGATTGGGTGCGCATCATCGGGGCGTTTGCGCTCGTGCTCGGCGTTTCCAGTCTTTTTCAATTGCATTGGGAAAAGATTCGGCGGCGGCAACGAGATTATGCTTACAGTGTTGTCACGCTGGCCAGCTTTATCATCATTGTGTATGTGGGATTATTTCGGCCAGGGGAGAAGCCCTGGCCGCTGGGCTGGAATCTGAAGGGCGCCGGGGACAATTTGCAGGGGCAATGGGAGCGGGAGATGGGCCATCGCGCTCCGGGCTGCGTGCGTTTAGAGGGGCTGAATCTGGCTGCGGCGGGGGAATGGACAAATAGAGGCGGGACATGGCAGCCCAATTGGGGACGGCGCGCTGTGGAGCCGGGCCAGCGGCTGAACATATCGGTGTGGGCGCGCGGCGAAAGATGGGGCGCTGGGGCCGCGCCAGGCCAGGGGGCGGCCTTCCGAGTCGTATTTTTGGACAAAGCCGGCGTTCCTGTGGCTCACGCCTCGCGTCAGGCGGGCCCCCGGCGCGTCGGGAACAATTGGGAAGAGCTGCGATTGGAGGATGTGGCCATCCCCGCTGAGGCAGCGGAAATGCAAATCAGCCTGCAGCTTAATGGACAGGGGATCGTGTATTTTGATGATGTGGAAATCCAGCCTGCGTCCTTTGCCGTGCTGAATGGCGCTTTCACACAGCCTGAACGCTTTTCGTGGCTGCGGCGAATGCTGGATCAACAGGATGGGCCGGGCTTCAAATGGCTGTTTGATAATATCCTTGTGCCGCTGGATGCCACGATGTTTGCGCTTCTGGCCTTCTTTATGGCTTCAGCCGCCTATCGGACATTCCGGGCGCGCACGGCCGAGGCCACAGTGCTTTTGCTCGTGGCTGTCATTGTGATGCTGGGGCGCGTCCCCATTGGCGAGCTCATCACACAGCACATGCCCAAGCTGTCGGAATGGCTGATGATGGTGCCAACAGTGGCCGCCAAGCGCGGGATTCTTTTCGGCGTGGCCTTGGGCTCCATCGCCACTTCCTTACGGATTATTCTGGGGATTGAACGTTCGCATCTGGGGGGGCGAGGCTAATGGGCGGACTGGGACGTTTGCTGCATATTGATCGGCGTTGGATTTTTCTCTGTATTGGCCTATCCGTGTTGTTGCCCTATCTTTTGCAGTTGCGTTTTTTGGCGGGCGCCATTACGCCGGCGACGCGTTATGTCTATGACTATATAGAAAAGCTGCCGCCCGGCAAGCCGCTCTTGCTGATATGTGATTATGGGCCGGCGGGGATGCCCGAAATGCATCCGATGGCCATGGCGTTGATGCGTCAGTGCTTTCGGCGCAAAACGCCTGTCATCGCGCTGTCGCTATATCCCCAGGGCCCGCGGATGTTTGAACAGGCCTTGATGAGAGTGGCGCCGGAATTTTCGGTGCGATATGGGCGGGATTATGTGAATCTGGGCTACAAGCCAGGCGGGCAGGCTGTGATATTAGGCATTGGCTCGGGCTTTCAAACGACATTTCCGACAGATACGCGCGGCACGCCGCTATCACAATTGCCCATTATGTCCGGCGTGCAAAATTACAGCGATATTGGCCTGGCTGTAGTATTGGCGACGGGAGCAACGCCCGGCGCCTGGATTGCTTTTGCGCATCAACGATTTCATTTGCCGCTGGCGCTGGGCATCACGGCCGTGATGGCGACGGATTATTATCCGTATTTGCAAAGCGGACAAATCGTAGGGATTATTAATGGCTTGCGCGGGGCGTCGGAATACGAGCGGCTGGTGCAGCATCCCGATGTGGGCGCGATGGGCATGGCTTCGCAATCCGTCGCTCATCTTGTCATAATTGTGTTCATTATTTTAGGCAATATTGGCTATTTTGGGGGGCGCTGGCAGATGCGCCGGGCCCAAAAGCGCGCCAGTATGTAAAGCAAGCGCAACAACACATACAAAAGCTCTGAAGCGGACAGCAGAACACAATGGAAGCGCTCAATCAACTGACAAGTTCACAAATTATCGGTCTGTGGCTGCAGGCGCTGCTCACATTTGCCATATTGTCTTTCCTGATTAAGGACAATCCATTTTATAAATTGGCAGAGCATATTTTCGTAGGGGTATCGGCTGGCTATGGCGTTGTTGTCGTGTGGCATGAGGCCGTGCTGCCGATTATGCTGTATCGGATTTTTCCCGTCCTCGGCGGCGATCCGACGGCGCGGCCAAATTATGTCGTGCTTATTCCTGTGATTTTGGGGCTGCTTATTATCAGCCGCTTTTTCCCCCGTTATGCGTGGCTGTCGCGCTGGCCGCTGGCTTTTGTCGTGGGCGTAACAGCTGGCTCGGCCATTCCTGTCGTCGTGGAGGCGAACATTTTGAAGCAGATGGCCGCCACGATTAAGCCGCTTATTCAGTTTTCTGGAACGCCAAATGGTCCTGGCGGGCCGAGCGAAATAGATTTGTCCACGGCGGCGCTCTGGCAAGGATTCAACAATTTGCTGCTTTTAGTCGGCGTCATTTGCGTGCTGAGCTATTTTTATTTTTCCCATGAACACAAAGGCTGGCTGGGCCGCAGCTCGCGCCTGGGAATCTGGTTTTTAATGATTGCCTTTGGCGCCGGCTTTGGCAACACCGTAATGGCGCGTATTTCGCTGTTGATTGGACGCGTGCAATTTTTGCTCTATGAGTGGTGGCCTGTGGCCCAACATACGCTCACACACTGGATGCAAAAATGAAGTTTTGATGCTTTCGGGCGTGCACGCAAGCTTGGCAATGTGGCACTGCGCGTCGGCATCTACAGGCGCCAGCCCCAAAAGCCTGTGTGCGCTTCGCCTGTTTTCAGAAAAGGCCGACGGCGAGAAGTGCCTTCGGCTTTAGGCTTTAGCTTTGCCTATTGCCGATTATGCACAGCGCCGCTGACATTGTTCATCCTTCCTGGCATAAATTGGGGGGCAGGAGCGCTGGCCGATGGAGAAGGAAACAATTCTTGTCATTGAGCCCGATGAGGCAGAGCGGGCGCGTTTGGCCACAACTTTAGAGCGCGAAGGCTATCGCATCTGGACAGCCGATAATGGGGAAGAGGGCCTGCAAATTTTTTCGCGCGGGCAGCCGGATCTTGTGCTGCTGGAAATTGTGTTGCCGGGGATGGATGGGCTGGAAGTGTGCCGGCAAATTCGCGCCAAGAGCATCCAGCCCATTATCATTGTGAGCGTACGCCAGGATGAAGTGGATAAAGTAGTGGGGCTGGAAGTCGGCGCCGATGATTATATCGCAAAGCCCTATGGCGAACGGGAGCTCGTGGCACGAGTGCGCGCCGTCTTACGGCGTTGCGCTTTGACAAGCCGCCTGGAAGCCCAAAAGCGCCGTCTGAGCTATCCGTTTTTAGATATTGAGCTCACAACACGGCGCGTATTTTGTCAGGGCGAGCCCGTGCATCTCACGCCCAAGGAATTTGAGCTGCTGTATTATCTGGCTTCGCATCCCGCACGCGTTTTTAGCCGCGCCGAGCTCGTGCGGCAAATCTGGGGCTTCAATCCCTCTAAAAGCGATTTGCGGACTGTGGATACGCATATCAAACGGCTACGCAAAAAATTGCAATACGGGCGCAATGTCCCCTGGGCCCTCACAACTGTCTGGGGCGTCGGCTATCGCTTTGACTTAAATGAATAATGAGTCAAGAAAAAAGCAGGAAGCGTTTGCCTGCCGCAAGCCCGCTCGCGCTTTTTGAAGTTGCAGCTCTAGGCCTGTACCTGCTGAATTGTGAAAAATTAAAGCAAATTAAAAACTGCGTTCCTCCAAAAAGCTAATGCGGCGAAACAATGTACACAGGATATCCTGTGCCCGTCAGACTGCCCTTATGGCGAATGGGCCGGCCGAACATATCAAATACGCAGGCAGAGGGGCTGAAATGTATTCGCGGCTTATCAAGCGCGCTGCCCATCCACACAATCAGGCGATCATGCGGCCCAATGAAGATAAAGCGCAAGCCTGTGGGATGGCTTGTGTATTTGACAAGCCTGCGGCCCTGCAGCATGCGAATAAGCTGGGCATAAGCCACATAAGCAGGCTTGGGCGCCCAGAAAAATTCCTCATGATGCACAAGGCCAAAATTGTGCTCATTATATTTCAGATTTAAGCCATCGTCTTTGAAATCGTACCAGAAAATACGGTGCGTGCCCTGAGCCAGGGCCAAAAGCAAAGCGCGCACGAGGCAATGCGCCTGATGGAGCCAATCGCTGCCCTTAGCCCCTAAATGCGTGGGCCAGCCGATTTCTGTAATCCATAAAGGCAGCTTTTTGCCGGCCGCCGCTTCCGCGCGCGATTGCGCCAGCGCTAGAGTCTGGCGGAAAAATTCGCCGGGCAGATATGGATACATATAGGGATGCATAGAAAAGGCGTCCATCGCTGCGCCTGCGCCTTGTGCCAGCATCTCGGGCAAATGCTCGCTGGCTAATTCGCCCCCGACGCCAATAATTGTGGCGTCCGGACGCACGGCTCGTACAGCCTGTGCTGCCGCTAAAAACAAGGGCGGATAATCGGCCGGCTTTCCTCCCCGCTGCATCCCCACGCCGACTGTCCATTCATTCCAGATTTCGAAATAACGAATCGTGGGAAATTCCCGGGCAATTGTGGCAGCATAACGCGCAAAGCCTTCCCGCGCGGCCGGCGATGTGGGGAAATCGCCCTCGTCATAATATTTGTTGCCATACGCTAAAATGATAAGCGGCTCCAGGCCAAGCTGCTGGGCTTCCGGGACATAGCGGCGAAATTTTTCTTCAATGTGGAATTGGCCTTTTTGCTGTTCTACACTGCTCCAATAAATTTCATCCCGAATATATTTTATGCCAGCTTTTACAATCAATGGCATAATGGAGCGGGGCCAGGCATGTGCAAAATGCGTCATCACGCCAAAGGGGCTTTCTTCAGTTTGCTCGGGCAGCGGCGACAACACGGCAAAACGGAAATCCGCCCACGGGGCGTCCCAATCCTCTTCACGGCCGGCTAGCCGAATCCGTAAATCATAGGCGCCGGCTTCCGCAATGGGCACATTTATGGGCAATGGCCTGTTGTCCCGCAACAAAAGCTTCTGTTGTTGCAGCACATTGCCGAAGGGATCCACAAGCGTAGCTGTGATGGGCACAGGCTCAGCCAAAAGATTTTTCTGTTCTTCTGGCCGTAACGCTACAGCTACACGAATAGGCTGAGAAGGCTCATAAACTAGAAATTTTTGTTCTGGAGGCACAAACAGGCGTAAGCCGTGCGGCTGCATCCGCTCGGGCTTGAGTCTATAGGAGGCCAGATCCGCAATCCATAAATCCCCTTGGGCCGGAAGGCCTGTTCCTAATTTTTCAAAGATAATAGAAGTCACGCGCAGGGGCCGATTTAAATGCCCATTTCTATCTCCGCCCCATAGCTCTCCCGGCGCGTCCAGGCTGACAACGCTCAAAATCCATTTCCCGGGCTGTAAGGGCTGCAAATTGTATTGATAACATTCGCCGTTAGCATCCAGCACGCGCAAACGCGCCGGCAAAGGATGTGCGCCGCCTTTTATCCACAGGCCCACAGCCGTGACATCATCTGGAAGAGGAACATTGCCAGCAATATCCACATATTCCAGGCCTTCTCGGCCCGCGAGCTCATAATGAACGCGCAGGGCTTTTTCGTCAGCATTTCGGCCTGCGTCCAGGCTCACAGTTCCTGGCGCGCTTTCGCCATGCTGAGCTGCCTGCCAGCGGCTGGCGTCGGCAAATGTCTCTAAAGCCGCCACACGCTCAAAAAAATAAGGGGCATATTGCCGTGTCAAAGGCGGCTTAATTTCTTTCCATTCTTCTGACAAGGCTGCTGTGCTCCACAGAAAAATAAGCAAACAGGGAAAGCTAACTCTCATTGTAGCCTCCGGCAACAATCACAGCCGAATTTCTGGCACTATAACCCTAACGAAATTGTATGTCAATGATGTTTTGAATCTAAAATTGCTTTTCAAAAGTGGGGAATAAATAGAGGCAATAGACGCTTAGTGGAGCTGGGCGGCGGAAGCCAGAAGCTGTTGTAGAGCTTGCGGGGAGACGCTAGCGGCAGCATTGCCCGCCTGCATGGCCACAAGCGCCCCCAGCGCGTTGCCCCAGCGCAAGCATTCCACAGGCGGCAGGCCCTGAAGCCAGGCGGCGATGAAGCCGGCATTAAAGGCGTCGCCGCAGCATGTCGTGTCTTGCACGGGCACAGAAAAAGCTGGCTGGGCAATTTCCTCTTGGAGATGAAAAAAGCGTGCGCCCTGGGCGCCCAGCTTCAAAGCCACGCGCACGCCTTGCGTCGCCAGAAGCCGAGCGGCTGCCAGAGGATTGTCCTGACGCATAATACGCGTGATTTCAATTTCATTCGGCAGAAACATATCCACAAGAGGAAGCAAATCTCGCAAGCCCGAATCCCAATTTTCATAGGGATCAAAGCCCGTATCCAGGCTAATCCAAACGCCCTTCCGACGCGCCCGCTCGCAGAGGGCAGGCATTTCTGGCTGCAGACGCCGCTGTAAAAAATAGCTTCCCAAATGGAGCCAGCGCCCTTGCGCCAGCAATTCGTCGGGAAGATCCGCCCCTGTGAGCGAGTCAATGGTGCCCAGATATGTGACAAAGGCCCGATCCTGAGGCCCCGAAAGCGAAATCGTGAGGCCTGTGGGCAATGTCTCATCCATCCGGATATAATCTGTCCCCACGCCCAGCTCGTTCATGCGCTGAATGAGAAAAGCGCCGAATTCATCTTGCCCCACACGCGCTACAAGGGCTACACGCAGCCCTAGCCGCGCACAATACGAGGCGAAATTAGCAGCCACGCCCCCTGCATGGCGACTGAGCGCCTCTGCCAGCACTTCCTCTCCAAAAGCCGGCAAACGCTTTAGCTGCAGGATGAGATCAATGTTCAAATCGCCAACAGCGATGACATCGAAACTTTTTCTGTCATTCATGGGCTGCAGGGGCATCCTCCAGGCGTTCCAGCACAAAAATGACAGGCCGATAGCCGTCGCTGCAGCACACGACAGTGCGGCCTGGATATGAGCCCAGGAAATTTCCGCCCCGGGCCAATGTAATCACATATCGGCCGATGTCCAGCCAGGCCCAGCTACAAAAGCCCTCCGGCATATCGCCTTCGGAAACAAATTGCTGCCCTTCATAAAAACGCTCGCAGGCCCGCCAGGGCTCGCTTGCATTTTCCGCCACTAAATCCGTAAATAGCAACTTCTTTTTAACTGTAATGCGCACTGGATAACGACGGATTTCCATAATAATGCCTCACAACTCTCGAGGCTATGGCCATTTGGACAAGAGCCTAAATCAGGAAGAAGCGGCCTCCTGCTTTGTGGCTTCGCGCTGCGCCAGCAGACTGTGTTTTCTTCCGTATGCGAAATAAATCAGCAAGCCAAGCGCCAGCCAGATGCCCAGCCGCATCCAGTTGTGCGCCGGCAGGGAGAACATCAACAGCAGACAGCTCAAAGTGCCCAAAATGGGGATGACAGGGACCCATGGACAACGAAATGGCCGCGGCGCCGCCGGATCCAGCTTCCGCATCACGAGCACGGAGGCGCAAACAATCACAAATGCCAGTAATGTGCCAATATTAACGAGCTCTGCCAGCACATCTAACGGCAGCAAGGCGGCCATAAGCGACACAACACAGCCTGTGAGAATTGTGGATTTATAAGGAGTGCGAAAACGCGGATGGACGGCACCGAAAAATTTATACGGGAGCAAGCCATCGCGCGCCATTGCTAAGAGCACGCGCGGCTGACTCAACAGCAGCACTAGCAAGACAGATGTGATTCCCACGACAGCCCCTAATGCAATAATGAATTGGGCATAAGGCAAGCCCACAGCTTGAAACGCCGCCGCCACAGGCGCTTCCTTGTCCAGCTGATGATAGGGGATCATTCCTGTAATCACAGCCGCCACGCCTATATACAGCACTGTACAAATCAAAAGCGAAGCGACAATAGCGATAGGCACATCGCGCTGCGGATTGCGCGCCTCTTCCGCATGCGTAGACACAGAGTCAAAGCCAATATAGGCAAAGAAAATAATCGCTGCTCCAGCAAGCATCCCCACCGGCACGCCCCCTGGCCCTGTTTGCCCCCAGACTGTATGGCCAAATACGCTCAAGCCTGCCCAGCCATAGGGCGCAAAAGGACGCCAGTTCGCTGGATTGACATAAAACGCCCCCATAATGATGACAAACAGCACTATCCCCACTTTAATCACGACCGTGGCAGCATTAAAGCCCGCACTTTCCCTGATCCCCAGGACAAGAATGATTGTCAGCACGGCAATAATGGCAATGGCAAAGATATCCAGATAGCTGCCTGAATAAACTAATTGCCCCGTATGAGGATCCAGCATAAGCGGCGCACTTTTTAATGTGGGCCAGACATGTATGCCAAAGATGCTGAGAAAATTCTGGAAATATTTGCTCCAGCCATGCGCCACAGAAGCCGCCGCCACCGTATATTCCAAAATCAAATCCCAGCCGATAATCCACGCCAAAAGTTCCCCCAGCGTCGCATAGGCGTATGTGTACGCGGAGCCGGCAATCGGCGCCATAGAAGCAAATTCCGCATAACATAGAGCGGCAAAAACACAGGCCAGGCCCGCCACGACAAAAGACACAATAAGCGCCGGGCCTGTCTTGTCGTGCCCCACAAGCCCCACGAGCACAAAAATCCCTGCTCCGATGATGCAGCCAATGCCCAGACTCGTCAGCGCCACAGGCCCCAAAGCCCGGCGAAGCCGATTGTCGCTTTTCATCTCCTCATGGATTTGAGCGATTGTTTTGCGCCGAAATAAAGGATGCATGGGCCACTCCTTTTGCTGCTTTGTAAAATATATGGCTCTAGAGCAGATTTAATAAGATGATGGTGCGGCATTGCCAAAACATTTTAGCCGCTTCTTTAGGCTTAAGAAAAGCCCTCTTTGCTTCTATTCTCGTGCTATCGTTTCCGCCCTGGCCCCAGGCCATATTTGTGGAAGATCTGCAACAGATTGCCGCCCAGAATTTTCCGTTTATCTTCCTCGGAAATGCGTGCATAGAGAATTTGCCCCAGCCCCCAGGCAATGGGCAAATCGGTCAAATCGGAGCCAAACAGCAGCCGCTCTGCTCCATACATCGCCACATATTGTTCCGTTTGCCGCCATCCCAGACACGGGCATGTGCAGATGTATAGATTATCCCTTTCCTCACAGACATCGACATAAGCGGGCGTTGTATGCCCGGCAATGAAGCAAGCATTCGGATAGCGCCGGCAAAGCTCCCGGATACGTTCCGCGCTGCCCCATGTATGACTCAAAATAATCAGGCCATGCTGATCGGCAAAGCGGCAGGGCACTTCCACAAGCGGCCCCTCGGCCGGATATGTATTGTAGGAATTCAGCATGAGCTTAATGCCTTGCATGCCCTGTTGCAAGCCCCATTGCAATTGCGCCTCCATCGTCTCCTCCCCATAATAGGGATTAATGAATGTAAAGCCTATGAAACGCTCTGGATAGGCTTTCAGCATCTGGACAACTTCTCTATTGGCTTCTTCGTTATCCCCCATGATTTGCATGCCGAAAACACAGCATATTTGCAGACCAAATTTATCCATTTCGGCGACAATATCCGCTGGACTGTCGTGCACCACATGATATGGATCGCCCCAGCCGATATGGCCATGACAATCATAAAATTTTTCATCCGCCAGCGACTGTCGCAGACGCACCTTGCGATGCAATGTATCGACAGGCTCAGGGAATTGTGCTTCTTCCACAAAAGAAATATGTGCATTCCAGCTTAACAGCCGGCGCAAATTATCGCCGGCAATCAGCGCCAATTCGTCTTCAGAAATATCCGCATAATTGAGCTGCATTAATACAGCCCCCGGCGTGCGTTCGGGGAGATGCGAAGCCCACACAAGCCTTTCAGCCCCCCACTGTCGGCAAATGAATTCAATGCTGCGATGCAGCCACAACGCTGAAATGTCCACATGCAAATTCGGGCAGGCGTCCAGCGCCGCATACAGCGCCCGCTGGCTACGATAAATGCGATTTTCGCTTACAATAACAGGCAGGGTAGGAAAGCGGCGACACAGAGCCACAACGCTGCGCCAATCTGTCGCGTCGCACCAATAGCTTTCCAGATTGCTATCCGGGGAGAGAAATACAGGCACACGGGCTTCTGCCAGCGGCGCCAGCAATGCCTCAAGCGCCCAATCTTCCAGCGGCAACAAAAAATGCCGATAAAACAGCCATACAGCCCCCACGCCTGCTTCGCGCATCTGGCAGACAAGCTCCTCCGGAGGCGGCAGTTCCCGACTGCTGGGCAAAAGCATTGTCCAGGCTGGATGCAGGCGCGGCTCTTCCTGTGTCCATTCTAAAATCCTCTGATTGCCTTTGCGCGGATTTGTGAACACGGACATGCTGTCCAGCACAAGCGCCTCATGAATCCCAAAATGATCCATCTCTTCCAAAAGCTGCGCCGGCGTGCAAGGATATTGCGGCCCCACGCGCAAAGAATGTCCCAGCACGCAACACGCGTCAAAATAGCGAATGTCTCTCATCCTTCATCCTTAAGGCAAAAAATTATACATTCTTCTGTGAAGCAAAATGCCGAGCGTGCCCCAGATGGCGCCGGCCACAAATTCCCCCAAAATCAATCCCATAAAAAACATGGAAGCAGGCCGAAAAGAGCTCATTCCGCCGTAACGCAAAATGATGCTTTTCAAAAGCCAGCTCACGAAAATGGAGGGCGCAAAGAGGGCCATCGACCAGCTCCCGGAAACAGCAAATCCCGCGGGATGTAGTGGCCACCAATTGAATAAGGTGCGCATACGCGCCAAAATGAGCGTGATGCCAAAGCCCCATACTAAAGCGCCCGCCGCGTACCAATTGGTTTGCAGCGGGCTTTCCAGCCAGGATTGCAAACGCCCAAAAGCCTCCTGGCCTTTGCCTGCCCAGGGGCCTCCGCCATGCCGAAAGAAAGCATCCAGCAAGATAAGCCAGCCGCAGATTATCCCCACAGCCGTAGCGATCGTCAACGCCAGCGCCAGCCCCGTTTGCGATGTATTTGTCACGCTGGCCAATTTCATCCCTTCAATTTGATTCGGCATGGGATGGCTGCGATGAGCGCGATTGAAAGACCAGAAGAATGTATACATAATCAAATTGTGCACGCCCAGCCGCCGTGGCCCAATAATTTCTGTGAGAACAGCCTCTGGCCCTATTTTGTGCAAATCATGCACTGGCGAGCCTAATTCCGCCCGAATGCGTGCCACAGCGATAGAAATGCCCAGATACAAAATCAAAAAAGCGGCCGCCCCCCAAAATGACATCCGCGCATGCAAACAAAAAGCCATCAACAAGCCCAGCCCGCCCATCAAAAGCCAGAGAGTGACACGATAAGAAAAAGCTTCTTTTTGATCCTCCACAAATGTCTCTTGCGACTGGGAAAGGCTCTGCCAGGCGCGCAGGAGATGATGGCGGCTGGAATAAAGCGCCAGGCACGCCAGGCCCATATATGCAGCAAAAGATTGTTCATCAATCCAGGGCGCCCGCGGCAAGCGCCCCCAGCCTCCGGCGGCAAAAATTATCCGCACGAATTTCCAGCCGATGTAAAAAATCCAGCAGCTAAACGCCAGATCTAAAGGCATAAAAAAGCTCAGGCCCACTGCGAAAGGGAAAACAGCCAGAGGCGTCCAGCCGATGGCGCGCCACGGCATGCTTTTGACAATTTGCCCGAGATCGTATCTGGCGCTGAGCTCGCCTGTGAGGCTGGGAATAACAGGCCAAATGACATGTAAGCCATTCACGGCATCAATGAAGAAAGCCGCTGCAAAGCCCCCCCACATCAGCTTGCTTTTCCACAGCAAAGCCCGCGGCCGCGTCATTTCTAAAGGCAATTGTACAATGGGAAAGCTCAGCTTGGCTTCTTCTGTCCATTGCTTGCGCAAAAGATTACACAGGGCGAGCATTACAGAAATCAACACAAACGAAAAGCCGCCCCACCATAAAGCAGGCACAAGCCATTGACGCCAATACGGCGTGGCAAAAAGCGGCTCATTCAATTCATAATACGCCCGCAATGCCGCCTCATCTGTGACTGTCAGCAAACGCGGAATTTTGTCTAAAAAGAGCTGCTCCCAATGATTTTCGGGTGTGGCGTGCCAGAAGGGATGAGCAACAACAGGCAGCATTGTCTGAATTTGATCCAGCCCACACACAGCGCTGGCAATGGCCAGCATCGCATAGATGACAAGTAGCTCCCCCTGACTTAATACAAGGCGCCGCGAAATACGTTTCAAAATGGCATTGACGCCGCATAAGAAAAGCATTGTGACAACGACATTAAAATAGAGGGAAACAGTTGTGGGACGGCTTTGTCCCCATATATAGCCATAAAGAATGAACAGGGCATTGACAGGAATCAAAGCCACGCCCACAAGAATCGCCCGTACAGTAACAGGCGCGGGCGCAAAATGCTGGGACTGATCGGGAAGCGCAGATTGAATGCGGACGCGGCTGCTGCTCACAAATTCCTCCTTCGAATTATTATTTCCGCTCAAGCTTTTTTATCCCTGCAAATGTTTTGAAAACATTTCTGGCTAATCAGGCTCAACATAGCGTTCACGCCTGCCCGTTGCCTCTGTGCCAAATGCCATGTATAATGTTGCGTGTTTCTGGCGGACATTGTTGCCGCGCGAGCGAGTCTGCCAGGATAATTCCCAGAGGAGCTACAACGCCTCGGATGAACGCTCTCCAGAGATTGTTTATTGGCGTTTTATTTTGTATGGGCTTTGTTGGCGCCTTATGGAGCGCCTATCAGCGCGTGCGAGTAGAGCAGGCTAATCGCACTGTGGCCTTATGTGTAGATGATTTAGAAGTACGCCAGCTCGCATTAATCACAGGCCGAACGCCATTTCAGCTTCTCTCCCAATTAAAACATGCAGGGATCACGCACATTGCTTTGAGCGAGCGTTCGTTAGGAGAGCTTCTGCAAAATGGCGAAATGCGCCTTTCCCGGCAAGGGGCGTTTTGTCGACTGGAAGGGCTGCCCGACATCCTGATGCCCATATGGCGCCGGCTGCGAGCAGCAGGCTTTTGCAGCCCTGATCTCTCTTTCCCCTATGTGGCGCCTATTATCGGGACAATGTCAAAATTAGGCGTAACATATGACGAAGAAGCCTGCACAGCAGCACAGCAGGCAGGCCTGCATATTGTGGCCCGGCCACTTCCGGATTATTTGTTAACGCCCAAGGCGCTCGAAGCCTCTTTACAGGCCGCAAAAGACATGGGGGCCCAGATCGTCCTGTTCAATGGCGTTTCCGTGGGGGGCGGCGTCCAGATGGCCCCTCAGACGGCTGTCATTATGAAGCGTCTGGGATTACAATTCGGCTTTGTGGAGCTTGTCCCTCAAGAAGGCGCCGCACAATTAGCTTCCGCGCTGGGCTATCAGATTATTCGCACGCATAGCATCAGCCAGGAAGAAATGTTTAAAACAACAGCCTGGCGCGGCCTGGAGCGCTTCACTTTAGCTGTGACAGAACGCAATATCCGCCTCTGCTATATTCGTTTATTGCTCAATCCTCAGCCGGATATAATGCAGGCCAATGTCTCCTATATCCGGGGGATACATGAAGCCCTAACGAAAGAAGGCTTTGTTTTTGGCGAGCCGCGGCCATTTCAGCCCCTGGATGTCCCCAAGCTTGCTTTGTTGCTCCTCGCCTGTGGCGTTGTGGGCGGCGGGCTATGGCTTGTATATGAAATTTTTCGCCCACGCGCTTTGTGGATATGGCTTTTGGGATTATTGGGCGTGTGGGCCGCAATGGGAGGCAGCCTTGCTGCGGCAGGCTTAATTCAAATGTTCTTTCCTTTCATGGCTGCCGTCATATTTCCCTCGCTGGCGATTCTTTATACAGCCTCCCGAGCCTTTTTGTTGTCGCCCATTTGCTGCTCAGAAGATAATATCAGCCATTTTTCGCCTGATTCATGTTGTCCTCTGCGGGGGCCCGGCGGCAAAGCTCTTATATTTCTCTTGCTTGCTGCCCTGTTGACGGCTTATGGCGGCTTTCTGATTGCCGGAATGTTGAGCAGCTCGGCATATCTGATGCAAATTGCCCAATTTCGTGGCGTGAAATTGGCCCAATTATTGCCGCTTCTGCTTGTATTGCTTGTAATGATTGCTCGAACATATGCTCCCCGGCCTGCCCAAGAGAGCGCCGAATGGCCGCGCTTGCGCCAGGGGCTTATTTTTGCCGCTGAAGCCTTTGTGAAATATTGGCATGCAGGCCTCGTTTTTCTTGTATTAGGGCTTGTGGCTTTTATGATTATGCGTTCGGGCAATGAATCTGCTGTACAGGTCCCCGGCTGGGAATTGAAACTGCGCGCCTTATTAGATCAGCTATTGCTTGTGCGCCCTCGTACGAAAGAAATATTTGTGGGCTTTCCGGCCTTACTTTTAGGGCTGACATTATTGCTTTCAGGCCGCCCCCGCACGGCCTGGGTCTGGCTTGCGGTGGGCGCCATCGCCCTTATTTCGATGACAAATACATTCTGTCACATTCATACGCCACTTTTGATTTCTCTTATGCGAATTTTCAATGGAATTTGGCTGGGAATTTTTATAGGAATTCTTGTTTTGTTAGCGAAATTCATAATAGAGCGCTTATTGCCGTTTTTTTGGCAGGCGGAAAGAACATGAGATTTTTGTTATCGGGATATTATGGCTTTCGCAACATTGGCGATGAAGCCGTATTGGCGGGCATTATTCGGGGCTTACGGCGCCGATTGCCAGACGCGGAAATATGTGTGCTGTCGGGCAATCCTCCTGCCACAGCGCGTGAATATGCAGTGGAGGCAGCAGATCGCTGGCGAGCCGCAGAAATTTGGACGCAATTACGGAAAGCGGATTTTTTCATTCAGGGAGGCGGCAGCTTGCTCCAAGATGTAACAAGCCGCCATTCGTCGTTGTATTATTTAGCGCTCCTGCATATGGCGCGGCTAACGCGCACGCCCTATATGATTTTTGCGCAAGGGATAGGGCCCTTGCGCAGTGCCTTTTTGCGGGGCCTCGTTGTGCGCAATTTGCGTCGGGCACGCGCCATAACTGTACGGGATGAAGAATCCGCCCAGATGTTGCAGGATTGGGGGCTTTCGCAGCCCCCTATTCATGTCACAGCGGATGTGGGGCTGCTCGTGGAGCCCGCAGATGAAGAGCGGCGCCAGAGCTTATTGCAGCAGCTTAATCTGCGCCCCCATCAGCCCTATATTGTGATTGCGCTGCGCCAATGGCCGGGCTTACAAACATTTCTGCCACATCTTGTGAATTTGTTGCGGAAACGGGACGAAGCTTTGCTTGTTTTGCCCTTTCAATTCGAACAGGATTTGCCCCTCGCTTTGGAGCTTTCGCATATGCTTCCGGCGCGTGTGCATTTGCCTGCGGACTTGTTGAATCCTTCTGATGCTGTGGCCGTCATTCGCGGGGCGCGCGCTGTAATTGCCATGCGGCTGCATGCGATGATTTTTGCCGCCTGCACATTTACGCCGGCGTTGGCCATCGCATATGATCCCAAAGTCACGGCTTTCTGTCGTCGGAGCGGCTATCCTGTTTTAGAATTAGAGGAAGTGACGCCAGAACGATTAGAACAGGCTTTAGCCGAGTCATTTATTGAAAAAGATGCTGATCAGGCGAGCCATCAGTTGGCCGCGCTTAAAGCCGCCGCGGAGCGCAATTTTGATGTGCTTCTGGAAGCCATCGCAGGCATCAAAAAATCCTGAAATATTTATTCTCTAGATTATGTGTGAGAATTGCGAAAGGGAGGCTTAAGAATGCCTTTGCGGGCTCGTGTTTTAACTAAAATTGAATTGCCCAAAACAATCGATGTAGAGATTGAAGATACAATCCGCGGCGAAAAAGTCGTTCGCTCTGTGGATTTTGAAGCCTGTCTGGACGAATTGAGCCAGCTGGGCACGATTGATTTACACGAATTGGATCCAGGAGAGCTGATTACATTAGCTGTGGCTTTGGCTAAGCATCGGGCCATTGACCAATATCTAATGGAGCTGGGCGTAGATCCTCATGCTCATTTGCGCGGAAAAGAAGATTAATCTTTTTGTCAGGGATTTTGAATAAGAAACTGTTATAGGCTCCTCCACGCCCCCTGCACTAGCACAAAGTTTCTGAGCTCTATGAATTCGAGAGTGTTATCTCCAGCCTGTCACGCCTGGGAGGAATATACATCCACAGCCAGATTGTCATGTTCGCCCGCTACAAGCTTCAGCCAGCCGGCGGCCCCGACCATCGCGGCATTATCGGTGCATAATTTCAGCGGCGGATAATGGAAAGCCACATTTAGTTCTTGGGCTAAATCCTTAATGCGCTCGCGCAAAAGCGTATTGGCGGCCACGCCGCCGCACAACAAAATTTGACGCACAGGATAGGCGTGCGCGGCGAGGCGGACATTGCGCACAAGCGTATCCACGACAGCTTCCTGAAACGAGGCCGCTAAATCGGCGACAGGCCATTCTTCCGTGTGCTTCAATTGCTCCACAAGCCGCAGAAGCGCTGTTTTTAATCCCGCAAAAGAATAATCCAGAGAATTTTCCAGCGCGGGGCGTGGGAGGACAAAACGAGGCTCGCCTGTTTGTGCCGCTTTTTGGATTGCGGGCCCGCCAGGAAATCCTAATCCCAATACACGAGCCGCTTTATCCAAAGCCTCGCCGGCCGCATCATCGCGCGTGCAGCCCAGCAATTCTGCGTCAGAGCGTGAATGCAGCAAAAGCAAATCGCTGTGGCCGCCCGAAACAATTAAGCATAATGCTGGGAATTCTTCCGACGCGCCTTTATAATCTGGCAAATCGCAAAAATTAGAGTTTACATGGGCGTCTAAATGATTAACGCCAACAAGCGGCAGCCTTGTCGCCAAACAATACGCTTTCATCGCGCTGACGCCCACAATCAAAGAGCCTATCAAGCCGGGGCCATTCGTCACAGCCAAGCCGCCAATATCCTTCCAAGTCACGCCCGCCTCCTCCAGCGCCATCTCCACGACATGTGTAATCATTTCTACATGTTTGCGGGACGCCACTTCTGGCACAACGCCGCCAAATAAGGCATGAATTTCCTCCTGCGAGGCGACATGGGAGGACAAGACAATGCGGCCGCCTTTCACAACAGCAGCGCATGTGTCGTCACAGGATGTTTCTACAGCCAAAACAAGCTCAGAACGCAAAGCATAGCTCATAGGGATGTTTTTCCTGCCATTCTGCATGAAGCCGTTGTAAACGTTCCTGTTGTTCCCAGGCTGTCAAATCCTGAATGGCCGCAACAAGCGCATCCTCATTATTATCCAGATAATAGCCTCGCCGCCGATAGAGTACTTCAAAGCCCAGCTTGGCATATAATTGAGCCGCCTCTGTGTTGCTGACTCGATACTCTAAAAGAGCGTAATTTGCATCGCGCTGCTGCGCCTGCTGCAATATCGTCAACATCAAAATTTCGCCTATTCCTTGTCTTCGAAAATCCGGATGAACGGCAATTGTATAAATATGCGCCTCCTTGGCGTATATCCAGACGCCAATATAGCCGACAATATCGCCTTCTAATTCCGCCACACAGAACAGATTATTGTGTTCACGCAAAATCTCATCGCGAATAGATTGTTCTGGCCAGGGGCTGGAGAAGCTCGCATGCTCAATCTCCATTATCGCCGGCAAATCATCCAGCCGCGCCCGGCGCAAACACAGCTTGGGCCGATATGCTTTCCGCCACACATTTCTCTCGCTGCTTTGCTCTAGAAATGCCTGCGGCACATTTTCGTTTGAATGCTTTAGCTGAAGCGGAGAGTCTTCAATGGGACGATTTATCCCCTGGCTTAGATGCCCCTTTTTTTCTGAGCACATAGGCGCCGCTTTGTCTTTCAGGCTTGGGGGCTCGCTTTGTGCCATTTCCTCTTTAGCGTGGGGAGAGGCAGGACTTTTTATTTGTTCTTGTTTTGCATAGCTCTCTGTAACGAAAATGTTTTTCACACGCTCTGCCTGAGAAGGCAGCAGATATAGAGGCTGCAATGTAAAAGCTGCTTGCGGATCGGCTTCCTGTATACGTTCCGCCGCCAAAATGGCTATTGTAGTGGCTTGAGGAAGGCTTTTTTGAATACGCAAATGCTGTGGCAGCCTGCCGGCGAGTTTTTCCTGAACAATTTCCGCCGCTGGGCCTGTCAAAACAGCACTATCGTGGCAAAGCGCGATCAAATTTTCTTCAGACACTACTTGTGGCATATTGAAGGGCATTAATTTCCCTTGCTGGCGCGTCCAGAGGCCGGCATAATAATGGCTCTGACGCGCATATTGCACAATAAGCGCCCGCTCGCCTTCTTCAATTTGGGCCTCCGACGCCAGCGCCTCTTGTGTAGGAATGCCAATCAGCGGAATGTTCCAGACATGAGCTAAGGCTTTCGCCGTGGCAATGCCAATGCGCAATCCTGTAAAAGAGCCAGGCCCAAGCGACACAGCAAGCGCCTGCACGGGCGGCGCCTCCCAATCCCCCAGCACGTCCTGCTGGCTCTCGTACAGGCCCTGCTTATGTAGCAGTGCTTGAATGCGCGCTGTCAATGTGGCGCACAGATCCATTCGGCTGGGAAAGCTTTCCGAATGAATTTGGCCCTCCTGCCACAGCGCCAGGCTGCTCTGATATTCGGATGTTTCAAGAGCTAACAAACGCATTTGTGTAAATGCTCCACAAGCCTTTGCGAACGCGGCCCCGATGCGGAAAAATTCAGCCGCCGCTCTTCGCCCGCAATCTCAAACTTTATAGATAAATGATCGGCAGGCAACACTTCTGACACGCGTTCGGCCCATTCTATGGCCACGACGCCTTCTTTGAGCCAATCTTCCAGGCCCATCTCCCACAGTTCCTCGCCATCGCGCAGGCGATAGGCATCCACATGAAAAAGCATGGGCGGCAGCCCCGACTGCCGCGGATGACAACGCATAATGATAAAGGTGGGAGAGGCCACACGGCCCTGTACATTTAATCCCTGAGCGATTCCCTGGACAAAGACGGTCTTGCCGCTGCCCAAAGTTCCGCATAAAGCCAGCACATCTCCCTCCGCTAAAGAGGACGCCAAGCAGCGGCCAACTTCCCGCGTGGCCTCGGCACTTTTTGTTTGAAGAGACAAGGCAGACATGGAGACAAAAGGCTTTTTCCCTTTTTCTTTATATGTTTCATTTGGGCACAATTGCTCCTGATTGCCCACAAGCGAGCTCCAGCTCTCCTGTGGCTTCGATTTCCTTAAAATTTTCTCAGAAAGCAGCCCCCGGCGGCGACATTGATTAAGAACGCCGGCGCAAACGGCTGTGCTGAGGAGCAACGCGCCCCAAACATCCGAAAAATAATGGGCGCCCACAGCCACGCGCGAAGCACTGACAAGCACCCCCAGGGCAAATATCGGCCAGGCGGCAGGCGGCGAAAAAGCATAAGCCGCCGTGGCGATGGCGAAAACAGAAGCGGCATCGCCTGAAGGAAAAGAGAGCCTGCGGCCGCTGCGAATATCGTGCCATTGCGAGGGCTGAGCCTGCAAGCGTTGCACATATGCTGGCCGAACGCGGCGCACACTCACTTTCGTGATTGTAACGACAAGGCCCGTGCTCATCAGACAAAGCAATGTGACAATAATCCAGGCCGTCGCTTTCTGTCGCCCCCAGCGCAGCCAGGCCCACACAAAACACAGCCCTAATATCTTAAGCTGCATTCCTGTTTTTCCAAAGGGAGCCGCCAGAGCCAACAAAAATGTTAAGGGGGGAGAGGCTTGCAATGCTTCCTGTGCCGTTTGCACATGCGGATCCGCCCAGCGCCATATACAGGGCAAAAGAAACAAGCCACAAAGCCACAATTTGAGCCAAAAGGAACGCCACAAAATTCTCAATTGTTTTGTAATTTTTGTTTCTGTCTTCATTCCAAGAAAATTGCTTTATTTTTTAGTTGGAGCCGTGTGTAGGGCCGCCGAAACGACATCCACAATTTGCGGACTGGCGCTCTACATCCCTTAGACAAACGGGCGCTTCTGTGCCGCTTAATTGCACGAGCGCTCCCAGCAAGCTGATGATAATCCCCGCCACGCGCTGCAATAGCCCCACAGCTAAAGCTGCAGACGGCGCCACGCCTACACCTTGTAAAAGCACAAGCGTGGCCCCTTCGCTCCAGCCTACATTGCTGATCGATACAGGCACAACTCCCAAAATTTTTAATATCACAGCTACAGCCAGCGCATGTAAGAATGTGACATATTCGTTCAGACTCGCGCACCAATAATAAAGCGCCAGGCCCATTGTTACAATTGTCAGACAGGAAACAATCCAGGCGGCCGCCAAAGCGGAATGATGTTGGCGATATTGCCACAAAGCTTGCGCGATTTCGCTCAGCTTATTAGCGGCTTTGTGGAATAATTGCCGCGCAAAGCTTCTGTGCATGTTCCTTTCTTCTTGGCTTTGCCGCCTAGCGAAAAAAATTGTCACAAGGCCGGCCAGAAGGCCGCCGCCTATTAAAATCAGCATGGCTGTTTGATAACGCGGCATATCCACGAAGGCGCTCAAAATAAAGCCGAAAACAACGAGGGCGCCCCATCCCACAACAGCCCGATCGACAAGCACAGAAGCTATGACGCCGGCAGGAGAGCCGCCCCAACGAATAGCTAAATAGGATTTCGCGACATCGCCTCCTACTGTAGACGGCATAAAATTATTGTAAAACAGGCCAATCAAGCCCAAGCGCAATGTGTGCACAAAAGGCAAAGGGAGGCCTATGGGCCGCAGCAATAGATGCCAGCGCCAGATAATCAGCACGCGCTGGACTAATTCCCAAAAAAGTGCCCAAGCTGCCGCCTGCCACCCCAATCCTCGTAATGCCTGCCATGTCTCGTTTAAGGGCGTCGCGCGCAGCACAAGCCCAACGAGTACGATCGTGGCAATGAGGCGGGCTAAAAATCCCCATATAGGCTGTCGTGTAGAGGCTTTTTCTGCCGCCATAATTCCGAATTGTAGCAAAAATCCAATTTTTGCTCTATATTCTCCCGCATCATCCTTTACTTCTTTTTTGTAAGTGTGAGAGAAATTCTCAGAATGTCAAAATTATTTTTCGTTAAAAATTTCAATTCGAAAGGAATTCGTTAAGAGCAAAAGAATTTTGCCACAAAAAGGCGGCGAACAAAGCCCAGATTTTCCCTCGGGATGATAATCCCTCAGCGTTTGAGCGTAAAAAAGGAGCCTGTAATGAAAAAGAAAGATGTCATAAAAATCGCGATCGTAGGCTGCGGCGGGATAGCCGGCGCACATTTGAATGGCTATCACAATTTGTATAAAGCAGGCTATGATCGTTTTCGCATAGCTGCCCTTGTGGATCCCAATCCCAATAATATAAAAAAGTCTCAGGAGCGCATTCAGGAAATCGCAGGCGAGGCCCCTCCTGGCTTTGCCAGCGTGGAAGAAATGCTGGACGCTGTAGCCATTGATGGAGCGGACATATGCTCCCCGCATGCAATGCATCATGTGAATGCGTTGCCCTGTCTGGAGCGCGGCATCCCTGTGATGATTGAAAAGCCCTGCGGGATTACTGTGAAAGCGAGTCATAAGATTTTGGCAGCAGCCGAAAAATCAGGCGCCTTTGTGGCGACAGCGGAACAAGTGCGCCGCTGCAAGCCCGCGCGCGTTATGGAGTGGGCGATCAATAAAAAGAAGATGATGGGCACGCCGCGTTTTATGACAATGCAAGTCTTTGGCCATGCCCAATTTGATTGGAAATCCTACGCCTTTGCCTGGCGGGGCTTGAAGCTTTTAGGCGGCGGTGGCATGCTTGTGGATGCCGGCGCCCATTTCACGGATATGATGCTTCATGTCTTCGGGCCTGTTGAGGAAGTTACATGTGATCTGCGGACATTCTTTCAGCCCACATTGAATGGGCCTTTAGGGATTGGCAAAGCTAAGCTGGATGTAGAAGATACATGGCTGGCGCAATTGCGTTTTTCCAGCGGATTTGTCGCGGATTGGGGCTACAGCCGGGAAGCTTATGGCCATAAGACGCGCACAGGCATTTATTATGGCTCGAAGGGCTCTTTCCGTGACAGGCAAGAATGGATGCATCCCTTCCAATATGGCGCAGACTTTATCAGCAAGGACGGCAAGGAAATCCCTTACGAGGAGATTGAAAAAGAATACATGGCTTCTCTTTCGCCCAAACAAGCCGAAAAGCTCTTCCCCTTTGGATTGGGCGACGGCATCAGCAATGAATGCTGGGATTTTATTGATGCGATTGACAAGGGCCGCCAGCCAGAAGTCACAGGCTATGACGGGCTGAAAGCGAAGGCTGTATGTTATGCCTTGTATGAGTCTGCGCTGGCTGGCAAATGGATTAAAGTGGCGGATGTGATGAGCGGCAAAATCAATGCCTATCAAAAGCCTATAGACAAATTCTGGAAAATTTAGAAGGCAATCGTGGCTTTTTCCGTTATCCAATTTCCAACAGCAAATTGCGTTTTGATCAGCTTTAGAAGATGCTGTGGAAGCCAGGGAAAGCAAAGGCTGTCTTCTTTTTCTGCTGCCCAAGCTAATATAAGGGCTTCAGGAAGGGACAGAGTATATTGAGCGCAGAAGGGGCGAAATATGTCTCGCGAATTAGCTTTAGCCGCAATTAATTGTCAAGCCGCGCCACGGATTGCTCATACAGAATACAGTCTGGGCTATCATCCCCATTATGTCCAGGCGAAAACAGGCCTGTCTCCCAGCGATCCGCAGGCTTTCCGCCGTCTGTATGAGCTCTGGGAGATTGATTTCAATTGGAGTACTAATGATGGCTTGCATGGGGATTGGGCGAGCCGTGGCCGTGCCACAGATATGGGCCATGCTGTATATGCGGCGGATGGCAGCGATATGCGGCCACCCCAAGAATGCCCTTTCAAATCTGTCGAGGAAGTCTGGGCGTTTGATCCCGCGGCGGAATACGGCCTGCCGGATTTTGCAGAACAAGTGGCCGCCTACGAAAAGCATGTGCAAGAAGCACGCGCGGCGTGGCCCGATCAGCTCACAACGGGCGGCTATTATAAAACAATTGTCTCCGGCTGTATTGCGGCTTTTGGCTGGGATATGTTTCTCTTAGCCTGTGCCGAGCGCACACAAATAGCTCCTGTATTCGAACGCTTCGCCGAATTCACGCTTTTTCATATGCGTGCCTGGGCCCAAACAAGCGTAGAGGCTGTTATCCAGCATGATGATTTTGTATGGACGCAAGGGCCTTTTATGCATCCTGATATATATCGGGAAATCATTATCCCTGCATATGCGGAGCTATGGAAGCCCCTTCATGCAGCTGGCAAAAAAGTGCTCTTTTGCTCGGATGGAAATTATACAGAATTTGTAGAAGACATTGCCCAAGCGGGCGCCGATGGCTTTATTTTTGAGCCGCTTGTGCCGTTTGATTTTATGGCTGAGCGATTTGGATGTTCGCATTGCCTAGTGGGCAGCGCTGTGGATTGCAATGATATGGCTTTCCGTTCCTGGGAAGTCGTGAAAGCGAGCATGGATCGGACATTTGCGCTTGCGGAAAAATGCTCCGGCCTCATTTGGGCTGTAGGCAATCATTTGCCCGCCAATATCTCGGATGAAATGCTGGACAAATATATCGCTTATTTTTTGGAAAAGCGGCCGCGTTAATCCAGCCTGGCTGAGCCTGTATATACAAATGAAAGTTGCATACAGTCCAATGCCAAAAGGAGGCGCGCCTATGTCCAAGGCACAGGATGAGGGGCGGGCGTATGTGGAACAGATGCGGGCACGGGGCAAAAGCGATGCGGAAATTGAGCGGAGCTTAGCTCAAGCGGGCTGGAAGCCCGAGCAAATAGCGGCTGTGCTTGGACAGCCAGCTAATCTTTATGAAGCAGCCGCCCGCGGCAATGTGAATTACATTCATGAGCATTTCCGCCAGGGGGGCGATATGAATGTTCGGGGGCCGCTGGGCGAGCCCATTCATGCCGCAGCGGCCGCGGGCCATGCTGAGGCTGTCCAGGCGCTTATCCATTATGGCGCTGTCCTGCATCATCAGGGGCAAGAAGGAATGACTCCGTTGCATCTGGCGGCTGCGGGCGGCCACGAAGAAATCGTATGGATGCTTTTAGAGCGCCGCTGCGATGTGGATTTGCGGGATATGCAACAGCGCACGCCTCTGCATGTAGCAGCCCAACATGGGCATGTCAATATTCTGGAGTTGCTTTTAGACAATGGCGCGGAATTGGATGCTGACGATAGCATGGGCCAGACGCCTACACAAATTGCCGTGAAAGCAGGCCAATTGGAGGCGGCGCGTTATCTGCTGGACAGAGGGGCAAATTTGGAACAAGTGGATGCGCGCGGCCAAAGCCTCCTGCACACAGCGGCGCAAACAGGCCGGGGGGACATTGTTCGGCTGCTGCTCAATCGTGGCGTGCCCATGCATATTCGGGATAACAATGGCCGTTCTGCCCTGGACGTAGCTGTGGGCGAAGCTAAAGAAATTTTGGCTGAATATATGGCGCGTTAATATGTAGCGCCATTGGCCAAAGAAACAAAGCTCCCCTACAAATATGAGAATCCATAATTGCAACTGATATGAGCTAGTTGTCTGTGTAAACAGGCAAGAACATTTGCCCTGTAAACAAAAATCGCCCTTCGCAATTCTTTAGCCCCCTGGGAGGCACAAGCCTTATACAAAAAGAAGCATGGCTTTGCCAGCTAGAGGCCTTAATGATTATTCCCCTAAGCCAGGAACAGCCTTTGCGGAAATTATCCCTTTTTAGCTGTTTGACGCTGTCAGCCAATATGTTTTATCCTTGATATAATCTGGCTTAGCCAGCTTCTTCTTTAAAGAAGCCCAAAACAATCAAGCGCGCTTTTATGCCGTTGAAGATTAAAATAAGGCACATATGCTCAGGGACATTGAATCATCGCCAAGCCAAATCACGCCCAAATTTCGCCATCCGCCCGAGAAATCATAAAACAAAAATAAAGCTAAAAAGGAACAATTATGAGGCTCAGGCTCTTTTTAATAGCAGGAGGCGCGTGGATGATAATGCTTGGCGGTGCCGCTTCAGCGGCGCCCATTATCCAGGGCGCTTTTCAAGCGAAGCGGACTATTGTGCTTTTGCCTACAGGCCCCACAACAGCGGCTATAGAGCTGAGCTATCCGGCTCATACAATTTCTCAGCCAGGGGAATTTGTGCAATGGCCTCTGTCTGTCATTTTGTCAGAGCCAGCCAGACATATCACATTATCTTTTTGGTGGGGCGATAGCTTTGTGGGCTCGACAGCAGGCTATCATTTCCTGCAAGTGCTGATTGGCGACAAAATCGTTTGGGAAAGTGATGTCGCAGGAGGAAGCACAAGCTTGCAATATGTGGAGATTCCAATTTCGGCTGCCTACGTGCCCGCCGCAGGCCAGCCTGTGATTGTAAGCTTTCGTGTCTATGAGAAGAAATCAGTAACGAATTTCCCTGTGAATGTTTATGTGGGGGAGCCTACGCTGCATTGGGGCCGAAAAGCGATAAAGCTGCTCGAACGTATGCCCTTGCCGCAAAGCCTCCGTTGGCCCCCCGAGCGGCCGCTTGCTTCTCTTCCCGTAAACGGCGCTTGGGCGAAAGAAGCCAGCATCATTCAGCCCTGGGGCAAAACACAGACTATAGCTGTTAAACAGGCTTCAGAATGGGCGTCGCGATTTGCCCAAGAGCACGGCTTTTCGGCGATTATTCTGCTTCCCCCAGCAGCTCATAATGCTATTACAGCCAGCGCCGAACATATTTCGGAAGAGGAATTTCAGCAAGCGCTAGCCCTGTATCGCCAGGCCGGCTTGCGCCTGATTTTGTATTCATCCATTATGCATAAGGGCCATGATCCTCAATGGCAATTCGGCGCGCTGGCCCAAACACATCCCGAATGGGCGATGAGGGATCCGTTGGGGCAGACGATTAATTTGTACGGACAGCCCTGGCTTTGCCCCTCAACAGGCGCGCTGGAAGCGACAATTGCTTACACACAGCGCATTGTCCAGGCCTATGATGCCGATGCTGTGATGCTGGACAATAATGAATTTATGTATACAGAAGGCGGCCGCTGGACATGTTATTGTGCTTCCTGTCAGCAAAAATGGCGCCAATATCTGCAGGAGCGTTTTGGCGCAAAGCCCATTCCCGGCACAAATCTGCATCCCGCCAAAGCCGCCATTCCGCAAGCAGAAGAGGAGCCTTTATGGGGGCTCTGGCTGAGCTTCCGCAAGCGTATCTGGGCCGAGGCCTGTGAGCTTTATCGCCAGAGGCTGCGAAAAGTGAAGCCAGATATTGTCGTGCTGGCCAATACGCAATATGCCTATAGCTCCGGCGTTTTAGCTGTGGATCAGCAATACGAACATCTGGATGCTGTATTGAGCGAATCGCGGGGAAATAGTCCGCGACAAATGGCGGCGAAAATGCTTTTAGGACGGGCTTTATCACACGGACGGCCGCTTTGGAATTATATAGGCACATTTGACGAAAAAGATTACAAATTGCTGCGAAAGCCGGAAGCAATTGCCGGCTTATGCGCTGCCAGTATAGCTGGGGGAGCGAATCCCTGGATTGTCTTTTATGGCTTTACAGGCGCTGAAAATCAGTCTTCCCTGGAGATATTGCAGCGTTATAATCAGTTTTGGCGAAAACAGGCAAATATTTTAGGCGATAGTGAGCTTGGCGGCGACATCGGCTATCTTTTTTCCACGGAAAGCCGAGATTTGCTTAAAACGCCATTGCTGGCGCCTGTACTGGAGGCGTTGATTGCTGCAGGCACGCCCATTCGCCCCTTGCGTGATGCGCCTGCGCTTACGGCAGAAAGCCTTCAAGGCGTGCGGATGTTGCTGGCTATCCACAATCCTTGTCTTTATGAGGCTACAGCTAAACGGCTTGCTTCCTGGATCCGTTCCGGCGGCACGCTTGTTATTTCTCCCGAAACAGGCTGGCGGGATGAATATGGGCGCTGGCGGCCGCGTTCTCTTATTCTGCTTAATTTACAGCTTAAACAGATGGCTCCTGGACAAAGCCGCAAAATAGGACGGGGCAAAATTATTTGTGTTGCCGATGAAAACGAAGTTCTGGAGCTTGTGCGAAAATTGAATAGGCCCGTTGTCACGGCGCAAACGCCTGTGGGCGTCTTTTATCATCGTTCACGCCAGGGGCAGATGATTATAGCTGTATTAGGCTTGGAAAGAGAAATAGGAAAAATTTTGTTGAAAGTGCCGCCTCACAGCACGAGGGCGGAGCTGTACAGGCCTGGCGCCGGCACGCCCCAGCCGTTGTCTATTCACAAGCAAGCTAACGAAGCCTATGTTGCCGGGGATATTCCCGAACGGCTGGGGCTTGTGATGTGTTATTAGTTAAAAGCGCGCGGCGGCTGAACGACTAATAGGAGAGAGTCAGTTTATTCACGTTTGAGAGGATATTTAATTTTCCGTTTTGCATTCCATTTTACAAACGAAGGAGAAAGGATGGATCATCTTACAGCAGCAGCTCTGTGTCGTCGTCTTATCGAAAATATTGAAACAGTCATTTTTGGCAAAAGGGAAGTTGTGGAGCGGACGCTTGTAGCGCTCCTTGCCGGCGGACACATTCTGATTGAGGATGTGCCCGGCGTAGGGAAAACAATGCTGGCGCGGGCGCTGGCGCGCAGCATTGGCTGTCAATTTAGCCGCATTCAATTTACGCCGGATTTGCTGCCTTCCGATATCACTGGCGTATATATTTATGATCAAAAAACAAGCGAATTTCGCTTTCGGCCGGGCCCCGTTTTTACTAATATTCTGCTCGCAGACGAAATCAATCGTGCCACGCCGCGCACACAATCGGCGTTGCTGGAGGCGATGGAGGAGCGACAAGTGACTGTCGATGGCGTCACACATCCTTTGCCGCGGCCTTTTATGGTTTTGGGAACAGAAAATCCCATTGAATATGAGGGCGTTTATCCCCTGCCCGAGTCGCAGCTGGATCGCTTTTTGATTCGGGAAAGCATTGGCTATCCGGAACGAGAGGCGGAAAAGCGCGTTGTGGCTGAGCAGCTTTTGCAGCATCCGATCGAGCGTTTGGAGCCTGTGATTGCAGCCGAGGAAGTGCTGGCTATTCAACAGACAGTAGCTCAATGTTATATTTCCGAAACATTATACGATTATGTGCTCAACATTGTGGAAGCGACGAGACAAACAGAAAAATTATATTTAGGCGCCAGTCCGCGGGGGACATTAGCATTAATTCGTTGTGCGCAGGCGCTGGCGACAATCCGCGGGCGGGATTATGTGGAGCCAGATGATGTGAAGCAATTGGCGGTGCCGACGCTGGCGCATAGAGTGTTGCTTTCTTCAGAAGCGCGGATCAGCGATCTGCCAGCGGCTCAGATTATTGCGGAGCTGTTGGATCAGATTCCTGTGCCTGTCTAATGCTTCGGCGAGAGGAAAGACGAAACATTGTAGTTTGACAAATAGCCCGGGGCTTTTTGAAGCGTTGAGTCCTAATTTGCTTGCGTAGGCAAACAATGTCACGGAATTTAAAGATATTTAGTGGGGCGGCTGTGATATTTTATCTTGTCGGCGCAATGAATGATGCGGCGGCTGTATATGTTTTGGCAGGCATATGTGTGGCGGTCATTGCTGGCTGCTATTGGCTTTCGCGGATGGCTGTGGGCGGGCTGGATATAGAGATGGATCTTCCCTACACAGAAATTCCAGCGGGCACGAAGGCTGTTTGGGAAGTCCGTTTGCAAAATAAGAGCTTTTTTGCGCGTCCAGAGGCGATTGTGCGTGTGCCGATGCGCAATCTGACAATTCCCGAAGTGGCAGAACAATATCATTTTGTATTGCCCGCAACAGCTCCTGGCGCCCAAATTGAGGCTGCAGCAGAAATTAATATTCCAATGCGGGGCGTGTGGGAAATAGGCCCGGCGCAATTAACAGGCACAGATCCTTTGGGAATGTTTACACGCCGGGGGCCGCAATCTGCTGTCAGTCGTTTGTTAGCTTTGCCGCCAATCATAGACATTCCCTGGATTTGGCGTCGGCAATTGTTATCGCCGGCGGCGAGGATTCTCAGCGGCGCACGGGCGCGGCAGGGCGGAGAATTCTGGGGCGTGCGTCCGCATGAGCCAGGCGATGAATTGCGTCATGTGCACTGGAAAGCGACGGCGCGCCGCGGCGATCTTGTTGTCAAGGAATACGCCAAAAGCCGGGAGCTGTCAGTTCTTGTTTGGCTGGATTTAAGTCGCGCCAGCCTCGTTGGCTTTGGCGCCCATTCCAGCCTGGAAATGTCGCTTTCTCTGGCAGCTTCGTTGCTCGTGGCCTTTCAGCAAATGGATCAAGCCGTTGCGCTTGTGGGACAGGGCTTGCCGCCGTTATTAGCGACGCCGAGCCGCGGCCAGACGGCCATAGCGCGCCTTTTGCGCGCTTTAGCAGTCGTTCAGGCAATTGAGGAGCCTTCTTTTGCGGAGCTGCTTTTTACACAAACGCAAGAGACGCCGCTCGGGCACACAAATTTTGTCATCACAACAGGGATCGAAGCGGGCTTGGCCAAGGCTATCCTGTCGTTGGCCGAATATGGCGCGCCTTTGCGCTGCTTTTTATTAGCTCCCGATAATTTCCTCACACAAGAGCAACGGGCGAAACAAGAACGGCTGGCTTCCTATCTGCAGCAAAAAGGGATAACAGTGGCCATCGGCCGCTCTCCTGCCCAGCTGCGGGAGACAATCCAGAGCCTGGCCCAAGCAGCGGAACTTTATCAGATAGCACGACAATGAGCACTTTGGACGTTGTAGAACAACGATTGCAGCGGATTGCAGCCTTTTTCCGCTTGCCCTATGCGCCTTATGATCCACAGGAAGCAATAGAGCAAGAGGGAGAAGGCGCCTGGCGCCGTTTGAGCTTCTATGCCTGGCTGATGATGTATGCTTCTCTTGTCGCCACAGGGACATTAATTCCCCATTGGCCTTTGATTATTTTTTTGGCGCTGCTTTTGGCGGCGGCTGGGCATATCTCATATCGTTTGCATTTCCGGGCTGGGGCGCGTTTGCTTGTCAACTGGCTTACATTTGCCCTCGCGCTGATGTTAGGCCCGTTTTTCTTGGGATATTTCTGGCCCTTACGCGAAGGGCTTATCGAAAGCGAAAATGTCCAATTTATAGGCTTTCTTGTGCTGTGTTTTATGTGGATTACGGCTTTTCGTGCTTTTGCTTTGCGCACTGTGCGGGATCTCGTGGAAACGATATTGCCCTGCGGCTCCATCATATTGCTGGCGCTCGTTGTGGCGCCTACGCCAATTGTTTTAGGCTGTCTGGCTGTAACTGTGATGAGCGTTTTGGCTTTGCTCACAGCCGAACAAAGAATTATCCATCAACGGGAATATCTTCCGGTGCAGCAGCTCAAGCAAAGCCGCAAAAGTCGGCGCGGGGGCTTTTTATATTCTTGGCCAGCGCTATACATTCTTGTGTTGCTGGTGGCTGTCTTCGTGGCGTGGGCGGCGGCGCATACAGAACTTTCCGGGTCGTGGGCAGACAATTTGCGTTTCCGTTTGGCCATGAGAATTGCTCGCTGGCTCATGCCGCGGGAAAGCGCTGTGTTGCCCGATCCAGCCATCCGCGTCGCAATGCTGGATAGCTGGCCTGACAGCAATCGCGTTGTGTTTACAGTACGCACGAAACAGCCGGGGAATTATCGGCTGATTGTCTATCACACATATACAGGCAGCTGGTGGCTGGCGGATCGCCGCCATAATCGCTTAGCGGAGCGTGCGTTCGGGGGCTGGAATATCCCTATGGATGGGGCCGGAGCGTCGCGGCAGGGCGCCGCGCGGATTGAGCAGCATTTTACAGTACATCGAGCGTTGATGGGCACAATTCCCTCTTTATTTTGTCCTGTGCGCGTGGAAGGCGTTCGAGATCGCGTGCGTTATGATCGAGATCATATTCTCCATATTTCGCGCCATGTGCGGCCAGGCGACACCTTTACAGTGATTTCCTACACACAGCCCCTAGTGCCCTTAAAGCGCCCTGATATATCCATTGATCCAAAAAGGCTGCAAGATGATTTGCAGCTTCCGGCATTTTTGCCCGCGCGGATACGTGAATACGCGCAACGCATTACAGCTCAAGCGAAGACGCCTTATGAGAAAGTGCACGCTATCGAGCTGGAATTGATGTGGAATTACGAATACGCTCTGTCCGTGCCCCGCGCCTGGAATCAGGATTATGTAGATCATTTCTTATTTACGACAAAGAGAGGCTTTTGCCTGCATTTTGCGAGCGCTATGGTCGTATTGTGCCGCTGTATCGGGATGCCGGCACGGCTTGTATCGGGATTTTTGCCGGGTGAAGAAGCCACGGAGGATCCCGATTTTTACACAGTCCGGGAAAAAGACGCCCATGCATGGGCAGAAGTGTATTTTCCCGGCGCGGGCTGGATTGCTTTCGATCCAACGCCTCCGGCACGCGAAGAGCCCAATCGTCTGGCGAAAGCCTGGCAGGAGATAGCTGCGGCGGCGCAATCAGCGCCTCGTCAGCTGGCGGATTTTGGGCGACAATATTGGCTTTCGGCAGCCCTTGCCGGAATAGGGATGCTGGGATTGTGGCTGGCAGTGCGATGGGAAAGAAAACAGCGGATTTGGCCTTTATGGCGCGGCTCAGAGCCTTTGAGCCGCATTGTCCGTGCCTATTTGGGGCTGCGTAAACTTTTACATAATTATGGGCTTGCCGAGAATCCAAGCAGAACGCCGCGCGAGATTTTGAGCCAGCTGCCATCGGCTGTTAAGCCGTTGGAAGCGGAAATCACGGCTCTTACGGAAAGCTATCTTAAAGCGCGCTATGGACGCCTGCCCGCTTCACAGGCAGAAGCCCTAGCGGCCGAGAAAATGTGGCGCATTATACAGCAGCGAATGCGGCGCCGCATGTAACATTTTCCCTCTTTTCCTTATCGCAAATTAAGGCTTTTGTTTGTCTTTTGTTTTGGACAGAAGAAACTGTTTTTTTGAAGAGCTTTCTAAAACAGAAGGGGGCGTAATACATTCTTTGTTTGAGGCGGAGGCCAAAAACAAATGAGAAGCCGTAAAATGTGGATGAGGGGGGCGATTATCTGGATATTCGCGGGCAGCTTATATTGCGCAGAGCAGTTTTCGGCGTGGGCACAGTCGGAGCCGCCGGAGCCGGCGCAGATTTTGCAGCTGGCACAGGGGCTGTTTGAACGGGAACATTGGGAGGAAGCGCTACATAAATATGAGCAATTTCTTGCTGCCGCGCCTAAAGATGAAAATGTGCCTTTAGCCCTATTTCGCAGCGGAGAATGTCTGTACAATCTGGGCCGCTTTGAACGCGCCTTGTCCTGTTATCAACGCCTTCTCCGCGAATTTCCACAGGACGAATTAGCTCCTGATGCGCAATATCGGCTCGGAGATGTCTATTTCAAGCTAAATAAGCTTTCAGAAGCCCGCCAAGCCTATGTGACATATTTGCAGCGCGCGCCACAAGGCCCTCTGGCTTTTCGGGCTGCCTATTGGCTGGGCGAAACTTTCTTTCGGCTGGGGCAATATGGAGAAGCAATTAAGGCATATAATCAATGCCTCCAATTGAGTCCCCAGGGAGAATATGCGCCCTATGCGGCGTATTCCGCGGCGCTGGCACAATATAAGCTGGGGCAATATAAGGAGGCCATTAACGCCTTTTTGGCGTTGCGCAAGAAATATCCCCAGCATGAAATGGCGTCGGAAATAACATTTCGGCTGGCTGAAGCATATTATGCTGTCAAAGATTACAATTCAGCTATAACAGAATACGAAAAATTGCTCCACAATAAAGAAAACGCGCAATTAGCGTTGCTAGGGCAATTAGGCCTTGCGTGGAGCTATTTTAGCCAGGAAAAATATGCAGAGGCTTTGCCCTATTTTCAAAAGCTCGCCCAAAGCGATGACAAAACAATTGCCTCCGAGGCTGCCATGCGCGCGGCAGACTGTTTATATCTGCTGCAGCGACACCAGGAAGCCGCAGAAGCTTATGGGGCGCTGGCAAAACAAAACACGCCGCTGGCTGCTACAGCGTTGTTTTGGCAAGCCATGGCGCTGGAACGCAAGCCTGATATCTCTGCCGCGCTTCAGGCCTTTGAGCAATTCGTGAAAAAATTTGGGGATGATGAACGTGTTGGCGAAGCGTACATGCATTTAGGCGCCTTAAATATAGAAGCAGGCCAGCTCCAGGCTGCAGAAAAGAATTATCTTGCGGCAGCTGAAAAATTAAAAAATCCTGAGATGAAGCTTCAAGCCCAATATGGCGCTGCCTGGGCAGCCTATCAACGGACGCAATCTGACGAGGCTTTGCGAGCTATTGAAGCTATAGCGGAAAAACAGCCCCAAACAGCTTTAAGCGCCCAAATAGCCTATCAGACAGGAAAATTGCGTTTCCGACGGCAGGAATGGCCGCGGGCGATAGAGATGCTAAATCTTCTTGTCCAGCATCATCCGCAAGATCAGCATATCCCGGAAGCTTTGTTTTTGATAGGAGCGGCTTGGGAGAAAGCTGGCGAAGGGACAAAAGCGGCGGAAAATTATCGGCGCGTCCAAACGCAATTCCCGCAAAGCGAGGCGGCCGTGGAAGCCTCAAGCGCGCTTGTAGGGATTCTCGCTCGAATGGGAAGGCTGGGCGAAGCGAAAGCCTTGCTTGAGCAACTGGCAAAACAAAATCCTCCAGGCAAGCTATTGTTTTCCGCCCAATACAGCTTCGCTGAGGCTTTGTTCGCCCAAAAGAAATATAAAGAGGCGGCGCCATTATATCAGGCCGTAGCGCAAGCTAACATTCCGGAGTTGTCCCCCTATGCCAGCTACAGCGTGGGCGCCTGTCATTTTGCGCTGGGAGATTATCAGGCAGCGGCGGAAGCCTTCCGCACAAATCTGGCAGCCTTCCCCCAAGCCGAAACGGCGCCCTTAGCCAAATTTCAATTAGCGCTTTGTCTGGGGAAGCTGAAGCAAATTCCTGAGGAAATCAAATTGCTGGAGGAACTCCTGGCAGCAAATGTTCAAAGCGAGCTTTTGGAAAATATCCTGTTTGAATTAGGCTGGGCCTATTGGGAGCACAAACAATTTTCGCAAGCGCAAAAAGCCTTTGAAAAGCTTCTTGCCCAGGCTCCGCAGAGTCATTACGCTCCCGAAGCCGCATTTCGCATCGGCGAAGTTTATTTTGAACAGGGAGATTTTGAGGCTGCAGAGAAAGCCTACGCTCAAGCGCTTAAGCAATATCCGCAAAGCGAATTAGCTGATGAGATAGAATACAAGCTGGCCTGGAGCCTGTTGAAACAGGAGCGTTATAAAGAGGCTCTAGCACATTTCCAGAAAGCAGCTGAAGCTACAAAAGAGGCGGCGATCAATGCGGATGCGCGCTTCCAGGGCGCTGTGCTTCTGATAATGGAGGGCAAACACGAGGAAGCAATTAAGCTATTGGAGCCTGCTCGGCCTCTGGCGCCCCCGACATTAGCGCCGAAGATATTATTGTTGCTTGCTGAGGCCTATTTGACTTCTCAAAATGCAAATAAGGCGCAGCCGCTTTTTGAGGAGCTTATCAAACGTTTTCCCGAGGATAATGTGGCGCCGCGGGGATGGCTCGGGCTGGGACGATGTTATAAAGCGACCAAAAATTATGAAGAGGCGGCTGTGCTATTCGTAAAAGTCACAGGGCTAAAGGATCGGCAGGCGGCAATGGAAGCGCAATTTGAGCTGGCCGATACGCGGCGCTTGCAAAATGATTTCAAAGCCGCGGCGCAAGAATTCTTAAAAGTTGCAATTTTATACAACGATTCAGAGTGGGGCGCCCGCGCTCAATTTGCCGCCGGCGTATGTTTTGAGCAGGCTAAAGCTGTGGAAGAAGCCATCAAAGCCTATAAGACAATCCTGGAACGCTACAAAGATCAGCAAGAATGGCTAAAAAAAGCACAGGAGCGTCTGCGTGCGCTGGAATAGAAATATACATCTTTGGCACAGCCGCGTAGAAGACAGGCCAGGGCAGGCCCTGTTTGTCTATTCAGGCAAAGGCCCTGTCAGGCAAATATCATCAAAATACGCATGCCCTATTGTGGCGCTGCTGGCGTAGATGAGAACAGTGGCTTCTGTGGCCTGGGGAGGCGCCGTATTTTGTAATTTTAGTTCTATCCAGCGTCCTTTTTCATTTGTGCTGACAGAATAATTGGCCAGGCGTTCTGTTCCCTGCCAGAACTCCAAATAAATTGCAAAGCCGCCTGATTGCAATTCTGTAATCCATACATAGCCCGTAGCGCGATATGTTTTTCCTCCTTGAATGGAAACGCGTGGGCTGCGCAAGCCCTGTGAATCTGCGTTGCTATCATCAGTCACAGAGGCTGAAGCAATGCCTGTACGAGCAATGGCTAATGTATAGAAGGCCAAATTGCGCGCTGTATTCCAGGGCGTCCAGCCAGCAGGCAGGCCTGTGGCAGCATCCAGTTCTTCAAAGCTTCCATTGGGAGGCCAAGCTGCCTGGGGCTGTGCTGTAATTATGCCTGCGCGTAAAGAGAAAATGATGGATACAGTCCATAGGCTCAGCCTAAAGCTTGACATACAGTACATTGCTATATAATAGGCTATGATCCTGCAAAAATGGAGGATTATTTTACATGATTCGCCCCTTAGGGGCATTAGGCGGCGCTTTTGCCCTTCTTGTCATTTGGCTGGGCAGCCTTATCTATCAATGCCAAAACAATATGCCGGCAATTTGGGCTTCATTGGGCGAAAGCGCCCAACGTGCAGGCTTAAGAGGATTAGCTGCTCAATTTTATCTGACAGCCGCTTTGAAAGAACGCGAACGCTTGTCTCTTGGGGAGCGTTCCCCTGTTCCCAAGCAGCAAAGCTTGCAGCAGATTATTGCCTATCGTTTGGCGGCGGCGCGCGTTTTATGGGCAGCTGGCTTGCCAGATGCAGCGGAACGCGTCGCGTTAGAGGCCTGTCGCGCCGATTACGATAACATTGAAGCCCGGGCGCTGCTTTTAGAAATTCGTTTAGAAAACAAAAATTTTCGCGCCGCGCAACAAGAGATTATGCGCCGGCTGCTCGTTCAAGAACATCCCCAGCTCATCTATTTATTGGGCAAATCATTTGTAATGCAGAAGCGATGGGAAGAAGCGGAATGCTGTTTTCAGCGCGCTCTGGAATTGAAGGCAACGCATTTTCCCAGCCTTCTGGGGATGGCTCAAATAGCTGCAGCCTGTAACGAGAAGCAAAAGCTTGCCATGTGGCTTCACAAAGCTCGTCAAGCGGCTTCACAGATCGAAGATTGGGACAGGATTGCCGTCCTGGAGCCTGCCGAGCCTGAGAAATGGCTCTTTGTCTGGAAAAAAATCTCTCGAATATGGCAAAAGCATTATGGCTCATTTCTATATGGAACAGCTTATATATTCATTATTCTCAGTCCCGCCTTCTGGGGATTGATAAAAGAGGCTTTCGCCAAAATTGTTCATCTTAAAAAACTGAAAAAGGCTTTTTTCTTTTCCCGAAAATCGGCTTCATTAAAAGAAGCGAATTAGCATATTTCGGGGGATTGTTTTCCCGGGATATAATAAGCTGGCTTGTTATTTTCGGCACAATCTGCGATTTGAAAAATTGCTCTTTCAGAGCGTCTGCTTGACGGGCGGAGAGATTTGCTTTAAAATGATTATGTTAAATATAGATAATAGCGGATCCAGGCGGACGGGATCTTTTTGATTAACGAATATTTTTTGAAATACGAATTAATTATCACATAATAATTGTGATTTTGCTAAATAATACAATTAAGATGCAAACAGGCAGCAGAATCCCTTGAATGCGGAAATTATCTCAGTTGGCACAGAACTTCTGCTAGGCGAGATTGTTGATACAAATGCTTCCTATTTATCGCGCAAACTGGCGGAGATTGGCATTGATGTATATTATCGCCATACAGTGGGCGATAATCTTTCTCGCCTGAAGGAAGTCCTCTCCACAGCCCTCGCGCGGGCAGATATTGTGTTGCTGACAGGCGGGCTGGGCCCCACGGAGGATGATCTAACGCGTGAGGCCATTGCAGCTGTCACAGGAAAGCCTTTAGTTCGCATTCCCGCCTCTGAACAGCGTCTGAGGGAATTTTTCGCTGCCCGGCAACGTCCCCTGGCCGAAAGCAATCTCAAACAAGCGGAAGCGCCTGAAGGAGCCGTGCATTTGGAGAATGTGTGTGGCACGGCGCCTGGCATATTTATGCGCTGGAATGGCAAGCTGATTTTTGCGGCGCCCGGGCCGCCCACGGAATTGCGCGAAATGACAGAACGCTCAATATTGCCCATCCTGCGTCAGGAGGTAGGGGAGAACAGGCAGCTTTATACACGCTCTTTACTAGTAACGGATTTGGGCGAATCGCTTGTTGCCGATATGATAAAAGAAATTATAGAGCAACAAAGTGATCCGACAATTGCCTTATATGCTGCCCCGGCCGTTGTGCGGATAAGATTAGCGACAAAGGCGACGGATGAGAGAGAAGCGCAGGCCAAATTTGCGCCTGTTGAAGCGCAAATCCGCCAGAAATTAGGGCTACATATTTTTGGGGTCGACGAAGAGACAATGGCTTCTGTAGTGGGAAAGCTTCTGCGAGAACGAAACGCCACATTAGCCCTTGCCGAAAGCTGCACGGGAGGGCTTATCGCGAATAAGATTACAGATGTGCCGGGAGCGTCGGATTATTTTGTAGCGGGCGTCGTCTCCTATGCTAATGAAGCCAAAATCGGCCTGCTGGGCGTGCCGGAAGAAATCATCAGACAATATGGCGCTGTCAGTGAGGAATGCGCCCGCGCGATGGCCGAAGGCGTACGGCGTGTGAGCGGCGCCGATTATGCCGTGGCCACGACAGGCATTGCAGGGCCTACAGGCGGCACAAAAGAAAAGCCTGTCGGGCTTGTCTATATTGCTGTTTCCGACAGCACAGGCACAATTGTGCAAAAGCAGTATTGGCCGGGCACACGGGAACAATTCAAACAGCGCGTGTCCGAAATGGCGCTAGGAATGCTGCGGAAGCGGATATTGGGCTTATTGTAAGAAATGACAAAGGCAAGCAATCACAAGGCAACACAAATGTTGAGGCTCTTTTTTGGCGTCATGCTTCCAGCAGAGATTCAGCAGGAGCTCGCGGCCGTGCAAAGCCGGCTGGCCGAAACACAGGCTCCTGTGCGCTGGACAGCGCCGCATAATTTCCATCTCACATTGCGATTTTTGGGCGAAATGTCCTGTGAAATTGTGGACGAGCTTAGAGACATTGGCTGGGAAATAGCAAAGGAGATATCGGCCTGGCAAATACAATTGCGCGGCGTGGGCGCCTTTCCTAAATCTGAATGTCCGAAAATCATCTGGGCTGGCGTAGGGGAGGGGAAAGAGGCGCTGCAACAATTAAGCGAGGCCTTAAATCAAGCTCTGGCGATGCGGGCGCTTGTGAAGCCGGAAAGCAAGCCTTTTCATCCGCATTGCACCTTAGGACGCGTGATAACACAGGACGGACTCTGCAAATTGATTGCGCGAATGCAGGAGGAAAAGCAATTCGCCAGTACGCCCTTTTTGTGTGATGCTTTTCAATTAGTGAAAAGCGTATTGAGACGAGAAGGGCCTATTTACGAAGTTGTTGCGACATTCGCGTTCCCATAAACGGGAAAGCTTTTTAGTTGCAGAGGACAGAAGCGTTTCCTTAAGCAAACGAGACGGAATGGGAATGAAAAAGCTGCCGGGATCTTTTGGGCTTAACAACAGAATGGAAAACTAAATACGAATAGAAAGCGAAGACGTGGGGGCTGGATACATTTAACTAGTAACTAGGCCTGCCAGGAGGGATGGCTATGACAAGCAACGGCCCGGACAAGGAGCAAGAGAAAAGACGAAAGGCTTTAGAATTAGCTTTGTCGCAGATACAAAAACAACATGGGGAAGGGGCTGTAATGCGGCTGGGGGAGATGCCCAACAAATTAGCGGTGGAAGTCATTCCTACAGGAGCTCTGACGCTGGATATTGCTTTGGGCGTGGGCGGCCTGCCGCGGGGACGGATTGTGGAAATATACGGGGGCGAGGCTTCGGGGAAAACGACGCTTTCTTTGAGCGTGTTAGCGGAAGCCCAAAAAATGGGCGGCACTGTTGCCTTCATTGATGCCGAGCATGCGTTTCCGCGGGAGCTGGCTGAGGCCATGGGGCTTAATCTGAATGAGCTTCTAGTGTCGCAGCCTGATACAGGAGAGCAGGCTTTAGAAATCACAGACACGCTGGTGCGCAGTGGCGCTGTGGATGCGATTGTTGTAGATTCCGTGGCGGCATTAGTGCCGGCGGCAGAATTGCAGGGCGACATGGGCGATGCCCATGTCGGCTTGCAGGCGCGGCTGATGAGCCAGGCGTTGCGGAAATTAGGCGGCTCTGTCGCCAATACGCGCACTGTTGTGATTTTTATTAATCAAGTGCGGGAGCGCATAGGCGTGATGTTTGGCAATCCGGAAACGACGCCCGGGGGCCGGGCGCTGAAATTCTGGGCCTCCATTCGTCTGGAGCTCCGCCGCACAGAAGCTATCAAATCAGGCACAGAGACAATTGGGGGACGCACAGCTGTAAAAGTAGTGAAGAATAAAGTAGCGCCGCCTTTTAAGAAGGCTGAATTTGATATTATCTTCGGCCAGGGGATTTCCCGTGAGGGCTGCGTTCTGGACGAGGCTGTGCAGCGCAATATTATTACACGGGCGGGCTCTTGGTTTAATTACGGCGAGGAACGTTTAGGGCAGGGCCGCGAAAATGTGATTGCCTTTTTAGCCCAGAATCCGGCGCTCTGTCGGGAAATTGAGCGCAAAGTGCTGGAGCAGGCGGGCATTACGCCGCCGGCCTATATTGTGGATACAGAAGCCGGCGCCGAGGCTGTCAAGGACACATTAGAGTTGTCCTAGCCTCGCTGGCCAGCTAGGCAGGAGCACGGCCATGTGTCTGCTTCAGGAAAAGTTGAGCCATTTTAAGATAGAGGGGGTGAGCGCGCTTAAGGAAGAGGAGACGCCACAGCAAGCCCGGGGAAGCTGTTGTTCCCCAAAAGATTCTTTCTCCGAATCGAAAAAGGAAAAGCACAAAGATTTAGTCCCGGATGTGTTATGCTCCCAAATACAGGGCTTTCAGCAAAAGGAGGAAGCGCAAGCCAAAAATTATTATCATGTCATTACAGGGATTCAGCCGGGCGCCAAGCGAGGAAGAATATGTGTGTATGTGGATGGGGCGCCGGCATTGGAGCTGACAAAATCAGCATCCGAGAAGCTGCAAACAGAGCTGTCTGTCGGGCGGCGCCTCTCGTCCGCACAGCTCGAACAGATACGTCAGCAAGCGCGGCTGTATGAGACACAAGAGTATGCGCTTCGCCTGTTAGGCCGGCGTGCCTTTTCGGAAGCGGAATTACGGCGACGGTTATTGCGTCGCGGGCATCCAGAGGAGGCTGTGGAGCAGACAGTGCGCTGGCTGGCGGAATTGGGATATTTAAACGACGAGCAATACGCCCTGTCGCGCTGGGAGACATTGCGCCAGCGCCGTTTAGGGGCGGCTGGCATTGTCCAGATTCTGCGCCGCGAGGGCGTTTCTGCAGAATTAGCCCGAGAAATCTGCGCCGCGCAGAGTGATGAGACGCAGGAACACGCGCTGGCCCAGGAATTGGCCGCCCGTCGTAACGCGCTCCTGCGACATCTGCCCTGGCCACAAAGACGGCAACGCTTATATGCTTATTTGGCGCGGCGGGGCTTTGATTATGAGGTGATAGCCGAAGCGCTGGAAACGCTGGCGCTAGCAGAAGATGAAGAAAGCTCGTCGGAGGTGAATGAAGAGGCATGAATCGCTTACGGAGGTGGACAGATGTCCGCTGTTCAGATAGAAATTCTGGTGATATCTCTCAGCTTAGCCGCCATTATTGGCGTCTGGCTATATTATGCGGTGCGTTCGCGCCGCGCCGCTGCGATTTTGCAAACAAAAATTGAGGAGACGGAACGGCTCAAGTCGCAACTGGAAAAAACAATCGAGGCGGAGCGGCGGGAAGCGCAGCTCGCAGCTAAAGAAGAATTTATGAAGCTGCGCGCCGATCTGGAGAAGGAAACAAAGGCGGCGCGCAATGAAATTGAACGCACAAAGAAGCGCTTAGAAGAACGGGAAGATCAGCTTGAGCGCAGGAAACAAGAATTAGATAAACAGGCGCAAAAATTAGAAGAACGGGAGCGACAATTAGAGGCCAAGGAACAGGAATTGGCAGCGCTGAGCGAGCAGCGCCGGCGGGAATTGGAGCGCGTGGCCCAGCTTTCGACGGAAGACGCCAAACAAATTTTGTTGCGCGAAGTAGAGCAAGAAATTGCGGCCGAAACGGCGCTTATTATTGAACGCGCGGAACGGGAGGCACGGGAAGAAGCGCGGCGGCGCGCGGGCTGGATTATTGGGCAAGCTATCCAGCGCTGCGCCGTGGAGCATACGACGGAGACAACAGTCTCCGTCGTGCCTTTGCCCTCGGAAGAAATGAAAGGGCGCATCATTGGCCGTGAGGGCCGCAATATCCGCACTTTTGAGCAGCTCACAGGCGTGGATTTGATTGTGGATGATACGCCGGAGGCAGTCGTGCTTTCGGCTTTTGATCCAGTGCGGCGCGAGATTGCGCGTGTGGCGCTGGAAAGCCTTCTGGCCGATGGCCGCATCCATCCGGGGCGGATTGAAGAGATGGTGGAGAAAGCCCAGCAGAATGTGGAGGAACGCATTCGGGAAGCGGCCGAAAAAGCCTGTTTTGAAACAGGCGTTTCCGGGCTGCATCCGGAGATCATGCGGCTGCTCGGCCGCCTGCATTTCCGCACAAGCTATGGACAGAATGTGCTGGCGCATTCTATCGAAGTGTCGCATTTAGCCGGCGCGATGGCGGGAGAATTGGGCGCACGCGTGGGCTTAGCCCGCCGGGCGGGCCTGCTCCATGACATCGGCAAGGCAGTGGATTTTGAGCGCGACGGCTCCCATGCGCGCATTGGCGCCGATATCGCCGCCAATCGAAACGAACATCCCGTTGTTGTAGAAGCTATTCTGGGCCATCACGAGGAAGCGGAAATCACGAGCTTAGAGGCTGTGCTGGTGCAAGCGGCGGATGCGATTTCGGCTTCCCGGCCAGGCGCCCGCCGCGAAACACTGGAAAAATATTTGAAGCGGCTGGAGGAACTGGAAGCCATCGCCCGCAGCTTTGAGGGCGTAGATAAAGTCTATGCCATTCAGGCGGGGCGGGAAGTGCGCGTCATTGTGAAGCCGGATAAGATTGATGATCTGGCGGCGCACAAGCTGGCCAAGGGAATGGTGGAGCGCATTCAAAACGAAATGGATTATCCCGGGCAAATTCGCGTCACAGTGATTCGCGAAACACGGGCTGTGGAATATGCGAAATAGTACGTCAAAAATAGCTTACGCCGCGATAAAGCGGGGAAGCTCGCCCGACGGGCGGGGAAGCTCGCCCGACGGGCGGGGACGCCGCCTGGCGATTAGGCGGAGGCGGGCCACTAGCGCTTATAAGGCTCGGATGGGCCATAAGGAGAAGTTGTGAGAATCTGTTTTATCGGCGATATCGTGGGACGGCCGGGGCGGCGGGCGCTGGCAGCGGCCGTCCCGCAAATTATTGAACAATACGGCTGTGAATTCGTGATTGCGAATGGTGAAAATGCCGCGGCAGGCTTTGGCCTGACGCGGAAAGTGGCGGAGGAGCTTTTTGCCGCGGGCGTGGATGTGCTGACAAGCGGCAATCACATCTGGGCGAACAAGGAAGCGCTGCAATTATTGCCTGAAGAGCCGCGAATTTTGCGGCCTGCGAATTTCCCCCCTGATAATCCCGGCCGGGGCAGCGGGATATATCCAACGGCCCGGGGCCATACAGTGGGCGTGATCAATCTGATTGGCCGCATTTTTATGGATCCGGTGGATTGCCCTTTTCGGCGTGGAGATGAGGAGCTGGCGCGTGTCGCCCAGGCTGATGCCATCATCATTGATTTTCATGCCGAAGCCACAAGCGAAAAACAAGCTCTGGGCTATTATTTTGCGGGACGCGTCTCTGCAGTAGTGGGGACACATACGCATGTGGGCACCTGTGATGAACAAATCCTGCCCGGCGGGACCGCCTATATTACAGATTGCGGCATGACGGGGCCGCTGCACAGTGTTATCGGCATTCAAACGGATATCGCCCTTCGCCGCTTTTTGAGCCAGTTGCCGGAGCGGTTCGAAGTGCCCAAATCGGGGCCCGCCATTTTGTCGGGCGTGTTAATTGACATTTCTCTTGACAACAAGGCCGCTTTAGATATACAAAGAATATCCTTAAAGTTTGCAGATAAGCATATAGAGTCGTCGGAACGGGATCACGAGGTAGAATAACATCAGACGCGGGCGCAAGAGATAAAGATTTTACGCCTTTGGCCGAGCAGTCCCGTATGCTATAATAAATATAGTGATAACATATTAGTTTTTTCGTGGACAGTCGCAACGGGCGCTTGCGACGAGTTATGCCAGCATCGCAGCATAAAGGGGGCAATCATTGTGGGCGTGCTCAAGGTCAAATCCACAAGCGATCCCAATAAGGTCGCTGGGGCACTCGCCGGCACAATACGGGAACACGGCCGGGCCGAAATTCAAACAATTGGCGCGGGCGCGTTGAATCAAGCCATAAAATCCCTCGCGATCGCCCGCGGCTTTCTGGCTCCTTCGGGCATTGATCTTGTCTGCTATCCGGCCTTTGTCGATGTGGAGATTGATGGCAGCGAGCGGACAGCCATTCGCCTGTTTGTGGAGCCTCGCGAGCGCATTCCGCGCCCCGATGAAGAAAGCCGCAGCTAAGCGGCTTTTGACAGGCGTCGGGCTGAAGCGCGAAGAGCAGACAGGCTCATAGCTTTTTTGGCTTAAGCCGTATGCGATTGCAAAAAATGCTTTACACACAGGCTGCGCCTTGGGCAAAGCCTGTGTGTTGCTTTTCTTGTGAGTTTTTAATGTTTGCTTTGGGCCTCTAACAGCGTTTTTACACAGGCGCAAAACATTAGCTTGCGACGCGTCGTCATTTATGATGCGGCACGCTTTTTATATCCCTGCGTAGCACATAATGATTATTAAAGTGAGGCGATAAGCAATTTAGCGGCGGCCGAAATCAGGATGCCGGCCAGCGACCACAGAGATTACGAATTGACGATCTCCGCGCTGGATTGTCAGCTGAATAGTGTCGCCGATTTTGTGCTTGAGCAGCTCATCGCGCAATTGATCCTGGCCCTGAACGCGCACTTTATCTATAGCGAGGATGACATCCCGCGGCTGCAAGCCCGCTTGCGCTGCCGGGCCGCCGGGCGCGGGCTGAATCACGAGCACGCCCTCGGCGGTCGCCAGGCCCAGATATTGCGCCAGCCCCGGGCTGTTGTTGACAATCTCGCCCAGGCCAATGTAAGGCCCCCCCTGTGTCAGGAAATACAGCATTTGTTTGGCGGAATTGATGGGAATCGCAAAGCCAATGCCCACAGTCGCTCCTGTGGGCGAAAATATCCGATAATTGATGCCCACCACTTCTCCCGCCAGATTCACAAGCGGGCCGCCGCTATTGCCCGTATTAATCGCCGCATCCGTTTGAATGACATTCTGATAGCGATTAGGCCCTACAGCGCGATAGCCCATCGCACTCACTACGCCCACTGTCACAGTGTGCTCATAATCATAGGGATTGCCGATCGCCAGCACCCATTCGCCCACCTGTAAGCGATCGCTATCGCCCAAAACAGAAAGGGGCAGCTGCGGGGGCGGATTTACAAGCGAAATAGCCGCAATATCCGATGTTTCTTCCGCCATCGCCAGCGTTCCCTGCAGCTCGCGGCCATCTGTGAGCTTGACCAGCAATTTGTCCGCCTGGCCCACGACATGGGCATTTGTGAGCACAAGGGGCCGCCCTTCGTAATTGATGATAAATCCCGAGCCGATGGCGACTTGCGGCTCTGGCTCAGCGCCAAACAAATACGCCATCGGATCCAGCGGCGGCATTTGCGCGGCTGTGACTTTGACAACAGCCGGGCCCGCGCGTTTGGCAGCCTGCACAATGGCGCTGCTTTCGCTTTGCACGCGAATTGTAGTGGAGGGGCCTGTAAATTGTGGCGCCGGGCCGGATGAAGCCGGGGGCGCAGCAGCCGGAGCCCGGAGCGCCCGCTGCAGGACAATGTAACTGCTAAGAGCCCCTCCCGCAAATCCGCACAATAGCGCCAGAACAATAATGACGCCCCATCCTGGCCCTGAGCTGCGCATTTTTGCTCTCCCTTAATCCCTTACGCTGAAGATGGCTTTTGAAAAGGCTGCTTGCGCCTTTACAAGGAACGTAACTGCTTCAAAAGATTCGCCATTTCAATGGCGCTCAAGGCCGCTTCCGCCCCGCGATTGGGCAGCTTCGTGCCGGCGCGCTCAATGGCTTGCTCAATCGTGTCTGTCGTGATGACGCCAAATATCACAGGCACGCCCGTCTGCAACATCGCCTGGGCGATGCCTTTGGCGGCTTCTCCGGCCACATAATCAAAATGCGGCGTGCCGCCGCGAATTACGGCGCCCAAGGCGATAATCGCATCATAGCGGCCGCTTTCCGCCAGCTGTTTGGCGACAAGCGGAATTTCAAAAGCCCCGGGGACCCAAAATGTATCCACGAGCTGTAAATCGCCCCCATGGCGCGCAATCGCGTCCTGGGCGCCCTCCCACAGCCGCCGCGTGATGAAATCATTGTAGCGGCTTACGACAAGAGCAAATTTTAATCCCGCGGCTTGCAACTTTCCCTCATAATTTCCCATTGCTTTTCGCCTCATATTTAGACATAAGGCCCATATCAGGCACACCCGAAAGGATGTTTATTTCAAGTTTCTGATGGCTCCGCAAGGGGGCTGGCTTCTGTCTCTTTCGCTTGCGTCGTTGCCGAAGCGTCGGAGATAGCGTGGAGCAAATGCCCCATTTTATCCCGCTTCGTAAGCAAATAGCGGATATTGAATTCGTCTCCGGGGCATTCCAGCGGCACGCGTTCCACGACTTTGAGGCCATAGCCGGCCATTGCGGCATATTTGCGGGGATTATTTGTCATCAGCCGCATTGTTGTCACGCCTAAATCGGCCAGGATTTGCGCCCCCAGGCCATAATCCCGCAAATCCGGCGGAAAGCCGAGCGCCTCATTTGCCTCCACTGTATCTAAGCCGCGTTCTTGCAATTGATAAGCCTTAATTTTATTCGCCAGGCCAATCCCTCGTCCCTCGTGTTCCGGAATATACACAAGCACGCCACAGCCTTCCTCCGCGATTTTGCCCAGAGCCACAGAAAGCTGCCAGCCGCAATCACATTTCCGCGAGCCTAAAATATCTCCTGTCACACAGCCCGAATGCACGCGCACGAGGGGATTTTCGCATTGAGCCAAATCGCCTTTGACAAGCGCAACATATTCGCCGCCATCCAGAACATTTTTATACACAATAATCCGAAATTCGCCGAAGATAGTGGGCAAATTAGCTTCGGCTTGGCGCTGGACAAGCCGTTCCGATTGGCGACGATAACGAATAATGTCCGCAATGCTGACAAGGGGGAATTGATGCTGGGCCGCAAATTCTTTTAATTCTCCCAGCCGGGCAGGCTCGCCCGCCTCATTTAGTATCCGACATGTCACGCCCGCAGGCTGTAGCCCTGCCAGGCGCGTCAAATCCACAGCCGCTTCCGTATGCCCTGCCCGAATGAGCGTTCCGCCGCGAACAGCGCGCACAGGCCACACATGCCCTGGCCGCACGAGATCCTGCGGGCGTGTCCGCGGATCAATCAATGCTTTAATCGTGCGCGCCTTGCCTGCTGCACTATCATCGCCTCCCTGGCGCGCATCTACTGTGACAGCAAAGCCGGCCTGCTCCGGCATAGCCTCCCTGGCTTCCGGAACCATAAGAGGCAAATCCAGCTCCTCCAGCCGCTCAGCTGTCAGCGCCACTGTCATCGTGCCCCGCGCCTTTTGGAGCATGAAATTAATTTTTTCAGGCGTAACTGCTTCAGCGGCCAGAAGCAAATCGCCTGTCGTATCCTCCTCTTCGTCATCGATCACAATGACGAAGCCGCCCTCACGCAATGCCTGGAAAATTTTTTCCATATTTTCTAAGGCCATATTCGTTTAATGCCAATCTGTTTATCTCTATGTTTCTATGCTCTTCGCAGTTGATAGAAAAACAAACGCTTTTCCTCCAAGCAATTTCTCATCGCCTCGCTGAGCCCATATTAGGAATATTACGCGAAGCCATGTTCGCGCAGGAAATCCTCCGTCAGCGCAGGCGAGGGGCAATGGCCCAGCATGCGCCGGACATATTTGGCTAAAATGTCCACTTCTATATTTGCCTCTTGGCCCGGCTGCATTTCATTCAATGTTGTATGAGCCAGCGTATAAGGAATAATGGCGACGGAAAAGCTGCTGCCCACAACGCGCGTGACTGTCAGGCTTATGCCGTCAACGGCCACGCTGCCTTTTTCGGCCAGATAAACAGCGTATTCCTCGGGCAGGCGAAAAGAAAACTCTATCGTCTCGCCATAAGGCGTGCGCCCAAGGCATTCGCCCACACAATCCACATGCCCTTGGACAAAATGGCCGCCCAGGCGATCGCCCACACGCAGCGCCGGCTCCAGATTGACACGCCGCCCGGGCTGCCAGGCTCGGGCTGTGCTGCGCGC
>CAZUOJ010000002.1:76667-95107 GCA_964622325.1 uncultured Armatimonadia bacterium
AATTTGTCCACAAGGCCTGCTTTGAGGAGGCTGGCGGCTAATGTGGGGCCGCCCTCCACTAAAACGCTCATAACATTACGCTTGCCCAACGCCTCCATAAGCGCCCTTAAATTCAAGCCGTTTTCTGCATTCGGCAGGCGCAATGTTTCCGCGCCGGCCGCCTGGAGCGCCTGTTCCTTATCGCGGGGAGCCTCCGGGCCGATCGCAATCAATGTTTGGCCCGGCTGCTGCAGCATTCGTGCCTGAGCGGGCAGACGCGCCCGGCTGTCCACAATCACACGCAAGGGCTGCCGCAAATCCGCATTGCCTGCCCGCGCTGTCAGCAGCGGATCATCTGTCAAAGCCGTCCCTATGCCTATCATCACAGCATCCGCTTCATTGCGCCATTGATGCACAAGCCGCCGTGCTGGCTCCGCTGTAATCCAGAAAGATTGGCCCGTGGCTGTCGCCACTTTGCCGTCTAATGTCAGGGCGAGCTTTAAGACGACAAAGGGCAAGCCTGTGCGTTTATGCTTGACATACGGCTCATACAATTCGACGGCCCAGCTGGCTAAAACGCCCTCTTCCACAACAACGCCTGCCGCTCGCAACCTCTGTGCGCCTTTTCCGGCGCAACGGGGATCAGGATCCTGATATGCATATACAACACGCCGAATCCCAGCCGCGATTATCGCCTCTGTACACGGCGGCGTGCGGCCATAATGACAGCAGGGCTCGAGCGAACAATATAAGTCCGCGCCATGCGCTTCCGGCCCGGCGGCCACGAGCGCCTCGGCCTCCGCGTGCGGCAGGCCGGCCGCGCGATGATAGCCCTCGGCGATAATACGCCCTTCCTTGACGATTACAGCCCCGACGGGCGGATTGGGCGCTGTGCGTCCCAGTCCCAGCCGGGCGAGCTCCAGCGCCCGCGCCATAAAACGATAATCATGTTCCCTCATGTGGGGGCTTTTTTTTCAGCTCCTGTTCTAAATGAGCCAGGCTACGATACAGTTCCGCTTGACGCTCATGCTGTGTACGGGCTAATTGTCTCAGATCCAGCCAGGCAATGATTATCACAATCAGGGGCAAGAACAGCATTATGCCCCAAAATCCCAAGGCCCAAAAAGGATTGCGGAAATGTACAAGGGCAGTGTAAAAAATCATCCCAATCGTGATTAACAGCAATAGGCCCGCTATTAGCCGCAAAATTAATTGCTGGCGGGAAATAAGCTGACGGCCCCGAAAATACGCCAGAATCTGATAGGCCATGCCTGTTAAAATCGCCACGGCAAAAATGATTAAAGTGACGCCGACGGCATAGCTCATTAGATTTTCTCCCGAAACTTGTATTAAGATAATAGCACAAGGGCTGCTACAGGCGCAACGAATCTCCATAGAGAACCAAAAGAGCCATGCAGGTTCATTTTTTTCGCAAAATAGAAAAATTATTTAAAATCGCCCTAGATTCCTAGATTTTTTGTAAGCAACAGGAAAAATCAGGGAGAAAAAGAATATATAATTGTATGAAGGGCATTTTTCCCCAAAGGAGGCCGTAAAAATGCGTTTAAAGGCCAGAAAATCATTTTTGCCCGTGCTCATTGTTCTGTCCATCGGGATAGGATTTTGGGCCAGCCACGGAACGGCTTTTAGCCAGACCGTAATTATCAACGGAACTCCGCTTGTCACAACGCGCACGCCTGTGATGATGCAGGGCAGTTTGCTTTTGCCCATGCGCGATGTTTTTGAGGCGCTGGAATCGGAAGTGAAATGGTTCGCCTCCGAACAAAAAGTCATGGCTATTCGAGGCCAAACAACGATTGAATTATGGCTCGGGCGCACCACCGCGACGATTAATGGACGGCCAATTCGATTGCCAGTGGCGCCCACCTTAATTAATGGCAGCACTTATGTGCCGTTGCGTTTTCCGGCGGAGGCTTTTGGCGGCAGCGTGGAATGGCAGGCCGCCACACGCACTGTTGTCATCTCCATTCCTCCTCTTACGCAGCCGCCGGGAGGAACGCCCGTCCAGGAGCCGCCTTCCTCCGCTGGCGCGCCGCCCAGTGCAGGCCCTGCAACGCCGCCAGAAACAACGCCCCAGCCCCCCCAGCCCAAACGCGTCGAGGGCACCTTGCTGCAAATTTTGGCCAATCCGCCCACGATCATCATCACAGAGACAGGCACGGGCCTGGCCCAGGCGCTGGCGGTGGGGCCCAATACTGTTTTGACGCGCCACGGGGACAATCAACAGCCGCAGCCGGCCACTTTGGCGGAGGCAAAGCCGGGCGATTATGTGAATGCCGTGCTCTCGCCGGAGGGATTGGCGCAAAGCATAGATTTTGTCTATGGCGAATATCGCGGCTTTGTCGCTGGCATTGCCGAAAATAGTATTCTGCTGAAGGACAACAAAGTCTTCACGCTCAGCCCCAATGTAGCTGTAATGGATGAAAACGGCAATCCGGTCGCGCTAAGCGATGTGCCCAGCGCCGCTTTCGTGATTTTGCGCTATCAGCCCACGACGCGGACGGTGTTTGAAATGCGTGTGCGAATGCCGGCGGCCACAACGACCCCGACTCCGGCGCAGCCCGCCAAACCGCAAATTCTTGTCGTGGGCATTCTAAATCCGGCGACTATTTTTAAGGCAGGGGACAAAGTTCAAATTCAGCTCCAGGGCACGCCCGGCGGCGCAGCTACTGTCAATATCGGAGAAATTGCGCAAAATGTGGCGCTGACCGAAAATCCTGCCGGCGTGTATCAGGCGCAATGGACCGTCCCGCCTAACACCAACGCCCAGCAAGTCCCGCTCATTGGCAATCTGACGGTAAACAATGTCGCGGCGGATCCTGTGACAAGCCAGATACTTCTGACCTTTGATAGCAAGCCGCCCCGCATTGACGCCGTTGTGCCCGAGGCGAACGCCACTATAGATACAATGCCTGTTGTCATCGAGGCGACCTTTAATCCCTTAGACGGCGCGCCGATTAATCCCGATTCGGCCAAATTGTGGCTGAATGGCGTGCAGATTACAGAGGGCGTAGAAGTGACAGCCGAAAAGATTTCCTATACAGCCGCGACCTTGCCGCCCCAGGAACATCGCGTCCGTGTGGCTGTGTCGGACATGGCGGGCAATCGCGCCCAGCGGGAATGGCGCTTTATCGTCCAGCCGCCGCCCGCCGAAGCCCTCATTTTAGAGAGCTCCTCGACGCGCAGTGTGAGCGGCACTTTGCCCGCGGGCGCCACCATCACTGTCTTTATGCGCGTCTCTCAGCCCGGCGGCGTGGCCACATTTGATATCGGCAATCTCCGCCAGGGCCTGCCCATGTCTCGTGTCGCCCAAACAGATCGCTATACCGGCCGCTATACGGTGCAGCCCGGCGATCACCTTCTCAATGGCCGTATTACTGTCCATTATCGCGCTCCTGGTGGCCAGGAAGCCAGCCGCACGCTCAATAATCCTGTCAACATCGATGCCACCTTGCCCACGCAATTGGAAATCTCTGCCCCCGCGAACAATAGCAAAGTGGGCGCCACCATTATTGTGGAGGGGGTGGCGCCGGCGACGCAGCGTGTGCGCGTCACTATCACCTATCGGACACTGGGCGGCCTTGTCGAAGGGCAACACTGGCAGGGAATTGTCACCGCGGGAGTAGACGGCGCGTGGCGCACGCCAGCTATAAACAGCAAAGTAGGGCTTTTCGGTAAGGCGGATGAATACTTCATTAAAGCTGAGCTTCTGGATGCCAGCAACAATCCTGTGCAAACAAAACAAATCCGGCTTGTCAAATAAGCAGAACGCATCAGAAGCTGGACACAGCTGCTCCAGGCTTTTCTAAACACAAGCCAGGGAGAGGAGAAGATGCAATAGGGCAGGCCTCGAAGGCCTGCCCTGAATTGTGAGGCGGCAACACAAAAATCAGCTTTTTGTCCTGCTCGGCTCTTCGCGCGGCGTGTGGACAACACTGACTTTCCTAATGTTCTTCGTAAAATTGCGGCAGCTCGTCCCCATTTTGTCTTTTCAATTTTCCGCGCGCACAAGCACACGCTGCAGCACTTCCGCACAATAGGAGCATTGATGGCATTGATGCTCGCATTGCGAAGTGCGGACAATCCAATCAGCCGGAAAACGCGTATTATCGATAACATAAGGCGCTAGCGCTGGGCCATGGCCTGGCTCAAATAAATCCAGCAAATTGCCCGCATAATGTCCTTTAGTGTATGCCTCCAGAACAAGTTCGGGACGCGCATGCATGCGTGTGGCCAGCTTAACGACCGGGAAGAAAGGGGCATAATGGCATAAATCTTCTGGACGAATCCAAGTGCTTTGCAAGATAGCCGGCCAATGGGCAGGATCGGCTAAATAATTCCAGCACACATGGGGCCGAAAGCCCTCCATCCGGAGCGACTCGTCAATTTCCTTTTCATGTGCGACGAGATTGTCGTGAAAGGTTTGTCCGGAGCAGAAGGCTAAACAGCCGCTATTGACGAGAATGAGCAGCCCTTTTTGCGCTTTATCAGCCCAGGCTTTCATCTGGCGGACAACAGCGATATTGCGCTGCCAGTCGCGCTGCAAATGAAAACTGTCAAATAAATCCGCCACATATTCCATTGCCTGCACAGTGCCCAGACGCATATTTACAGAGGCGCGAACTTCAATGTGAGGATATTCCTGTTTGATAATCCAGGCGATCGCGGGCGATGTCGTTGTCACAATATCCAGCCCCACTAATTCTCCCAGATAATCCACAATTGACATCACATAATGCTGCAGATACTGGCTGACAGCCCAGCCGCCATAACAATTAGCATTCAGCAGCAAATCTAGCTTGACGCCCAGCTGCCGCAGCGTCTGGAGCTCTTCTTCGAGCTGGCGTTGTCCGCCCCAATGGACATAGCCGCGGCGCTCCGTGAGCGCCGCGCGGCCCGAGGGCATGGCGCCCCAGGGAAAATACACTTCGGCGATATGTTCCCGATAGCGCGCCACAAGCTCACAAAACAGGAGCTCGCCCTCTTCTGCTAATTGATAGCCTACGGCAAAGCGCATTTGTCTTCCTTCGTTTTGAATAACAAAACTTTAATACAACGCATTGCGCCAGAGACATTGCGATTAAGCATAATAATTGCACATCGACGCGCTTCTTTTCCTTCTTTATTGGGATGATTTTCCATTGGGCGCTATGTAGGCTGTTTTTGGTTCAGAAAAGCCCTTGTATGCTCTTGTCTGACTCCACAGGGAAAAATCAGCGAGCAAAGAATTAAATTTTCAACAAAAAATGTAAAACAGCTTGACGGGGAAGGGCGAGGCTGCTATATCCTGCAGCGAAGGTAGCAGAACAAAGATGAGCACATTATCCACGCAAAAAACAGCCCATGCATTGCGCCATTTCGTCCTGTGTGGGATATTGTGGGCGATTTATGGCCCCAATGCCACGCCTGCCAGCGCGATTTTCTCGGGCTTTGCTTTAAGTATAGGCCTCCAGGAGGCGCATGTGGCCTTTCTAGTAAGCCTGTCGGCGCTTGTCGGCGTGGGAGAGCTATTTGCCGTGGCCGTAAGCCGCTTTCTGGCTCGCCATCGGGCGTTAATGGTGGGCCTGGGCCTCATCGAAATTACAGCGGCCAGCCTCATCGTGGCCGCCAAGCTGCTGCCGCCTCAATATCGTTTTGTGACAATTGCGTCATTGCTTGTGCTGGCGTACGCTATTGGCCATACGAATAATCCGCCTTTTAGTTCGTGGCTCAGCAATGTATTGCCCGACGAGATTCGTGGCAGCTACATTGGCAAACGAATGTTTGTCATCAGCATCACGGCGATGATTTATATCTTTTTGGCCAGCAGCTGGCTGGATTGGCAAAACAAAAGCTACGGCGCCTTTGTAGCTGTTTTTGCTGTCGGCTGGATAGCCGGAATTTTAGGCTATTTGCTTTTGCTTGTCACGCCTTATCCCGAAGTGGCGCAAGAGGAGCGAGAGCCCCTTTGGCAGAGCATGAAAGCCTGCTGGCAAAATAAGCCTTTTGTGATATTAACGGCGTATATGATTAGTTGGACCGTAGCCAGCAGCATGGCGGGCGCTTTTTTTGGCGTGTATATGATTAATCGGCTGAAATTGTCGTACAGTGTCATTGCCGTGTTCACAAATATCACATTGACGATGATGATGCTGGGCTATTTAGCTACGGGAAATTTAGCTCATCGTTTTGGCTCCAAGCCTTTAACGCAATTATTGATTATTCCTGCGGCGCTTGTGCCTGCGATGTGGGCGTTTTGCACCATCGATACATATAAGTGGATTTTGCCTGTGGCGTGTTTTGTGAACGGCTTTTGTATCTCGGGGCTGAGCGTTTCGGCCAGCAATCTGCTGTTTAAAATTCTGCCCCGCGGCGAAGGCAACGCCGTCTATTTCGCTATTTGGTCGGCGGCGATGGCAGCGGCGGCGGCATTGGGGCCTTTTATGGGCGGCGTTCTGAAAGATGAGCTGCCTGCAAATATCTTTTGGGGCAAACTGGCTTTTTCGGAATTGCAAATTATCTTTCTCATCTCCGCCGCTTTACATCTCATCGCTGTTGTGCTGAGCATGCGGCTTGTAGAGGGCGAAGCCATCTCTCCGCGCTATTTGTTGGCGCAATTTCGGGGAAATCTTTTGTATGTGGTCTTTAGCTACGGCTTATACGCTGTGGCGAGAAAAGATGAAGCGCGCGGAGAAGCCTTGCGGCGCTTGGGACAGACGCGTTCTCCTTTGGCTGTTCAACGCCTGATGCGTGATCTGGAACATATCAGCCCGGAAGTGCGGCGGGGCGCTGTGAAGGGATTAGGCGAGGGGCGCTTTCCGGAGGCTGTGGAGCCGTTAGTACAGGAGCTGCAGGACAAGGAGTCCGATGTGCGCGCTGAGGCCGCAGAAGCGCTGGGGAAAATTGGCGCTGCCCAAGAATATCTGTTTGCAGCTTTGAAAGATAATACAGAAGATATGCGCGTCCGGCAAAGCGCAGCGATGGGCCTGGCCGAATTAGGCACAGAAGAAGCCCGTCAGGCGCTTCTGGAGGCCCTGCAAGGGGAATTCGATCGCAATTTATTCCCCACATTAGTGGAGGCGTTAGCCCGCTGCGAAGATTTGCGCGCCGTGCCCCTCGCCTTGGAGGGACTCACACATCTGTCCGCGCCCGTCGTGCGGATGCATGTGATTAATGGCATTTGCCGCGTTCTGGGCGAAAAAAATCATTTTTATCGACTGGCGACAGCTGATGAGCTTTCACGCGGGCGGATGCGCGAGAAAATGATGGCTCGTATTCGGCGTCTTCTGGGGCGCATACGCACAGGATCAAGCGAACAACGAGCTTTGCTGCGCCAATTAGGCGAACAAGCCGAGAAGGCGCTGGAAGAAGATCGGCTGCAGGATTTTGCCGAATGCTGCCGCCAGATTGCTGTGATTGTACAGGATATGCCGCAGGCGCCAGAAATTTCGCGCCAGGCCGCCCTGGCCATTCGGCTGTATCTGGAACAGCCCCGTCCGCCGGATACAGAACAGGAATTGATTGTCTTTCTCATTATCTGTTTGACATCGCTTAGCCGACATTTTTTTCCATAATGCAGCTTAATCATTTGGACGCTTCCAATGCTTTAAAAAGAGACAAGGCGCTCGGCAATCTAAGAAAAGACATTTGTCAAGCGAAATGAGAAACAAATGAGCGCTTCAGCGTGGCATAGCCTTTTTCAGGCCTTATTGGAGGCGATTTATCCTCCGCGCTGCGACATTTGCGAGCGGCTTGCGTCTCAAGCTATATGTGCCGATTGCTGGGCTCAAATTCTGCACTGCGAGCCGCCCCTGTGCCGACTATGTGGCGTAATGTTGCCCCTTCAAGCGCGAGGGATGCATTTGTGTGGAGAATGCCGAAGCAAAAGACGCTATTTTGACGGCGCGCGCGCCGCGGGGCTGCATACGACAACATTGCGCACGGCCATTATTCAATTCAAATTCCACAATCGGCGCTGCCTGAAGACGCCCTTAGCGCAGCTACTAGCGGAGCGCCTGGAGGCAGAGCCAGAGCCGCCCGAGGGGCTGCCGCTGAAAAATGTCGATTGTCTTGTGCCTGTGCCCTTACATCCGCGCCGCCGCCAATGGCGCGGCTTCGATCAGGCGCTATTATTGGCAATAGAATTGTCGCGCTTGACAGGCCTGCCTGTTGTTGAAGGCCTGAAGCGCATAAAACAAACAATTCCCCAGCCCCAGCTTACGCCAGAAGAACGAGAAGAAAATATGCGTAATGCGTTTGCTCCTGGGGGAGAAGCCTTAGCCAGTAAGCGCGTGCTTTTAATTGACGATGTGTTTACGACGGGAGCCACGATGAATGAAGCCGCCCGCGCGGCGAAAGAAGGAGGAGCTGTGGCTGTATATGCCTTGACAGTGAGTCGTCCGCCTCCGCCATGGCATCCAGCCGCGCTCACATTGGAGCCAGGCGATGTGTAAAAATTTAGCGTGCATAAGAGGAAGAGCAAAACTAATAGAGAAAGCTGCTATAACGAAGCCGTTTTTCATAAATATCCAAGAGGCCAATGATGGGGATAGATCGTTTTGATGGCCCGGAGCTGCAATATTTGCAGCAAGTGCTGCAGCGGGGGCGTCTGTCGGGACAGCATGACGGCTTTCACGGCCAATTTGAGCGCGCTTTCGCGGCAGCTTACGGGGCAAAATATGCTGTTGCGGGCAATGCCGCGATGTCGCTTTTGATTGCGGCGATATTTGCCGCGGACGCCGGCGCAGGCGATGAAATCCTGTGCGATCCGCTCGTGCAATTCCATGCGATCGCTGCCTTATGGATGAATGCGCATCCGACATGGGCGGATGTAGATCCCGAAACATGGCTGATGGATCCTGAATCAGCACGCGCCAATATCACGCCTTATACAAAGGCGATTATCGTTACGAATCTGTGGGGGCTGCCCGCGGAGCTGGACAAGCTGCGGGCGCTTGCTGATGAAAAGGGCATTATTTTAATTGAAGATTGTGCTCATGCCGCGTTTTTGCCCTATAAGGGGAAATACGCTGGCACATGGGGCCATATTGGCGTGTTTAGTTTTTGTTCGGGCAAGCATATGACAACAGGCGATGGGGGAATGGCGATTACAGACGAGGAGACATTGGCGGCCAAAATGCGCAGCATAACAAGCTTTGGCGAATCTCCTCCGCATCTGGCCACTGTCTTTAGAATGACGGAAATGCAAGCCGCCATCGGCCTGGCCCAATTAGAAAAAGTGCAGGACTATCTGGAAGAATATCGCAAATCGTATATGCATCTTGCAGCGGCCATTGACGATGTAAAATGGCTGCAGCCGCGGCGGATTCGCGAAGGCTGTGGGAATTCGCCTTATATTTTCTCCTTCCTGTGGCGTGGGGATGAATATGGGCTGGATCTGAATACATTCCAACAGGCTCTATTCGAGACGGGACATAATTGGAACATCGGCTTTACGCAAGTGCCAGCTTATAAATACAAACTTTTCCAGCAGCCGATGGCATATCAGAATAAGGGCTGCCCGCTGAAAAATTGCCCATATTACGAGGGAGATTATGAATATCGCGACGGCCTGTGTCCCAATGCAGAGGCAATTTTGCCACGGCTTGTGAATCATAATTGCATGATTCCTGAAGAGATGGCCAAACAAGTGGCTGAAGGCTTGCGGCAGGCGATTGAAAAAACGGAAGAAGGCTAGACAGCCCCTGAAACAAAATTGTGGGATGTTTCTTAAAGCTGCCTCTCATTTGATTGATGGAATGTTAATATGGATTTGACGAAGCTCACGCCGGAAAATTCAGAGCGGATTTTGGATATTGTGGGCGAATTAGGACAATGCACAGCGGAACAAGTGCGCCAGGAGCTGGCGCGGCGTTATGGCGTGCAGGCGCCTTTAGAGCTTGTGGAGCGCTATATGGAATTTTTGCGTTCCGGCTATCCCCGCAAGCTGGCCCATGCAGGGCCAGGGCTTTGGATTCTTGTGGATTTACGATAAACGCGATGTTAATTAAGGCAAAGCCGTTAATATGTGCCTGACAGTTTTTCCAGTTCCTGACTTCTAGATCAGCTCATACAACTGTTGCATTTTTAAGCTTTGATTTTTGGCTTTAAAAATTTCGAATGATAATTTGAAAGCTTCTGCGTCCGATATAACGCTGTCTTGCTCGCCCCATAGCTTTTTCAAACAGGCTTGGGGCGCACAGGGCATATGGGGCAGAATTGCTGACACAGGCGAACAGCCGCTCCCAGCACATGGGCCCCCAGCATCAAATGAATTTCGGCCTGGCCAATGCGGCCATCGACAATTTGATGGCGCTCGCGCAAATAGCGCTCCAGAGGCTCCCATTCCACACGACAGGGCCCATCGCGCCAATACATCCCATAAGCGGTCACAATATGCCCGAGGCCATCTACAAGCTTGCGGGGCCAAATGCCATCAGCAATGCATGGCACGCCATATAGCATTTCGCCGATATGCGCCATTGTATTGACATTCATTCCCACGCCCAGGAGCAATATTTTTCCGCCCATCGCCGCCAGCTTGCCCAGAGGAGAATATAATCCAAATGTGCCGGCGGAAAGATGATCACGCGTGAGCAATTCCGCCAGCGGGCCAATGGCGGCTAAAGGATGTGTGGGATGCAGGCTCCGATAAGCTTGTGGCCGCCGGCGTAGGGCTTCTGTGATCGCCCCGCTTACAGAAGGCGTTGTGCGAATATCGAAAATGTCTGCCGCTCCATGATTGAAAGTCGGCATCATTACAGTGCCGTCAGGCCCCACAGCTTCCAGAAGCGCCTCCACAACTGTATCTGCGCCGCCCTCTACATAGCCAAAGGCGCTCAGGGAGGAATGCACTTGTAAAAGATCTCCTGGCGCCACGCCGAGCTGCCGGAGCCCAGCCACAATCTCTTCTTTCGTCACAAGGGCCTTTTCCTCAGCGTTAGGGGAAAACATTGTATGAGAGCCCATCCCTGTTGACAGTCTTTATCAGCACTGACAAATAGCTATATTGCGCCCTGGCGCTTGGCATCGCTATAAAGAGGCGACATTTCGCGGAGACGCTGCACAATGCCGGGGAGAACTTCAATCACACGATCAATTTCCGCTTCTGTATTTTCGCGGCCCAGGCTCAGGCGCAACGAGCCATGAGCAATGGCATGCGGCAAGCCCATCGCTAACAGACAATGGCTGGGCTCCAGGCTGCCCGAGCTGCACGCCGAGCCTGTGGAAGCGCAAATGTCATATGCGTCCAGGCTCAACAAAATGCTTTCGCCTTCAATATAGCGGATGCAAAAGCTAGCGATATTGGGCAGACGTTTTTCGGGATGCCCTGTATACAGAACATAAGGGATGTTTTGCAAAATGCCCGCTTTCAGCCGTTCGCGCAGGGCAAAAATCCGCGCATTGTCTTCTTCCATGCGCTGCTGGACAAGCTCGCAGGCTTTTCCCATTCCGACAATGCCTGCCACATTCTCTGTGCCGGCACGCCGGCCGCGCTCCTGGCCGCCGCCATCAATAAGCGGCCATAATTTTATCCCTCTTTTCACATAAAGCGCCCCGACGCCTTTAGGCCCATAAATTTTATGGGCCGAAAAAGCCATCATATCCGCTCCCAAAGCCTTCACATCTATCGGCACACGGCCTAAAGCCTGTACGGCATCTGTATGAAAGGCAATGCCCCGTTCACGACAAAGAGCTGCAATCTGTTCAACGGGCTCTATTGTTCCTACTTCATTATTAGCATACATAATTGTTACAAGAATTGTGTCTTTGCGAACGGCTTCCGCCACTTGTTGAGGATCCACAAGGCCATACTGATCCACACAAAGATATGTCACTTCGAAGCCCATTTTTTCCAGCCGCTGACAGGAATGGAGCACGGCATGATGTTCAATAGCTGATGTAATAATATGCTTGCCTTTATCCTGATGCGCCCAGGCATAGCCTTTAATGGCTAAATTGTCTGCTTCCGATCCGCCGCCTGTGAAGATGATTTCGCTTGGATCGGCATTGATTAATTGGGCGACTTGCTGACGCGCCAGATCCATTGCTGCCCGCGCTTGCCCCGCAAAGCGATAAATGCTGCTCGGATTGCCATATAAATCCCGTAAATACGGCAGCATCGCTTCCAGCACTTCTGGATCTACTTTTGTTGTAGCTGCATGATCTAAATAAATCATTATATGCTCCCTCAAATTTTCTTGCATTTTTGGCTGCTATAAAGCTATAACAAGATATATGCAGCTAATGTTCACTTAGTCAAATGTTTTAGTGGAGAATTTAAAGCCCTTTGGATAAAATATGCGCCTGAGCAGGCATTCTTCTTCTATTGTAGCATAATCTCTAATGTAAAGAAAATCTTCAGCTTACTTCATTATTTAAAACATTAGAAAAAACAAACAATGCCCACAGGAATGCTCCGCTCAAAAATTTTTGCTATGATCGTCATATTGTGTATAAAGGGGTTGGGCTGGGGAGAAAATATAAAAGCCTCCTGGGATTTTTCGCGTGGCCCCGAGGGCTGGCGGGATGAGGCAGGCTCTGTGCCGAAGACAATTCAGGGAGCCACATTATGGCTCGGCTCTGCTCAGGGATTGTCATTGCGTTCGCCGGATCTGGAAATCCCTGCCGAAGCTTCTGCCATCGTGGAAATCCGGGCGAGCGCCGAAAAGGCCGGGCCGGCTCATTTGATGTGGCAGGGGATGAGCCACAGCGGAACGGCCACAGGCTGGCAAGGCGGGCTGCCTGTGCCCCTCGTGCCGGATGGACAGCCTCATGTAACGCGCGTGCTGCCTTATTGGCAGAATTTGCGTACAATCAAAGCGCTTCGGCTTGTGGGGCCCCCGGGATTGCATTTGCGCTTGCATAGTCTGCGCATTATAGGGCACAATATGCCGCCCCAAACACAAGCTGTCTGGAAGCTCAATGATTCTAGAGATGCTGGGCAATGGCTGGCGCTGGGAGGCGCCGCTTCCTTATGGCCCAAGAAAGACGGCCTGCTCATTCGTCTGAATGAGCAGGAATTGCTTTTGGCTTCGCCGCCTCTGGAGTTGCCTACATATCGTTTTGAATGGCTGAGCTTTGAGATTACATGCTCCCCGGGCCTGCGTGCGTGGGCGCAATGGATGACGACAGCTCAGCCAGGCAAAACATTGCAAGAGCTGACGCTACGTCCAGGACGCCATACGTATAATGTGCGGCTGTCGCGGGCGACGACATGGGCCGGAACACTGGCTGGCTTGGCTTTGCTTGTCCAGGGAGAGCCGCCAAAGGAATTGACATTGCATCACGTCCAGCTCAGCAATGCGCCACAGGGGTCGCCGGATTTAATCACAAAATTTGGCGGGCCCATAGAGCCGCGTATCTATACAGAGCACACATTTCGGCTTGTGTGGCTTTTAGAAAACATTGGCGGACAGCAAGCGCATCAGATTCGCGTGAGCGCAGAAGGCGATGACGCCATCTCCCTGCCTGGAAGCGTTTCTGTGATTGAGCGTCTCCCTTATGGAATGCCCGAAGCGATTACATGGCTGGCAAAAGCCTCAGCCCCTGGCAAAATACGGCTACGCGCTGAATATGAGGGCAAGATTTTAACAGAAGAAATAGAAATTTCTCCTCAATCTGCTCGGAACGACAAGGAAGAGGCCTGGCCAATTATGCCGCCTTCCTTGCCTCCGGGGCAGCCGCTTATTCTGGCGCATTATCATCTTCCGCCTCCCCCGGGCTTTGGGCCACACATTTGGGAGAGAATGCTTTATCGCCGTCCTTATTTGGGCGATTATGAGCTGGAGCCGGCTGTAATGGAATGGCATGCTCGCTGGGCACTCCAATACGGCATTAGCGGCTTCATTGTGGATATAAGCAGCAACGGCTCGCCTGCACTAGATGCCTTTTTAAGCGCACGAGCCACGCGGCTGCTCAAGCTATGCCTGAACTGGACGGATCCTGTCCCCAGCGTAGAAACAGGCTGGCAATTAATCGAGCGTTATGCTACTCTAATGAGACAGCCGAATTATCTGACACAGGAAGATAAGCCTATATTGCTCGTCAGCCACGCCTTGCAACGTCATGCTCAGGGCTGGGGAATTGTGGATTTGCAGGCATTAGCGGCCGAAAAATCTGTTGCCTTTGTGGCATGTTTGCCCTTGTCTATTGCTGCGCCGGAATTGTTGCAGAAAGCTGGCTATGCCGCGGCAACGGATTTGCATACACAGCCGGAGAAATCAGCCTCCCCGCCGATTTTGGAAACATGGGAGGATGCGGCGACTAGACATGTGCCCCATATATTATCCTTGCAGCCGGCCTGGGGAGAGGGCTTTACGGCAGAGCGCCTGCACACATTGCTGAAAATAGCTTTGCTGCGGGCGTCACGGCCCCAAAATTGCGCCTGGCCATGGATTATTGTTGGCGACTGGAATGGAACGGAAGGCCTGGAGCCCCGCCGGCCGGAGGGGACAATATGGCTGGAAGCTGTAAGCAAGGCGGCCGGCGCGCCCGAAAATAGGCCCTTGCTTTTGCCAGGGGATGTGGGACAGGCATATTTTGAGCGTGCTTATCCAGCTCCTCCTCAGGCCTGGGAATTTGAGACAAAAGAATCTTGGACATCGGCGATGGGGCTCAGCGTGCTTGCAATCCGCAATGGACAGCTTACAGGGCGGACGGACAGTCCGGAAGCGGCTATTTTTGGCGGCGAAACGATGCTGGATACGCGTGCTTATCGGACAATCCTCATTGGCCTGGCAGCTTCTGCCGGCCGTCAGGCGCGCCTGTGGTGGCGCACAAGTCTGCGCAAATTTACAATAGAACATAGCCTGCCCTTTGCTATAATTGCTGATGGCGCCGTTCATGAATATCGGCTGGATATGCGCCAAGCGCCGGGCTGGGAGGGCTATTTAGAAGGCCTGCGTTTGGATCCAACAGATGCAGCCGATGCGGCCATTGCCGTGGATTACATCCGCATTCTGCCATAGGAGGGAGCGTATGCCCGATGTTTAATCTGGCCTTACGCTCTATCATTGTAATGGGCGTGCTTTTTGGGCTGCTTTTTGCCGTGTTGATCGCTGCCTTGTATGCCGCTGATTTGCCTCATGCTGTGGCATTGCCTATCGCTCTGGCTATTGCGCTTGGCGTTGCTGGCTTGCAATTTCTTATTTCGCCCTACATATTGGAATGGATTTTAAAAATTCATTGGCTGGAGCCCGAAGCCGTGCGCCCCGAGCTGGGCCATGCGTTGCGGGAATTGTGTCAGCGCCAGCGCCTGAAAGTGCCGCGCTTTGGCCTTATTGAAGATGGCAATCCCAATGCATTCACATTTGGCCATTGGCCGGGCAACGCGCGGCTTGTTTTAACGCGCGGCCTGATTGAGATGTGTGATGAGAAAGAAATACAGGCTGTGATCGCCCATGAGCTGGGCCATATTGCGCATTGGGATTTTGTCGTGATGACAGTTGCGGCGACTGTGCCGCTCTTGTTATATGTGATATATCGTTTCGGCATCCGCGCCGGGAGGGGCAATCGTAAAGGCGGCGGGCTTTTGCTTGTAGCCTTAGGGGCGCTTGTAGCCTATATTATCAGCGAATATATTGTGCTTTTTCTGTCCCGAGTGCGGGAATATTATGCGGATCAATATTCCGCACGCGCGACAGAAAATCCTAATGCGCTGGCCACGGCTCTTGTTAAAATTGCCTATGGGCTGGCGCGTGTGCAGCCTGCTGCCGGAGATAGGGCGCGCGAGGCCCAACAAGTGCCTGCTGTAGCGATGGCCGGCACAAAGATGCTGGGCCTGTTTGATCCCAAATTTGGCAGCTCTCTGGCGCTGGCAGCCGCTGGAGCTTATGGCTTAGCCACACAGAGTTATGATCGGGATACAGTTGTGCAGGCGATGTGCTGGGATCTTTGGAATCCCTGGGCGCTTATCGCTGAGCTTTCTTCTTCCCATCCGTTGCCCGCCAAGCGTTTGAAGCATCTGGATAAAATTGCGCAATATCTGGGGCAGCAGCCTGTCTATGATTTGCCCGAGCGACAGCCGGAGAGCTATTGGGATGAATTCTTCACAGATGTCTTTGTTCATTATTTGCCCGTGCTAGGAGGCCTGGGCGGGCTCATCGCCGCGCTGGCCCTCACAGGCTTTCAGGAGCATAGCGCCCTCGTCGCAGCAGGGGCAGTTCTGGGGGGCGGAGCCCTGGGGAATTTGCTGCGGCTGAGCTTTGCCTATCCGAAGGGGGATTTTCCTTCCCGAAATGTGTCAGAATTAGTCAAAGAAATTAAAGTTTCGCATATCCGCTGCAAGCCCGCCACTTTACGCGGCAAAATTATTGGCCGCGGCATTCCAGGCCTCTATTGGAGCGAAGATCTCGTTTTGCATGATGGCACAGGCTTTATCGTCTTAGATTATCGTCAGCCGCTGCGCATTCTGGAATTTTTGTTTGGCCTGTTTCGTGCAGAAAGCTTTGTGGGCCAAGAGGTTGTGGCCCTGGGCTGGATGCGACGCTATCCGACGCCTTATCTAGAGCTGTATAAAGTATATCTGCCCGATGGCAGCGTCCACACATCTCACAACTGGGCTGTCAAATTCTGGGGATCCATTATCCTGTTGTTGCTGTCAGGGCTTGTCGTAATGGGAGGAATCGGGATGCATTTAGGAGCTTTATAAAGCTTAGCACTCAATCTATGTGATCAGACTATTTTGTCATATAAGGCTGCACAAAAAATCTGACGTGCATACACAAAATCGAGGCCCCTCAAATGCTTGTCAGGACAGACGCCCAGACAATCGCTGAATTTGAAACAGATGAAAGCGGCATTTTTCATGCTTCCGGGATTGAAGCTGTATTTTATCCGGCCAATGCGGCGGATGTAAGCCAAATGTTGCAGGAAGCGAATGCGCAGGAAAAGCTTGTCACAATTTCAGGCGGCGGCACGGGGCTCACAGGGGGGCGTGTCGCCACACAGGGCGGATGGATTCTCAGCACAACAGAAATGCGTGAGGCTTCATTATTTACAGGGAGCCGCGTTCAGCCGCTAATAAAAGGGAATGAAACAGAGATAGGCTCGCCCCAAAAAGAGCAAGCAAGCGCCGACGCAACGCGATATGTTAGCTGTGAAAAGGAACAATTCGGCCGCTTTTTTCGGATTCTATTAGATAAAGAACATCAGGAAGCGATTGTCCCCGCTGGCCTTACATTAGAATTGCTGGGACAGATGCTCCCCCCTGGCTTCATTTATCCGCCTGATCCTACGGAGCGCACAGCCACAATCGGCGGCACAATCGCGACAAACGCATCGGGGGCGCGCACATTTTATTTTGGCCCCACGCGCCAATGGATTCTGGGGCTGGAGATTGTTTTGCCCACAGGCGAAATCGCTATCATTGAGCGAGGAGATGTGCTGGCTCAAGAGGGCGTTTTGCGCTTTACAGTGGGGGAGCAAGCCTATGAGATTAAAGTGCCCACATATCAGATGCCTCCTGTGAAAAATGCTGCCGGCTTGTACGCCAAGCCGAATATGGATCTCATCGATTTATTTATTGGCGCTGAGGGCATTCTGGGAGTTGTCACACAGGCCCGGATTAAACTGGCGCCTGTAGAAAGCGACATCATCGGCGAAATTGCCTTTTTCTCTCGCTTAGAGGAGGCGTTGGGCTTTGTGGAGGATTTGCGTCAGGCTAAAGACGCGGGCGCGCCTGTGCTGTCTATTGAATTTTTCGACGAACACGCGTTGCGTTTTATGCAACATCCCAGCGTGCGGGGAGATTATGCCGCAGCAATTTATACAGAGATTTTAGGGGGGATAGAGGAGGCGGAGCCGCTGCTGGCCGCTTTGGAGGAGCACAATGCAGCACAAGATTGGTTTGCTGAAACGCCCACAGAGCGGCAGGAGCAGCAAGAATTCCGTCATTCGCTTCCCGAGGGCGTGAATGCGTATTTACGGCGCCATGGCAGCTATAAACTGGGAACGGATTTTGCCGTGCCCGCCGCTCAATTTAGCCAGCTTTTGGAGCTTACACAAGCGGCGGCAGAGGAATTCCGAACACGTTTTCCCCGAGAAGGCGAACATACAGCGACATGGGGCCATATTGGGAATTATCATTTACATTTTAATTTTTTGGCTTGCAATGAGGAGGAATTGGCTGTAGCACGCCGGCTATATGTGCAGCTGGCCCAGCAGGCTGTGGCTTTAGGGGGCACAATCTCTGCCGAACATGGCGTGGGCAAAAAGACTGTAGAGATAGAGGGCCGGATCATGCCCTATCTGCAGCTTATGTACGGGCGTGAGGGGCTGCAGGAGATTGCCGTTGTGAAGCAAGCGCTGGATCCGCGCTGGATATTGAATCGAGGGAATATGACGCCAGGGCCCTGAAAAGCTGTAAGAAAAAGAAGCTTTGCATTAGGAAGGCATTTAAAATATTATTAAGTCTCAATTAAGCGTACAGGCGCCTCTTGTCCGTTTCCTCTGATTTCATT
>CAZUOJ010000002.1:95207-110836 GCA_964622325.1 uncultured Armatimonadia bacterium
ATTAAGTCTCAATTAAGCGTACAGGCGCCTCTTGTCCGTTTCCTCTGATTTCATTATGCTATCCAGAAGAAAGCCCTTTAGCTTTAAATCCTTCATTTGTTTGAAGACAGGACATATAGTTGATATTATTCCCCACAGGGCTTTTCGGGCGTTGTGAACAAAAGAAAGCCGATTAAACGGAGACAGCGGGAGAATGCCAATTTTGTAAAGGCGGCTAAATGCGTTATCTGGGCGTAGATATCGGGACAAAACGAATTGGGCTGGCGTTGTCGGATCCGACAGGCACGATTGCCTCGCCGCTATGTGTGTTGTCGCGCCGTGGCGGGAAGCGAGATTGGCAGGACATTTTGCGCCTGGCGCAAGAACATGGCGCCGAGGCGCTTGTCGTGGGGCTGCCTGTGAATTTGCGTGGACAGGCGGGGCCGGCGGCCGAAAATGTGGAGGCAGAGATTAAAGATTTGCAGGCCTTGTCTTCTCTTCCTGTTTTTGTATATGATGAGCGGCTGACATCAGCAGCGGCACAACGGATGTTACACAAGCAGGGCTTAAACAGCCGTCAAAGCCGCGAAATTATAGACAAAGTGGCTGCAGCAATAATGCTTCAATCATTCCTCGATAGACAAAGATCCCTCCATGAAACACAGGACAGCTAAACGCAAACGGCGTCCAGCCCAAAACGCCGTGCTTGCGGCCGTAGCGCTAGGGCTTTTGATTTTAGCAGGAGCCGGCCTGTATCGGCGTGCGCTGGCGCCTGTCAGTTCGGATACGCGTACACAGCTTGTGTATGTTCCCCGCAGTGGAATTAAAGAATTGGCCGAAATGTTGAAAGAAAAAGGCCTTATTCGCAGCGTGTGGGCTTTTCGTTTGCTGGCGCAATCCTCGTTAGCCTTAAATCCGCAAAAGCCTCCGCAAGCGGGATATTATGATTTAAGTCCGAGCATGGCCGCAGACGAGATTTTGGCCCGATTGTGTGAGGGCAAAGTAGCGCGGCGCAAAATCACTTTTCCGGAAGGCTTTACATTGGCGCAAATGGCGGCGCGGCTGCAAGAAGTGCTGAATGTGCCGCCGCAAGCCTTCTTAGCGGCGGCGCAAGGCGCCTGCGTCACGCGGGCGCTGCCCTTTAAGCTGCCGCGCGGCTCGCTGGAAGGCTATCTATTCCCCAGCACCTACATATTCAATGTCGGCGAAAAGCCAGAATTAATCGTCAGCGAAATGCTGGCTGCCTTTAATGAGCAATTCGTGAAGCCATATCAACAAGAAATCGCCCGCCAAAAATTGTCTCTTCATGAGCTGGTAACAATCGCCTCCCTTGTAGAGCGTGAAGCCAGGAAGCCTCAAGAACGCCCTTTGATTGCGGGCGTCATTATGAATCGGTTGCAGCGTGGAATGAAGCTGCAAATAGACGCCACAGTGCAATACGCGCTGGGGAAGCATAAACGCCGGCTATTTTATAGGGATTTGAAAACGGCTTCGCCCTACAACACATATTTACATGCCGGCTTGCCGCCTGGGCCAATTTGCAATCCGGGGCTGGATTGTCTTTTAGCGGCGCTGCGGCCCGCCCGGACGGACGCGTTATATTATGTAGCCAGAGGCGATGGAACACATGTTTTTTCGCGGACATACGAAGAGCATGTGCAGGCGATTAAGCAAATCAGAAGGAAATAATACTAATAATTCGGCAACAAACATAGCAGTCGTATGGCAAGCTGGGACTTATATTATCGAAGGGAAAAGCGGCTTTCGCTTGTTAGTAAAGCAGAGCCTTTTGTCAGTCTGAATAAAGACGCCAGAATATAATGAAGCCACAGGCTGAATGCAATTGGCAATCCTCACAACAAAGACTTTAAAGTCCAGGCATTCCCAATAAATGCGCATTTGTGAGCTTTGTAAGCCCGATTTAATTGAGGAGCGACTGGAAAACATCAATCTGGATGCCTTGTGGGCCCAGGGCATTCGTGGCCTTATTCTGGATATGGACAATACGCTCTGTCCCTGGCGCAGCCTGGAAATCAGTCCGGAACGCAAGGAATGGATTGCTCGCGCCCGCCAGCGCTTTAAATTGTGCGTCCTGTCCAATACAGTCAAATTTCGCCGTCTGCGTGCTGTGGGGAAAGCTCTGGACATTCCTGTCCTCGCCCGCTGGGGGCTGGGACGCAAGCCCTTCAAAGGGGGCATTCAGGCTGCTCTGAAGCTATTGGGCACGAAGCCGCACGAGACAGCCCTTATCGGGGATCAACTGTTTGCGGATGTGCTGGGAGGCAATCGGCAGGGCCTTTATACAATCTGGATCCCGCGTCTGGAAAAGCGCGAATTCATCAGCACGCGCCTTATGCGGGGACTGGAACGATGGATGCTGCGCCGGCTGGGGCTGGGGAAATATGCCCAAAATTATTAAACACGAAAACCGATAAAGCCGTTTTGGGAAAAAAAGGCCATATTAAAAAGGAAAATTATTTGCTTGCGGGAAAAATATTAGCGCGAAAAAGTGATTTCTCTTTAATGCACGCAAAACGACAAAAGTTTGGCACAAAATAGCAAATCACGGCTCATTTGAGGCCAAGGATTTTGCGGCTGAGAAAATGAAGTTGAACACACAGGCAAAAATGTCTGCGCCAGGCAATCTCTGGCTGAACGGCGAAACGCGCATTGTCGGCGTGATAGGCTGGCCGGTGCGGCATAGCCTGTCGCCGCCCATGCACAATGCGGCTTTTGCGGCGCTGGGGCTGAATTGGGCTTATGTGCCGTTTGCGGTGCGCCCCGAATATGTGGGCGCTGCAATGGAGGCCATTCGGGCGCTGGATTTGGCAGGACTAAATGTGACAATTCCGCACAAGCCGGCAGTGCTGCCGTTTCTGGATGAGCTGGGGCCAGAAGTGCAGGCGCTGCAGGCGGCCAATACGATTATCCATCGAGAAGGGCGCTTGATCGGACGCAATACTGATGGCGAAGGCTTTTTGCGCTCGCTGGGGGAAATAGGAGGCCATCCTCAGGGCCGTATAGTCGCGCTGATTGGTGCCGGCGGCAGCGCTCGGGCAGTGGGGCTGGCTGTTTGTCAGGCTGGCGCCGCCCGCTTGCGGATTGTCAATCGCACGGTGGAAAAGGCAGAGGCGCTGGCGGCGCTATTGCAAAATCTGGCGCCCAGCTGTGATGTTGCTGCTATAGGGCTGCATTCAGAAAAAGCGCAACAGGCGGTTTGGGAAGCGGATATTGTGATTGACAGCACTTCCGTAGGGATGTATCCGCACACACACGAGCCGCCGGTTGTGCCCGAGGAATGGCTGCATGAAGGGCAAATTGTATGCGATCTGACCTACAATCCGCGTCTGACGACTTTATTAAAAGCGGCGCAGAAAAAAAACGCCCGGACCTTAGACGGCACTGGAATGTTAATACATCAAGGGGCCATTGCGTTTGAATACTGGACAGGAAAGCCCGCGCCCGTGGAAGTGATGCGCCAGGCCTTGCTCGCGGCTCTGGAAGCTCAGGAAAAAAGCGAACAATAGCCAGGGAAGTTTGTATTATTATGTAAAGCGCAAAACAATATCGAAGGTCTGGGAAATATCATAAAAGCAAAACGAAAGAAACAAAGAAACAAAATCAGCATATATAAAATAAAAATTGAAAGAAGTTATTTTAGATAATTTTTTTAATGTAGAAGGAAAAACGGAAAAGTATCAATTAATGTAAAAAAGGATGGGCTTGCGCTAATCAGAACGCGCATGGGGGAGCCTGGAGGCTTGTTATTGACTCTCATGCAAGCCCCTGATTATAATCGCTGTATAAATTGACAATTTTCGTCGCAACGAAACGACGAGGTGCGGCTTATGCGCAGAGGCGGACGCAAACTCATTGGCCAGATGCTTATCGAGCGCGGCCTCATTACGCCTGAACAGCTGGATGAGGCGCTCGCCGCGCAGAAGCAAAGCACGCAGCTGATCGGCGAAATTCTCGTGGATCTGGGCTATGTGCAGCGCCAGCAGCTTTACGAGACCTTAGCCGAACAGATGCGTGTGCCTTTTGTCAATCTTGTCGCAGCGCCTCCGGATCCGCGTGTGGCGACGCTTCTGGATCAGGAAACTGCCAAGCGCCTGAAGGCTTTGCCGTACGCCCGGGGTGATGGCACGATTCGCGTGGCGATGGCGGAGCCGGAAGATGTGATGGCGCTGGATGATTTGAAGATGCGCTTGCAAGTGGCCGTGGAGCCGCTGCTGGCGGATCCTCAGGATCTGGAGCGGGCGATTGAAAGGGCATTTAAGGAGGGGGGCGGCGCCGCTGGCGCGGGAGCCGCAGGGGCTGCTGTGAGCGCGGCGCCACAGCCCGCGCCGCAACGCGCGCGGCCGCAGCCAGCCACAGCCACGCCCGCGGATCGCTTCGGCATGGGGGATATGATGGCGCTGGCCGAATCGGTCAAAGATTCGGGCATTCTGGGCACGGATACGGCGGAGGATGAGGATGCGGAGCAGCGTGTGGAGACGGATCGGATTGCGGATGTGGCGGATGAGGCGCCCATCATTCGCATCGCGAAAGTGCTCATCCAGCGCGCTGTTCAGGAGCGCGCCAGCGACATCCATGTGGAGCCGGCGCGCAATGGCGTCCGCATTCGCTATCGCATTGACGGCGTGCTGCATGAAGTGATGCGGCTGCCCAAATATGTCCACGCGCCACTTATCTCCCGCTTCAAAATTATGTCGGGAATGAACATTGCTGAGCGCCGCGTGCCCCAGGACGGCCGTATTCATGTGCGTCACGCCGGCAAAGATTACGATCTGCGCTCCTCCGTTATCCCCACGACGATTGGCGAAAAATTCGTTATGCGGATTCTGGACAAAAGCTCCATTCAGGTGGGGCTGGAGCAACTGGGGATGTTGCCGGAAATGCAGGCCCGCGTGGAAAAGCTCATCATTCAGCCCAATGGCATGATTTTGTCCACAGGGCCCACGGGATCGGGCAAGACCACGACGCAATATGCCATTTTGAATCGCATCAATTCGGTGGAAACGAACATTATCACTATTGAGGATCCGGTGGAATATGAGCTGGAGGGCATCAGCCAGGTTCATGTGAACCGTAAAGCGGGCCTGACCTTCGCGGTGGCGCTGAAATACTTCTTGCGTCAGGACCCGGATGTCATTCTGGTGGGCGAAATCCGCGACCTGGAAACTTCAGAAATCGCTATTCAGGCCGCTCTGACGGGGCACTTGGTGCTTTCCACTTTGCACACGAACGACGCGCCCTCCACTGTGACGCGTCTTGTGGATATGGGCGTGGAGCCGTTCTTGATTGCTTCTTCGGTTATTGCCTCGCTCTCGCAGCGTCTGGCGCGGCGCATTTGTCCCGACTGCAAAGAAGAATATCAGCCGCGGCGGGACTTGCTGTTGGGCTTTGGCTTTGATCCAGATGATCCGGCCAATCGGGAGCAAAAGTTTTATCGGGGCCGCGGCTGTGAAAATTGCCGTTATACGGGCTATCGGGGCCGCATTGGCATCTTCGAGCTGATGGAAATGAATCAGGAAATCGCGGAATTGATTGTAAAGCGCGCCTCCGCCGGACAAATCAAAGAGGCTGCTCTGGCCGCAGGAATGGTCACATTGGCCCAGGACGGCTTTACGAAGGCCAAGCTGGGCTATACAAATCCTGACGATCTGGTGCGCGTCGTGTTTACGGCCGGCAGCATGTAAAGACAGCGCCGATAATGAGGGCCTCTGTCAACCAGCTGAGAGGAAACCGCAGCGAATAAGAGAAGAAACTGAATCGATTATAATTTATAATAAAAAAATAAGAAAAGCCGCGTGGAAGGAGATGTGAGGCGATAAGCGGCTCATCATTCCACGAGCGAGTAAATTAAGGGAGCGATGGATATGGCGCAAAATCCGGGAGTTCCGCAAAACCCCGGGGGAATGGCCGTCCGGCGGCCAGCGTCCACGCAGCGGACGCCCATTGAGGATGTCCATATAGATGAATTACTGGAGATCGTCGTGGAGGCGAATGCCTCCGATTTGCATCTGGCGGTGGGGCTGCCGCCCGTGATGCGCGTGGACGGCGAGCTGAAGGCGATGCGCTATACGCCTTTGACGCCGGAAGTGTCTCAGCGCCTGATATATGACATTTTGACGGATGAGCAGATTCAGCGCTTTGAGACGGAGCTGGAGCTGGACTGCTCGTATCAGCTGCGCAAACTGGCGCGCTTTCGCGTCAATGTGTTCCGCGATCGGGGGACCGTGGCCGGGGCATTTCGTCTGATTCCCACGCGCATTCCGACTATTCAGGAACTGGGCTTGCCGCCGGTGATTGAAAAATTGGCGCGGCGGCCCCGCGGGCTCATCCTTGTCACGGGCCCCACTGGCAGCGGCAAATCCACGACCTTAGCCGCCATCATCAATCAAATCAACAATGAGCGCGCCGTCCATATCATCACAATTGAAGATCCGATAGAATATCTGCACACGCACAAGAAATGCATCATCAATCAGCGGGAATTAGGCCAGGACACCCATGCGTTCCAAAATGCCCTGCGCGCCAGTTTGCGCGAAGATCCCGATGTGCTGCTCGTGGGCGAAATGCGGGATCTGGAGACTATCAAGTTAGCCATCACCTGTGCGGAAACAGGGCACTTGGTGATGGCGACGCTGCATACGAATAATGCCGCCGAATCCGTGGACCGCATTATTGATGTGTTCCCGGCGCAGGAACAGGAACAAATCCGCGTGCAGCTGTCCAACAACCTGGTCGCCATTTTGTCGCAGCAGCTTTTGCCGCGGGCGGGGCAGCCGGGCCGCGTGGCGGCGGTGGAGGTGATGGTGGCCAATTCCGCCATCCGCAACCTCATCCGGGAAAACAAGGCGCATCAAATGAATTCCATTATTCAGACAAGCGCGGATGAGGGAATGCAGACAATGGATCAGGCGCTGCGGGATCTGGTGCGCCAGAGCCTGATTACTTACGAAGTGGCGATGGAGCGAGCCCAAAATCCGCAAGAACTGGAGAAGCTGCTTTCTGGAGAAGCTTAGTGTCCGAAGCGAATGGCCTGGCCCCAGACTATCCGGAGACAAAAGCTGGCAGGATATAATTCAGGATATGATGTGCGTTTGCCAGCTTTTGCGAAAAGGACTTGCTATTTAGGGCATTAGGCATTCGTTCAAGACGCGAATAGAAAGAAAATTGTTTATAGCGAGGCTCGTCGGAAAGAGGAGTCGGCTATGCCCACATTTACTTATGTAGCCAAAGACAAGACGGGCAAGGATATTCAGGGCCAGCAGGACGCCCCTAATAAGGACGCGCTGATTAAAAATTTGCGCGCCAAGGGGCTGGTCGTGAGCTCGGTAACGGAGGAAAAGGCGGTCACGCGCGCCAAGCGGAAAGCAGGCGGTTTTCGGCTGTTTGGCGGGCGCGTGAGCTTGAAGGATTTGTCCATCTTTTGCCGGCAGTTTGCCACTATGATTAATGCCGGTGTGTCGCTGGTGCGTTGTCTGGATGTGTTGGAGCAGCAAACAAACAGCCCTCGCCTGAAAGAGATTATCCGGGACATCGAGGCCGAGGTCCAGGGGGGCGCCACGCTGTCGCGCTCGATGGCCAAATTCCCGCGGGTCTTTTCCGAACTGGCGGTGGGTCTGGTCCGGGCCGGCGAAGTGGGCGGCGTGCTGGACGAAACGCTGGATCGTCTGGCAACCTTCCTGGAAAAAGATATGGAATTGCGCCGGAAAGTCAAATCTTCTATGACATATCCGGTGCTCGTGATGATTGTGGCGGTCGGGATTGTGATTTTCCTCGTGACTTTCATCCTGCCCAAATTCATCAGCCTGTTTACGGAGCTCGGGATGTCGGAGGACAAATTCCCGCTGCCGACCTTGCTTTTGATGCGCGCCAGCAATTTCTTGACGAGCAAATGGTACATTATGATTGGCGTCGTCGTGGCTTCCGTCATCGCCATCAATCGCATAAAAGCGACGAAGACAGGCAAACGCTATTACGATATTGTGAAGCTGAAGGTGCCGGTTTTCGGCTCCTTAAATCATAAAATCGCGATTGCGCGTTTTGCGCGGACATTCTCCACGCTGTTGTCCTCCGGAGTGCCCATTTTGCAGGCGATGGAGACCGTGGCGGGCACCGTGGACAATGACATCATTGCCGATGCGATTTTGCTGTCCCGGGCGGCCATTCGTGAGGGGGAGACAATCGCTGATCCGCTGGCCGCCAGCAAGATGTTCCCGCCCATGGTTGTGCAGATGATTACAATTGGGGAGGAGACGGGGCAGCTGGACTCCATGCTGTCCAAGATTGCCGATTTCTATGAGGCGGAAGTGGATGCGGCGCTGGAAAGCCTGACGTCCGCGCTGGAGCCGGTGCTCATTGTGTTTTTGGGCGTCGTTGTAGGCTTTATCGTTATCTCCATGTTCTTGCCGCTGGTGGCGATTATCGGCGAGCTGTCGCAATAGGGGGCGGCCTGCTGATGGAAAGAGCCATCTAGAATCCAAAGATTCCCCGGCCGGCTGAATGACAAGCCGGCTTTTATTGTGGATAGAAAATGTCCGAATTGGCGCTGTCGACCGGGATAGGGTTGTTTTTTTTATTTGCGCTGGGGGCGGCTCTGGGGAGCTTTCTCAATGTAGTCATCTATCGGCTGCCTCGGGCCGAATCGCTTCTGCGTCCTCCCTCCCATTGTTTTAGTTGTGGCGCCCGTCTGCGCTTCTGGGATCTCATCCCCGTGTTGTCCTATCTGTGGCTGCGGGGGCGCTGCCGGCATTGTGGCGCTTCGTTCAGCCCGCGCTACGCGCTCGTGGAAGCGGCCAGCGGGCTTTTGGCGGTGGCCAGTGTCCTGCTCTATGGGCCCACTTTATTTGCCGCCGCGGTTTTTATCGTCTGCATGTGTCTCCTCGCCATTTTTTTCATTGATTGGGATTATATGATTATTCCCGATGAGCTTGTTGCGATCATTGCCGTGCTGGGGCTATTGCAAGACGGCTGGGCCATTGTAAAACATCAGGCTCCTTTGTTGTCTTTTGCCGATCCGCTGCGGATTGGCGTCGGGGAGGGGCTGCGGACTTTTTATTGGCCCAGCTCGCTCATCGGCATGCTTGTGGGGGCAGGCCTGTTTTTATTTTTGGGCTGGATTTTTGAAAAGATTACAGGCAAGCCGAGCATGGGGGGCGGGGATGTGAAATTAGCGGGGGCGATGGGCGCCTGGCTGGGGCCAGGCTATTTGTTTTTAGCGTATTTTATTCTGGCAGTTGTGACGGGGGCCGTCGTCGGCGTTATCGCGATGGCAGCGGGGAAGCGGGGCCGGCGGGATTATATTCCGTTTGGGCCGATGCTTGCGGCTGCGGGGATCGCAATGATGCTGTGGGGGGATATAATCGGTCCCTGGATTTTGCAGCGCTTCGGGGGATGAAACAGGCATTGGGGCACGAGAGCGAGAGGAGGCGGCGAATAGAATTATGTTTTGAATTGTGGCAACATCTCACTTCCGCCCACGCAAAAAGCCAAAAATGAGAGGAAAAGGGCTCAAAAAGCGAATAAAGCGCCATAAAGAGGGATATAATAAAAGGGAAAGGAATAGAAATAAAAGTGTGGCGGCGAAAAGCCGTCATATTTTATGCGGCGTGAAAGCTTGAAAGCAAAGAAAGACTCGCAAAAATTCGCCAAAAAGGTTTGCCCCAATACAGTGAGGGGAAAGATAAAAAACAGAAACAATCTAAGGCACAAAATACACACATTTCAGATTAGAGGTGCCGAAAGCCATTTGAGGCGCCAGGCACAAAAAGGATACATGACAGGCTCGTCAGAGGAGATGTTCAGCCGAACTTTCCGCTGGCGCAAGCCCCAGGAAGGGCTACAGGAGGAGCAGCAATATGAAGCGGATACGACACGCGCGGGGCTTTTCGCTCATTGAACTGTTAGTCGTAATCAGCATCATCGTGATTCTGGCGGCAATTTTGTTTCCTGTGTTTGGCTCAGTGCGTGAGAAGGCACGGCAGGCGCAATGCCGTTCTAATTTGCATCAGATTGCCATTGCGCTGGGGGAATATCGGGAGCGCTGGGGGCGCTATCCGCCGCCGCCGTATTACGATGCCAATGCGGGGCGCTGGATTGGCGGCGTCAGCGCGCTGTATCCGGATTTCATCACGGACAAAAACATTCTCATCTGTCCGGATGATCAGCAAATCGCGACCCGCAAGCAAACGGCAAAGGATGTCGTTTACAGCAGCTACAATGGGCTTGTTAATTCTAACGACTGGAATTTTCAGACAATTGATGGCACGAATCCGGATGGGGGCGGGACAATTTCCGGGGGCCCCATGCGAACCTATAACTTCTTTGGCTATTGCCAGGAAGGCTATGATGTGTTCAATCTGACGAATTATCCGTTTAAGAGCACTTTGCCGGCGTGGCTGCACAATGAGGGGCTGAGCTGGCGGCATTATCCGCGACTGTTTAATCGCAATGCGCCGGATAATACGATCATCACTCATTGCGTCCATCATCGGCGTTTTTATCGGCGTGAGACTGCGCAGATGGATATTATTCTGACCCTGAATGGCCGCACGGCCACTGTGAATGTAAGCCAGATGGGCCGGGCGGGCTCGGATGAGGCGCATCCTTCCAAATGGGTGTCGCAGAAGGATTAAGCCATAGAGGCGCATGCCTGAACGCCTCCTGAGCAGGCGCCAGTTATGCGGAGGCGGGGCTTCATAAAGCGGCTCAAAGGGCACTGAAAAGCCTGGGGCGGAAAGATTTGAGCTTTAACATATTTTGAAGACTTCAAGACGCTCGGGAGCGCACAAAGCCTTCAGGCCAGCACGCAAAGCGCTCTGAGAAGAAGGCGAAAACGGCCATGAGCATCATCGCACAGAGGAGACAATACGGGACACGACAGGGCTTGACGCTAGTGGAGCTGCTGATCGCGATGGTCGTGCTCCTCGTGGGGATTTACACGGTGGCGGCAGGCTTTCCGCGCTTGCTTCATGCCATTCGTGGCGAGGGGGAGCGCACAATTATGGCGCGGCTGGCGGAGCAGGCGTTGAGCCGGCTGAGCGAAAATCCCTATGGCCTGCCCGACGCCATCACTGGCGGCGGGAGCGTGGCGCCCAAGAGCGTGCCCGAGGATTTGACTGCGCCGCATATTGCGCCCACCGCGCTTCTGGATATCACGGAAGTGCGGGGCGAGAAGTTCCGTGTTCCCGCGCCCTACAATCCGCCGGGAACAACAGGCGGGACAGGCTATGGCTATTATGTGCTGGCGCAGGGGCCCGCAGAATGCCCGGATTGGAACACGGGCTATCCCTATGTGTATATGCTGGTGCCGCTGGCGGAGCGGGAGGATGATCCCCGCGCTTCCGAGGCCATCGTCCAGGCAGGCAACTGGTTTTATGCTGATCGTGCGGGAGAAATCATTGTTCCGGCGACTGTGACGACGAAAGATGGCACGGAAACGACTTCCTGGAATGTCAGCAACATCGTCGTGGATTATGCCTGGACAGCTCCGCCGCAGGGCCAAAACGATGCGGAGCCGATTGTGCATTATGTGCAACAGGAGACGCCCAGCGATGTGGAGTCGATCACTTTAACAGGCGGGCAGAATGGATTGGCCATACGCGTCCATCCGGCGCATTTGCCGGGCGGAATTCAGCTCGTGCCGGGCCGCACGCGCGTGTGGGCGCGCGTGGATTTCACGCGGGAAGAATTCGGGGACGCTTATCCGGATGCGCCGGGGCGTTATGTGCTGGACAATAATTTTGGCCTGACCCTGTGTTTCCATCCGGCCGATGCGGGATTGACCCTGTATGTGGATTATCGGCTGCGGACTCATCAGACGCAGGAGGATCTGGATGCGGCGGCCAGCGGCGAAACCGTCCGGCCACGACGCCTGCTGCTGATGGCAGAGGATATTCCCATTGAATCCCGCAAGACGCGTGAGGACAACAATGGCGTGCCCTTTGGGGAAGTGCGCCTGGCTTTAAAGAACCTTGACACAGAGCCGCTGTTTACCACCGATTTGAGCGGCGCGGCGTTGCCGACGCCAGTGCATGTCCTGGCCGTGGATTTGCAGACCGGACAAATCTATACGGATGGGGCCGGCTTTGCCCTGCAGGATGAAAATTTGCATCCCCCCTTGCCGGATGGCTATCAGCAGGGGATTGTGACTTTTCCGCTGGAGATTTCTGGCCAGCGGGCGGAATATGTGGGCCACACGCTGCGCTTCTTTTATCGGACGCAAAATCTGCACACACTGCAAGTCCAGAAGGCGCCGCGCTATTATGTGGATGCCGAGACGGCGCAAAGCTATCTGGGCGATTATTTGCCGTCCGGCCAGGATGAGGCGGCGAGTCTGGCGGAAGTGGATTTCCGCACCTATCGCTTCACTATGCAGCCCTCACCCAATGATGCCAATTGGGAGCTGGGCGTGCTGGAATTCGGGCAATGGCTGAGCGATGGGACATGGGCGACGGCCGAGTCCTCCTCCGGAGAGACAATCGCGGTGAGCTATTCGTATGTGTCTGCCCCCGGGAAACGAGAATATGTGTGGGGAGAGCTGCATACAATTCCGGAGGGCGGCCGGAAAGTCACGCTCAATCACGCGAGCCTGGCCGGGCAGCCCATTCATGTTCTGGCCGTGAACGGCGTTTCCGCCCGTGTGAAGGCGTACTGGCTCAATCGCACCGGGCGCGTGCAGACCTTTGACATAGAAACGCTCTTTTTGGCGCAGGCGCTGGGGCCCTTGCCCCGGGTGCAATGATGGAAGAAAAAAGGCTGATCCGCATGCTTTGGCGGCTGAAACACAACAAAGGATTTTCGCTCATAGAGCTGCTCGTCGTGCTCGGAATCTTTGTCATTCTGGCCGCCATCCTCGTGCCGATGGGCAAGCGGCTGCGCGAGAACAATCGCACGAGCACCTGCGAGGCGCATTTGCAGCATATTGGGCAGGCGCTGCGGATGTATTATCTGGACGAGGGCGGCGTGCCGCCCATTGGCGTGGAGGGCACAATAGTGAACGGCGTGCCGACGCCGACGGGCTCCAGCGTGGATCTGGCGGCCTGGCCCTCCTTGCAGACGCTGTTTGTGCTGGGCTATCTGCGGGATCGGGGCACCCTGCATTGCCCGCGGCACACCAAGACGCTCAACGGGGCGAATTTGACTGTGGATGATCCGGAATATTACGCCAGCTATATTTTGCCCGATCCGCTGGCCAAGCCGACGAATGCGCCCTTGAAGCAATACAAGTACATGCCCTATCGGTGGGCGACCGCGAGCGATTATCCGAATGATTATCAGCGGCAACTGACCACAAATGTAAAACAAGTCACGATTAATGGGACAGATTATCTCGTGACAACGCCCGGCGATGTGATGCCGGCGGATGACACTATCGTGACCTGGTGCAATTATCATCGGCCGTATTATCAGCTCAATGGCCATGGCCAATATCTGGTGCTGTACTGGGATGGATCCGTGAAGCTGCTGGATGAGGAATTGTTTACGACGGACAATGTGGGGCCGGCGGAAGCCTGGCTGGTCAAGCCCACAGATACGGCCCATTAGGCATACGAAGATGCACACGCCCAACATTGCTCACCTTAAAGGCCTGCGAAAAATGAACCGACACGGCGGCTTTACGCTGGTGGAAGTGCTCGTCGTGCTGGCCATCCTCGTGATTTTGTTTGGCCTGCTGTTTGCTCCCATGATGGCGGGGCTGGATATGGCCACGCAGGGGCAAATTAATGTGCGCTTGCAAGAGATCGCCCGGGCCGCGGCGGAGCAGATGCGCCGTGAGCTGGCGAACGCGATTTATGTGTATCCGCCGCCGACATATCCAGTCGGGACAAGCGCTGTGACGGATTATTCCGAGATTGTGTTCGTGCCGGCGGAAACCGATGCCGAAGGGAATCTGGTGACGCCGCGGCGGCCGCGGATGTTTCCCAATGGGGAATATAAAGTCGTGCGCTTTTGTGTGAAGCCGCCGGATTTGAGCAACGGCAAAACATACGATGATCATAATCCCTTCGTGCTGGTGCGCCAGGAGGGGGCTTATCAATGGGATCCGGCGCTCGGCCGCTATGTGTTCGGCAGTTTTGACAGCAATGGGGATTTTGTGCCGGGCCAGGCCATTGTGGAAAATGCCCTCACGCCGCGGGAGAATTATGATATTCCGGCCACAGCCACAATCTGTCTGGATGATAAGACGATGCATGTGGGCTATGTGGAGCAATGCCCGAATGATGGCAGCACCAATCTTGTCTATCTGCATGAGCATGTGAAGTTCCAGCCCCAGCGGATTATGGGGGAGGCTTTGGCGGCCCAGGAGAATAACGCCGTGTATCAGGCGCGGCATGGGATGTGGATGGGGACGCCCAATAATGGCCTGATCCCGCTTGCGGGGCCGCTGTCTCAGGCGACTTCGGAATTGCAGCCGCGCTTGCTTTTGTATCGCTGGGATGGCAGTGCCTACAATCAGATTGTGCTGGATACCTTCAATATCGTGCCGCCGGAGCTCAAGCTGCGCTACAATTCGGCGACAGGGACCGTGCTCGTGGGGGAATGGCGCACAGTCAAGATTGAAGTGCCCAATCCCGGCACAGCACCGGGCGCGGGCCAATTCTATCCGCTGCGCATTGAAGGGGACACATACGACGGCAGTGGCAGCGGGACGCAAACAGCGCCTGTGGCGCCGATTTATCCGAAGCCGCCCACCGAATGGGGCGAGCCGCAAATGCCGATTGCCTATCGGATCAATCCCGAAAAAAGCGACAGCTCTGGCGCGCCGGCCAAGATTGTGCCGGGCAGCATCCGGGTGGCGGCTGTCGCCACCACAGCCAACGACACGCGTCGCGCCCAATATACATATGTTCAGGAGATTAATCAAGCGGATCTGGGCCTGTATGAATTCAGTGTCTTTATGCCGGACAATCAGACATGGGCGGAGGTGCGTTTCAATCGCTATGAGCCGCCGGCGCCGCCGCAATTCGGGCCTAATCTGGATACTTTCGCCCTGTATATTTCTTATTATTATCGGCGCAATTTTGCGCCCGGTGGCGAATATCGGGATGATGTGCTCTATGCCGATTATTCCACGGCAGAGATTATCAATATCACTTTGATTCCGCAGCGTTTTGTGGATCTGGAGCCCTATCGGAGCGGGGCCCAGAATCTTGTAGTGCCGCCGGATCAGCCTGTTACGGCTGTGCCCGTGCGGACACAAGCAGTGCTGCACATCTCACGACATTAATCCGCAGGATGTAGTCCATAAGGCGAGATTTTCGCCGCAGATAAAGCCAAATGGCGCAGGATGTTTTGGCATAATGAACGGCTCAGGCCATGAATAGCACGCAGCGTTTCCATCCAAAAATGGCAGGCACAGGCAAAATCGCTTCCTTCGGAAAGCGGAGTAGCTTGGGGCGCCGCGGACAGGCCCTGCTCATCGCCGTACTGCTGATGAGCGTAATCTTGCTGGTGGGCATTTTGTTTGCCGCCCTCGTCACCTACAATCAGGGGCAATCGGCGCGGCACACCGATGTCGTGGCGGCGTCCCAGCTCGCGCTGGCGGGCATTCAATATGCGAATGCGCAGCTGCAATACAGTCCGCAGGGGGCGGATTGGCGCCCGCGCTTTGTCCCCTACACGGGCAATGGCAGCGA
>CAZUOJ010000003.1:0-48073 GCA_964622325.1 uncultured Armatimonadia bacterium
CCCTTTCGGATTGAAACAATCGCGTGGCGGGAAGACGGAAAAATCGTCTGGCGTGTGGCGCAACAACATGGGCCTCAGCCGGGCAGAATTGGGAAAATCTTTGTCGATGGCGTGGATGTGACAAAGCAGACGCTAATGCCGGCGCCAAGCTTTGTCCATGGGATTTGTCCTCTGGAAATTCGCTTATCTCGTCCGTTGACAAAAGGCTCCTTTCATACATATAAGCTCGTCAATGATAGAGGCGTGGCAGTGGCATGTACGCTGCGCACGCTGGAAGAATTTATGCCTTTGGGGCTGTATGGCCCCGCCAATTTGGAAGAAGCTGTCAAGGCCGGCTGGAACACAATCGTGTTATTTGGAAGGCAGGATCGGGCGAGCCTGGATCGTTATGCTGCTTATGGCCTGCGTTGTGGCTTTTATGTGGGCGGCAAGCCTGTCGAGGATGTTGTCCAGCATTCGGCCTTGTATGCCTATTTTCTGCGTGATGAGCCGGATTGCGGCGATTATTTTTCCAGCTCCTGGCCACATCCCCTGCGCATAGGCTATCTGGCGCCGGATTGTGTGCGGGATATGGAAGCCTGTTTTACAGCTGATCCTGTGACGCCTGTGGCGATGACATTGGATTTAACATATAAGCCGGCGAATTATTATGTGTACAGCCAGATTCCTGATATTGTCACGCCTGATTGTTATCCCTTAGCGATCGGCCAGCCGCTCTCCTGGATCCGCGAAGTCACGCACACTTGTCGACTGGCAGCGGGCCCGCGGCGTGTGGATATGATTCCGCAAGTGGGCTTTGAGGATCGCAAAAAGGAGAAGATGAAATTCCCCCGCCCGCCTTTTGATCGCGAGATTGTGATTCAATATCTGTATGCGTTAGGCGCGGGCGCCCGCGGCTTTTTGGGCTGGGAAGCCTTTAATGAAGAGTCGGATTCCACGCATTTCTATGGCGCGCCGAATTTCCCGGATGTAATGAACGCCCTCAGCCAGACATTCCAGCGTTTTAAGCTCCTGGAGCCGCTCATCCTGCAAGCGCATCCGACAGATCTGGCCCGATGTGACAATCCTCGTGTCTGGACGCGTACGCTTATTTGCGGCTTGCAGGCTCTCTTAATTGTGCTTGTGAATGATGCCTATGAAAGTCTGGCGGAGGATTTTGCGATTACGCCGCAAAAAAATGTGACTATTCGTATTCCTAAACTTCCGTGGCTGCAGCCTTTTTATGCGGCGCGTGTGGACAGTGGCCGCTTTCAGCCCATATCCCTCCAGCAAACTTCCGAAGGCTTTCTTCTGCGGCTATCGGAGCTGGACACAGGGGAAATCTTCTTGCTGGCAGCTGACATAGATGTGGCGCAGGCGCTGCTGAAGCGCTATCAACAGGAGGTGGCGCGGGCAGGCGCCGCGCTTATTGCGGGCTATCAGGCTGAGCAGCGGCAACGCGGCCGCACAGAAGCCCTGACGCGCTATATCATGGGACGTTTCAAAGATTATGCTTATGAAGTCACAACGCCCTTAAATGCGTATGGCACAGAGCGGGGCGGCTTTTTTAATCCGCAGAAAGTGCCCCATCCAGGGCTAGAATGGTGGACGGAAAGTACGCCTCGCGGCGGCGAATGGAAAATCTCTATTCCGGAAAGCCAAGGGGGCAAGAAGCATAAAATTTATTTTCAAACACAGAGCTGGTGGGGCGGCGGGCATTTACGAATTGAAATATGGGGCCCCGACAAACAGGCGATTATGGAATGGGATGGCCCCGAACGCCCTCGCTTTCTGGAGGCTGTCGAAGTCACATTGCCTCAGGCCGGAGATTATACGATACGGATTCTTCAGGCGGGCGCAGGCAAGCCCGGCGGCCGGCTCAGCCGCTTCATTTATGTCGTGCCGGAAACGGCAGGCCCCTGGCCTATGCCGTATGAATAAGACGCCCGACATGCTTTCCTCTCAAAGGAAAATCCCCAGAATAATCTCTGGGGATTAAATTATTTTATTTATATACAGACATACAGCCCTAGCCCAATTTTTAACAATTTATGCCTGCGGATTAAGCCTGATAGCCCAGAATGCTTCCATCGTTCTTTGGGCAGCTTCTAAATTTTCGCTATACAGCAATCAGCCCCCGGGCAATCATTTTTTCGGCAATTTGCACTACATTCGTGGCGGCGCCTTTGCGCAAATTGTCCGCCACACACCATAAATTAATCGTATGGGGGCGTGAATGATCATCGCGAATACGCCCCACTAATGTCATATCCTTCCATTCGTCTTTGCGAATGTCCGCCTGCGTGGGATATTGTCGCTCCGTCACTTCCCAGTGCATTATCCACGGCTTGCGCGGCTTGTCGCCTTTTTGCGCCAAAAAGGCTAAACGCTCCGGATCCTGCGTGGGCCCATCAATCACAACGACGCCTTCGGCTTGCTGCGGATCGCGCAGAATCTCCAGCGCCTTTTCCGCATTCATAGGCTTTTCAAATTCCACATTGATGGATTCGGCGTGCCCGATTTCCACAGGCACACGGACTGCCGTGGCCACCACATCAATATGCGGATCGTGCAATATCTTCCGTGTTTCGTAAAGCATTTTCATTTCTTCTTTTGTATAGCCATTGTCCAAAAACACATCAATATGCGGCAGACAATCCAGGGCAATGGGCCTGGGGAAGATGCTGGGATCGCAGACGATTTTTTTGCCATTAATCAAACAGGGCAATTGGGCCCTTAGTTCATCCTGGGCAGCCGCGCCCCAGCCCGAAACAGATTGGAAAGTCGTCACAACAATGCGCCGAATGCGGGCAACGCGATGCAAAGGAGCGAGCGCCACTACCATCTGGATTGTGGAGCAATTGGGGCTGGCGATGAAGCGCGTGTCTGGCGTCACATCTTCCATATTGACTTCCGGCACGACAAGCGGCACATCCGGATGCAAGCGAAAATCCGAGCCATTGTCAATGCAGACAGCGCCGGCTTTTTCCGCTGTTTCGCGCCACTGGACGGAAGCGCCTTTGGCGCCTTCGCGGCCCGCAAAAAAGACAACATCCAGCCCCTGAAACAGCTCCGGCGCCACTTGCTGGACATCCACTTCCTCCCCGCCTAATATCTCCCGACGCGCCTGTGTCGCCATCACAACAGGAGGCTCCGCCAGGGGAAAATTGCGCTCCTTCAAACAGGCATAAATCCGATCCCCAACAGGCCCCACGCCGACAATCCCAACTTTCAAGCCCATTGCTGATCTCCTCTTTATTTGTTTGCTTCAAGCAAATGTTCTAAGCCATAAATAAGCCCTTTTTGGGCGCGCACTTGCCGTATGGCAAGCAAGACGCCGGGCATGAAAGATTCACGACTTGTCGTATAATGGGCAATTTTCAGAATCTCGCCACGCCCCCCGAAGAGCACTTCCTGATTGGCGACAAATCCCGGCAGCCGCACGGCATGAATATGCACGCCCGCGCCCACGCCGCCACGGCAGCCCGGCACGCGCTGCAACTCCGTCACAGGCTCACAGAAAGGCTCTTCCCGCGCTTCGGCCATCATCTCTGCCGTCTTGAGCGCTGTGCCTGAAGGACTATCTTTTTTCGCTTCGTGATGATATTCAATAATTTCTGCATAATCAAACAATTTTGCCGCCTGGGCGGCAAATCGCATCATCAATACAGCTCCCAGGGAGAAATTCGGCGCGATAATGGCGGGCGTATTTTTAGCTTCACACATCCGGGCCACAACCTGGATGTCCGTCTGCGAAAGCCCTGTTGTGCCCACGACACAGGCCACGCCCGCCTCCAGAGCTGTCTCTATATTGCCCATCACGACTGCGGGAGATGTAAAATCCACAAGCACATCGGGCTGACTGTCTTCTATAGCGCCACTGAGATGTCCGCTAATCGGGATTTTATCTGCCAGTCCGGGCACAATTTCATTGAGAAGATGTCCCACGCCCGCCGGATCCACGCCTCCTACTAGCTGCAAATCCGGAGCTTCATGGACATTTTGGGCTACGAGACGGCCCATTTTGCCGCATACGCCTGTAACTAGTACACGGATAGGCGACATCTTGAAATCCTTCCCTGGGATTGAGGATATATGGATATATCAATATATCAAAACAGGCTTCGCCTGACAAGCCCTCCTTACAGCCATGGCTTTTCTTTTTTATCCTTCCTCTTCTTCCTCAAAAAACATCCCCAAGTTCTGCAGCCCTGCATTTAAATAGGCAAGCCGGGCTTGCGGATCCTCGCGCGGATGTGTGCATATTTTTTCAATATCCTTGAGATGCTCTTTCACGCGCTTACAAAAAGCTTGCATTGTCAAAATGTCCCCCTCTTGCAGCCCTAAATGAGCTAATAATCGCTTGTCTAACGCGTCGTTGTATTCCTGCTTGCTCATAGGAGGAGCAAAAGCCAAAAGATTATCTGTACAGCGGCCTTCCACAAGCTTGGAGCACGGCGCGCAGATGTCATCCGCGCCCACAATCATTTCTATAGGCGTCTGCAATTCCTGCAAGACAAGCGCGGCCACTGTGTGCACTGCATGCCCATAGGCGCTGGGCACAAAAGGCTGTCCTGCGCCGTATTGTGTGATAATATCCAGGAGATGATGGGGGCGCAGCCTCATAGCATTTTCCTCCCCTATTGTCTATATGACAAATAAAACTTTGAAGCTGCTCAATTAAAGGCTGAGGCGAGGGGGAACTTCAATAATCCGCTTTGGGGCTGTGTGTCAGCACTTCACAGGCATTTTCCGTAATCAGCACTGTATCCTCCAATCGCACGCCGCCCCAATTGGGGATATATATGCCTGGCTCTATTGTGATAATCATCCCCGGCTGCAGAATGTCCTCACTTTTAGCGGAAATGCGGGGCCCCTCATGGACTTGCAAGCCCACGCCATGTCCCAGGCCGTGGCTGAAATGTTCTTTGTAGCCGGCTGCGTTAATAATCTGCCGCGCCACAGCATCCAGCTCGCAGCCACGCAGGCCCGGGCGTGCCGCCTCAATCGCTGCCTGTTGCGCTTCCTGCACCAGCCGATAGATTTCCCGGAATTTGGCGTCTGGCTCGCCGGCAAAAACTGTTCGTGTTAAATCACAGCAATAGCCTGTACTGCTATCGCGCCCGCCCACATCAATTTTCAACATCTCGTTTTTTTGGAATACGCGGCCTGTGGGGACGGCATGCGGCCGGGCGGCAGAAGGCCCGCTGGCCATAATAATAGAAAAAGCGGGCTCAAGCTCCTGATCGGCTAAAGCCGCCTGCAACGCCAGCGCCAGCCGCCGTTCTGTTTCTCCGGGCTGCAAACCCTCCAAAAAGGCAGCTAAAGCCATATCTGTGCGCTGCGCTGCCGCGCGGATAGCCGCAATTTCTTCCTCATCTTTTATCAGTCGTAGCTGCTCCACGAGCTTGTTCATTGGGAGCAAAGCCGCATTCCCCAATTTTTCCTGAAGCCGCTGATAGGCGGCAAATGTGACATATTCGGCTTCAAAAGCCACGCGGGAAACGGAGAATTCCTGCAGAATTGCGAGGGCGCCGGCTAAATGTCCATTCTCGTCAAAGACAGCCTCGGCGACGCTGGCGACTTCCGCCGCTTCCTGCTTATAACGGCCGTCCGTGCACACATGCACAGCCTCTGGGCTGATGAGAAGATAGCCTTCGCCGCGAAAGCCTGTGAGATAGCGTACATTGGCTGGCTGAACAACTAATGCAGCCTGAATATCTTGTGCGTCGAGATGCTCACGAATTTTTGTTAAACGCTGGATATAATTGGGCATCATCGCTGTTGCTCCAATAAGGCCTTGATGGCGTGCAAGGCTAAAATGTAGCTCATCCAGCGAAAGCCTGAAATTTGCCCCATACAGACAGGGGCAATTAAGGAACGCTGACGGAATTCTTCCCGGGCCGCAATATTGCTCAAATGCACTTCCACAGTAGGCAGGCGCACGGCCTGGATTGTATCGCGCAAAACAACAGATGTATGTGTCAGCCCAGCTGGATTGATGATGATGGCTTCCGCCCAGCCATATGCCTGCTGGATGGCGTCTACAAGATGGCCCTCGTGATTGCTTTGGACAATGCGCACATTTAAGCCTAATTTCGCGGCTTCTTGCTGAATGGCTTCATTAATTTCCTCTAATGTTTTTTCGCCATACACATTAGGCTCGCGGAAGCCTAAGAGATTCAAATTAGGCCCATGAACTACAAGCACATTAGCCATATTTGTTGGCGCTCCTTTTAAGGCCGTCTCTCTGACAGCTGAGAGACGGCCCATTGACGCAATGTCTCCAATGCTCGCCCCTCTTCCTCAAGCCAGCCCGGCGGCAAAGCTTGCGGAGCTATTTGCCTCTTTGCAGCTGCAATGAGATGTAATCCTTTCTTCGCTAAAGTCCGCCAATCCTCTTGTTGCTCATTTTGTTTTTGCTGAGCCAGCTTCAAAAAGCCCCAGGCTTGCGCCATCTTATCTGCTGGCGTTTGTGGCGTAGCGCGTACGAGCTTTTCTAACAGAAGCTTTGCGTCCTCCTCGCGGCGCAAAGCGAAATATAAACGGATTTGCCTCTTCCAGGAAAGCGGATTATTAAGCCGTTGTAGCCGCTCCAAAACTTGTTGTGCCAGGGATGTATCTTCTGCCAAATGACTCAAGCCTATTTCCTCGCCCCCTGTGATTTCTTTGAAGCGCATCTGTTCATTAATGGCCTGTTCTAAAAGGCACGCCGCTTTGCCATAATGCATCAGGGCTTCCGTTTGATGGCCTTTTCTTTGCGCTTCGTCTCCCAATCCAATCCAGCCCCACGCGAAAGCTGTTTCCGTGATCCCTTCAATAGGCGCGCATTGTCCGACAAGCCCTTTTTGCAATGCAACTAATTGGCGATATGTACGTCCTGCCGCCTCAAATTGTCCGGCTTTCTCTTGTAATTGTCCTAAAGCGGCCAGGCCTCGCGGATAACGTGGATAATGTTGGAGGGCTGCTTGGGCGGCTGCCAAGGCGTCCTCAAGCCTTCCGGCTCGATCGTAAAGCCGTGCTAAAGCCAGATAATTAAGAGGCTCTGTCGGCTGCAAGGCGAGGGCTCGCAAACGGGCTTGTATTGCCCGCGGCAAAGCATTTTCAGCGCCTGCTAATGCCAGCGCCTCTTCTATCCTAGAAATTTCAATCCAGAAACGCGCCTGGGCTGGATTCCAGCGCGCTGCCCGTTCATACAGCATCGAGGCATACGCCAGCGCGTGACTTTCAGCGGCAGCTTGCGCCCGCATTGCGATCCATTCTGCTCCTAAATTCTTGGCACAATATATACATAAAATTAAGCCGAATGCGAAGCCACAGCCACGGAGGAGACGGCTGCGCGCAGAGAAAAATTTTTGACAACAGCAAAATATGCTGGAGGCGCCTTCCGGAGGCGCTTCTTTGCTCTTGAGGCTCTGTCTAATTTCCTGCCATGGCGCCAATCCTATTCCTGCTACAGCAAAAAAGCTAAAGCTTACAGCCGGGATATGCCAGGGATAATCAAAAAGTTCCTGCAGGGCGGAGCCCAGCAAAGCAGCGAACGCGGCGGCGGCAATGTGTCTTGACAATCCCTGGGCAAAGCGGGCTAATGTCCACAGCCGAGCCAAAACAAGGCCGCCCCAAAGCATGCCCAACATTAATCCAGGGATCCCCGTCTCGGCCGCCAGTTGCAAAAAGGATTGATGTGCCGCGCGTGTATAGCCCGCTATGGCAAAACGAGGAAAGATATGCTCATAGGCGCCGCCGCCAAAGCCCAGCCAGGGACGCGCCTTAATCATTTCCCATGTGGCCTGCCATGTGTATAGCCGAAACATTGTGGAATGGCTTTGCGCGTCAAAAGCTTGTAACAGCCGTAAGCGCAAGGGCGGGACAATGAAAGCGGAGACAATGAGCAATATGACAAGCCCTAACATCAGGGCTTGCGATTTGGGCTTGCCTGAAAGCCCAAACAGAGCAAAAATCACAAGCCCGGCCAATAAGGCGAGCAGGCCCGCTTTCGAGCCTGTGAGCAGCAATGTAGATAGCATTAATATCGCGGCGAAAAAAGCCGCAATCTCAGCATAACGAGGAGGCTCACATTTCACAGAATTTGTAGCCGGAGTCTGTTTCTTTTTTGTGGCCTGGGGCGCTTGTTTTTTGTCCGGCGTATAGGAGAAGGCTGTAGCAGGATGTGCTGATTGGGGGAGATTATGAAATTTGCGCCTTCGGCTTTGCCAGCCTAAAAGCAAGGCGAGCGTGGGGAAAAATGTCAAGAGCAAATAGCCGGCCAGCACATTGGGATTCAGCATTGTGCTGAAAACGCGCCAATGCGCTTGTTCCAAAAAGAAAACAGTGCGGACATATTCCCGCAAGCCCAGCAGGGACACAAGCGCGCCGCCGCCGACAAGCGCCCAGACCGCAAGGGGCCATAAAGTTGTATGGGCTTTTGATTTGCCAATCCGGGCTGGCAAAAATCCTCCATAACGAAATATCCAGAAGGCTATAACGCCAGCAAATAATTTAATAAGATAGACATCTGTAGCGAATCTGTACACAGAAACAAGCCAGGATAAGCATTGCCAGATTAAAAAAAATCCCAAGGCGATGTCGCAGACATCCGGGCAAAAAGATATTTTCGTTTCTGTGAAAGAAGCGATATGGGAGGGGGCTGGCCTCTTCGTGTCTTTTGCAAGAACAATTTCTTTTGCCGGAGAAAATAATCCTCCGGCGAGCCAGAGCAGAAGCGCCAGGCTGCTTGTCAAGCCTACAAGCAGGCCCTGCCAGGGCCACAGCTTGCCAGCGACAAGAGGCGCAACGCATAAGAAAAAGCTTAACAAAGCCAACGAAGCATATCGGAGGAAAAGCATTTTATCGCTTCCTGCGGCTGCGCCATTTATGTAGCTGCATGCGCAGCCACACTGTTGTCAACAGCAGCCCGGCGCGTATCCAAATGCCCAGGCCTACGATCGCACGCTGCAGAAAATTACGCCCAATATGTTTGTTGTACAGTCGTTGCATGCTGCGATGTGTACGAATGATTGTGGGAATAATCGCTTGATCGCTGCTGCGCCCGACCTTATGTATAATGGCAGGCTGTGGCGTATACAGCACTTTCCAGCCTGCTTGATGCATACGATAGCAATAATCTACATCTTCCGATCCCCAATAAAATCCTTCGTCTAAGCCGCCAATTTGCTCGTAAGCGCGGCGATTTATGAGCATAGCAGCGCCGGAAAGCCAATCCACTTCGCGCGGCTCATCATGCGCCCATTCGCACATCAAATAATCACGCATGCTCTTAGCCTGAGGGAAAAGCCGCCCTAAAAATGTATGCCGGAACATTCCGGCCAGCACTGTAGGAAAGCGACGGCATGAATATTGCAAGGAGCCGTCGGGATTAAGCAGTCGCGGCCCAATGATGCCTGCCTCGGGATGCGCCTGCGCAAAAGCAATCAGCTCGCGCAACGCCCCCTGCGGCACAATTGTGTCTGGATTGAGAAGCAAAAGCCATGCCCCTCTAGCTTTTTGCAGCCCCTGATTATTTGCCGCGGCAAAGCCCCTATTCGTCTCATTGGCGATAACACATACTTCTGGATAATTTTTTAACATAGAAAGCGTTTCATCAGAAGAAGCATTATCAATAACAATTATTTCATATGGCACATCCCTATTTTGGCGCAACGATTCTAAACACGCTTCCAAATCTTTACAAACATTCCAGCTCACAATAATAATGCTAAGCGGAATTTCGGGCTTCAATACATTCTCTCCATTTCAAATATCCCATAAAATAAAGCCCGCTGTTTTGTGTGATGATTTTTTTCTGATGAGCGGGCGTAATAGGCTGCGAAAAAGCCATTAAAGCTTCTCAATTGTCCCCGCTTTGAGTCGGCGCGTCTTCCACGATGGCTTCGTCCACAAGCATTACAGGAATGCCATCGCGAATGGGATATTTTCTTTTGCAGGCCGTGCAGACAATGAAATCGCCTTGCTGCTGCACAGGCTCTTTATCCACAGGACAAACGAGAATTTCCAACAGCTTTTCATCAATTTGGGGAGAAGACATTTTTTGCCGGCCTCCTTGGACAAAATCCCAATCTTGCCCATAATCCTACTTTTAATAGCCCAATTGTTGCCGCATATATGAGAGGATGGATTTTGCCCCGATAATGCTTTTCATAATAACGAATGAAGCTGCGATGTGATTCAATAATCATCTCACGCCGCACAAGGCGTGTAGCGGCGCCGCCGATATGGATCATTTCGGCCTGTGGCACCAGCCAAATTTCCCAGCCTGCCTCCCACAGCCGTTGACACAAATCTACATCATTAAAAAACATAGGAAATTGTTCATCAAATAGTCCTACATCATCAAGAGCCGCCTGCCGCAAAAGCAAGGCCGAGGCCATGGGCTGCTCCACAGGACGTTCTTCATTATAATCCCAATAGCTCATCCGATATTTGCCAAAGATGCGGCTGCGCGGAAATAAACGGGAAAGCCCCAACGCCTCGAAAAAAATTATTTCTGGGCGGGGAAATGTCCGGCAGCTGTATTGAATGCGCCCATCAGGCCCCCGTAAACGCGGAGCCGCCGCGCCCGCCTGCGGATGCGTTCGCATAAAATCGAGAAGCGCCTGCAAAGCCCCGGGCAACACTTCAATATCAGGATTGAGCAATAATTTGAAGGGCGTGTGGAGCGCTTTAAGGCCTTGATTGTTGGCCGCTGCATAATAACGATTTTCCGTATTGGCGATAAGCCGCGCCCACGGATGCCGCTCCCTTATCATTTCCACACTGCCGTCTGTGGAGGCATTATCCACAACAACAACATCTATTTGACAAGTCCCCTTATGCTGCAAAATGCTTTTCAGACAACGATCCAAAAGCTCGCTTGTATTCCAGTTCACAATGCAAATGCCCAGCTCAGCCACAATCAGGGCCTCCCCCTGCAGAGCTTTCTTTACTTTTCTGGAAATTATTTTCCAGTCGCTCGTTATGAGCGCGAATAGCATCACAAACAACACGAATGGCTCCGTGTCCCCCGGACGCGGATGTGACATAAGCGCTTTGGGCTTTTATCTCATCCACAGCATCCGAAGGCGCCACAAAAAGTCCGACAAGCGGCACAACGCATAAATCCGGCAAATCATCGCCTACATACACAATCTCCTCGCCGGATAAGCCCTCCTGGGCCATAATTTCGCGCAGAGCCTGCGCCTTGTCAGTGACGCCAAGACAAATATAATGTACACGCAATTTTTCGCCCCGCTGGCGACTGATTTCAGAATTGTCCGCTGAAATAAAAGCAATTTTTACGCCGCTTTCGCGCAAAAGCGTTATCCCCAGTCCGTCTTTAACATTAAAACATTTAAAGGCCTGTCCTTCGGCGTTAAAATACATCCCGCCGTCTGTCAGCACGCCATCCACATCACAGGCTAACAGCTTTATGCGAGGCTTTCCTTTTAAGGCTTCGAGCAGCTTTTCTTCCATTTTTTTATCATTTTATGTTGTTTGCGGCGCCCCCAAAAATTTTTTATTTCTTCGGGGCAATGTTGTGTTCCGTATGAAAGCAGCGACGCCTGTTCTCCTTTTAGCGGCGTCCAAATATCCACAATAGCGGCACGCCCTTCAATTCTTTGATGTATAACGCTTGTCTGCGCTGCACAAGCTCCCTGGCATGCGCGTCCCATTCTGTCGGCTTATTCATTACGACATAATAATCTGCCTTTCCAAAGGCTGCGTCGCCTCCAACAAGACGCACATCGGGACGCAGCAAGCCAAATTGTTGATATATCGCGACGGAAGAAACAAATCCCGGAATATTGATCCACACAATAGCGGAAGGCGAAGCATGTTGATTGAGCCAGGGCACAGCTGCATAGAAAGCTTCGCCCCAATATGTGGGCTCCATTCCCTGCCTTGCAGCTCCAGGCAAGCCGCCTATAAACATATTATAGTATGACAGCCCATACGGATGAAATTGCCCTGTTTGATATATTTGTGGGGCTAATGTGAAAAGAAGCAGCAAGGCGAAAATAAATTGCTGCTCACGCCTAGAAGTAGCGAGGCGCTGTCCTAAAAAGCGTGCTATTGTCCCAAAGGACAAAGCAGCTAAAACAGCCAGATAAGGAAAAACAGGCAAAAAAAGCCTTTCTCCATTATATTTAGGGGCATCAGGCATAATCCAGGGGATCATATTAACGAAAACAGCCCACAACATAAGGCCTACATGATCATTATTGTTTTTAGCGATGGCATTGAGGAGGGGCGGCTGGCTCGCTTGAGAAGCTGTCGTTCTTTTTTTATTTCGCTGCAAAAAGAGAACAATGCACAAAAGCGTCAGGATCAAAATAACAGGAGGCGTTGTAATAGCTAACATGACAGGCGCATAATGCCAGGGCGCTATGACATAAATTTTCCCCCAATACAGTGTGCCCACAGGATAATGTTTCGCAAAAAAGCTGAAATAACGAACGAGACGCTCCAATGTATTGTGCCAAAGCCATGGCCATGTCCCTACAAAGACAAGCGGCCCTAACAGTGCATATGCGGCCAGGATTGCTCCTGATAAACGCCAGCTTCGTCTTATCCATAGCCAGGGCAACACAATAAAGGGGACAAGCCAGCCATTCGCCTTAAAGCTGATGGCAGCGCCAAAGCTCAGCCCGGACAATCCGGCCCAAATCGCCCAGCGACATTGCTGTTGCGCTTCCTGTTGCGCGGCGATATAGGCAGCGGCCACAGCTAAAAAAGAAAACGCCATCACAGGCGCATCTAAAGCTAACAAATGCATATGAGCAAACACGCGCGGCATCAACATTAAGCCCAGGCAGGCAAAAGCCGCCTCCAGCCGTCCTCTCCTGTTAGCCAAAAATACAAACATGAGCCCTATGAAAAGGCCCATTAGCACGCACGGGGCAGCGCGAATAGCAGCTAAAGGCGATACAAAGGGCGCGGCAGTCATGGCGAGAGGCCACGCTAGAAGTTTGAGCAAGCCTGCTTGCTCATCTCCCGTTGCCTCCCAAAGTCGCGCAATTGTATCCTGTTCCAGAGCAAGGCCCGGGGCTGTAAAGAGCAGCCCCAGCCATTCTCCTGCCCGCATTGATCGAGACGCATACACAGGCTCATCATATGTAAGGCCATAATCGGCTGCTGTGCCCAAAAGCAAGAGCCCTGTGCCAAGGCCTATGGCGAGCCCAAGCCAGCGATTCAAGCGGCGCCGGCGTAAAAACAGCTGGCTTGACGAAGATGTAGGAGAAGCGCAAGATGATTGTCTCTCTGCTTGCCGTTTCTTTTCGCTATCCTCCTTCATTCCTGCCTTTTCCTCTTGCTGAATTGCCAGCTCATAGCAAGCCCTGCACACAACAACATAAGGCTCACACACGACAAAAAGGCTCCTGCCGCAAATGAAGCGGGAAAATACACAAAATCTATACGTTGAACAGGATGAGCCACCCATACGCCACGCAAAATATAATTTGCGGGCCAAAGAGAAAGCTCCTGGCCGTCTCCATACACACGCCAGCCCGGATAAAAAATATCTGCGAGCACAAGCAATTTATTATGCGTCTTTTGCAGGATGTGATTGCCTTCTTCCATTTTTATTGTCACAATGTTGCTGTCATAGCGGCCTATAGAAACAGCAACGATGGAAGCGTTTGTTTTCTTGGAAGGAAGCGGCATTGCTCCTCTGTCTGGGCTGCTCAGCAAAATATTATATTTGGCCTGTTCTGGATGTTCAGCTAAACGCTTCAACGCCTGATCTGCCGGCAGCGTTTCCCAGGAGGAGGCAATATAAGCTCTCGGCCACAATTCAGTATTTTCCCAAAGGCCTGTCTCATAATCCATTATTTTCCGCCAGCCCGGCGTGCGGCTTAAATCTAATGATGTCACGAGATATTTGCAATTCAGCATATCAAGAAGAGGCGATTCCGGCCTGGGATTGCCTTTTTCGTCTTTAGGGACAATGCCCCACAAATCTGTATAGCCTTTGAACACAAGCGAATCAGAGCCCTGCACATCTTGAAGGCCAAACGCCATCGGCAAATTGGGCGGCATACGATCAATCCCGCGCTCCTCGCCAATGAGCGATGTCATGCGATAGAGGCCTGTATCTTCTTTCAGCCGTGCAAGCACAGCGGAGGGAACATGCAGATATTTTTCAGGAACAGCGGGCCAAAAATGTCCGGCAAAATAGCCCATATCTAAAGCGAGGAGGCCTAATAATAGCCCTTGTCCTAAACGAAAGCGCCAGAGAGGAACATGTGCGTTAACAGTCCATGTCATTATCCCTACGGCGGCAATTGTTATCGCCAATAGCCCCCAAAATCGTCCAATCTGGGCTAATGTATAAATTCCGATTCCAGGGAGCACGCTTTCCAAAGGCGCGCTGTATATCCAGACAGCGGCTCCCCCAATTAAGGCCATCAGCCCCAGGGCAATAGCCACGACATCTGCCGTACGACGGATGCTAGAATAAGCTTTTTCTTCCAGGCGGCGAGACAAAGCTTCATAGCCATAGGCGCCCAATACGGCCGCGGCAAAGCAACAAATCAACACAGCTCTGGATACGCCAGGCAATTGGCGCAACGGCGGGAAAAGCACATAAAGCACATAATATAGGCCTGTCCCCCACGCCAGGCCAATGCCCCCGATCCACATCCCCAGCCAAAATATTGGCTGGGCTGTGTTTATATTAGCTGTTCTGAGACAAAGCCTGCTATTATTGTGCTGGGGCCCCGCTTGAGAAGCTGATTGGGGCGTTAGCTGAGAATTCCTCTTGCGGCGATTCCAGAGGACGGCTAAAGCCATCAACAGAAGCGTCGGAGTGCCCACATAACAGCTTGTTTCTACATATTCGCGCGCTGAAGGCGACAAAATATAGCCCCAGAAATTATAATCGACGGGATTGCCGAAAATATCCGGCATCAGCCCTAATAAAGCATACGCCGGAATCATGGCCCCTCTCCGCACATCGGCAAAGCTCAAGCCGGCCGCGCGCGGATTCATCTGTATCAGCTCATAAACAGGCAGAAGCTGTAACATTGCCAGTCCTGTGCCGACGATGGCTCCGGCTACACAAAGCCCTCCGGCTATTCCCGCCATCTTTAGCCCTTGGCACAAGCTCAATTGTATCAGGCGAAACAGCCCATAAATGGCTGCTATCAGCAGCACAAAAAAGGAAGCATGCAAATGCCCTGCCAGAAATTGCATTCCTGTGGCAATCGCCAGAATAGACGCTCCTTTGAATCCTTCCGATAACGATAAGCGTTCCCGGCCGTTTTTGGCAGTGCGAAAAATGTGTTCTATTCCCAGCAGCATAAGAGGCAGCCACATCGGCACAGCTCGGATTGTGGGCAATAGCATCCAGCCAACGATAAAGCCAGAAAGACAAAAAGCAATGCAGCCAAAGAGGCAAGAGAGGCGTCGGAGCGAACAGACACGCAGGAAAAAATACATAAATGTTCCGCCGAGCAACAGCGAAAACAAGGCAGCCCAGCCAAAAGCGCGTTCAGGCGGCATTAATAGAAAAAGCCATGTTTCGGGATAAAAGCACGCGGATTGATTGTTGGCGATAAAAGGCGTTCCACAATTCATGTAGGGATTCCACAGGGGGATAATCCCGCGACGCATTTGTTTCGCAGCGTATTTACGCCAGGGATATGCCTGCTGGATGGCATCCAGAAGTGGCGTTTGGACGCGCTCAAAGCCCATTTCCCGCGCATGGGCCTTCCAGGGCTGCATCACCATTAACATATCTGCCGGCAAAAACAGCTTCCCGCCAAATGTCACAGGCCAGAGCAAGAGCAGCCACAGGAGCGCCAAAAAGCCCAGCGCCTGAACATCTTTATGTCTGAGGATAGCTGGCCTTGTCATTCTCCGCTCCCTAGAAAGGGCACACGATATATCCCCACGCCCTCTTGCTCATAAATTTTCCAAAAATGCCTTTCGGCCGTAATGCGCCATTTTTGCCCATATTCCGCCCTTGTCAAATCTGTGCCGCTTATCCCCCATCCTAAGCTTTGCTCATACGGCCCATAATAAATAATAGAAATATGCATTTGCTGGAGCAATGTCTTCCATTGTTCGGGAGCGATTTGCCCATAAATGGCAGGCACAGCACGCAATCGCTCACGAAAATGCAATGTCTCCGCCCAATGCCCTATCCAGACTTTGGCCTGGCAATATGTGGGGATATAGCTGCCCATCAGGCTTGAGGAAAGAATAACATCGTCGCGCGTGGCATTTTCTCGCAGCCATTCTAATGCCTTGGCGTCAGCCGCCTCCAGATATATGGGCGGCTGCAGCACGCGCAACAGCTCCGCATTATTTGTCTGCACATTGTGCACACATTGCGAAACAAACAGGGCATTTGAAGGCAGACATAAAACAATAAAGCCACAGACGAAAAGAACGGCCCGCTCGTGCGCTTGTTTATGCTTTCCTTGACGGCGCAAATGTTCTGTGAGGCGTTGCGCAAGCCAGGCAACAGCCAGTCCGGCCAGAATGCATAACGGCAAATGCAATCCTTCAATCATCTTCCTTTGAAAAGACACAGGCATACATAAAACTAGAATATGTGCGATTATCCAGAGAAGCGGAAAAGAATAAATTGAAAATTGGGCAAAGCCTGTATTTCTGCTGAAACAGATTTTTAGCGATATTTTTTTGTCCGAATTTTCTTGCTCTTTTTTTCTGAAAAAAACAGCCCTCGTTCGTGTAATGTGTGCCAAAAGGAAATAGAGGATGCTTAATCCCGCTGCCAGTCCAATAAATCCATAAGCCACAAAATAATCTACAAAACGAAAAGCTGGCGTGGGCGTCAGCCCTTTTGCTAAAAAGGCCGGATCCGCAAATGTCGCATATATTGCCCACAAAAAAGACGGCAAGCCTAGGCCGATGATTTTCGCTATATCCCCTAAAGCCTTCAGGCGCGAGTCCGCGCCCCAAATTCCCAAACAGGCCCCAGCGGCTAATGTCAGCCACACGGCAAACACATCATATGTGTGGATATTGCCCAAAATCAACAGACACAATCCTGCCCACAAAATGCTTCGTTTGTCTTTATCACGAAGGGCGCGTAGCGTGAAAAAAAATGTTAAACACATCAGAGCCATAGAAGTCGTGAACAGGCCATTGAGGAGCAGGGACAGGAATGTAACAGCCTCGGGCTGCGTCTGCCAGTCCTGCCCCACATCCACAGGATGAATTCCACTATATGGGAAAAAAAGCACAATTAGCCAGCCCCAGCCTGAGCCCAAAGACGCCAATCCGAGCGCCGCCCAGCGCGCTAAGCTGTCGGAAATGATTTCTTTTAGCAGCCGCCAAAAACTGACGAGCAAAAAAAATCCGCCTAGCACGCGGAGAATATGGAACATCATCTTCATATCCTGATGAAGCAGCCTGCCCAGCCGTCCGCCCAATTGCAAAAAAAGATTGAAAAACAGCGGCTTTTCTGGATCTGTTGTGTATTGATTGCGAAAAAATATCTCTCCCTCAGCGGCCTGGCGCATCCATGTCAGATAGACATTTCCCTCGTCCACGCCCCATAAAAAGCCTCCGAATGTTCGCCCGTCCGCGATTTGCAACGCGTACACATAGGGCAGGCATGTGAGCAGCAGGACGCCTGTCGCCCACACAATAATCCCCAACAATTCCCGGCGGCCGCAGCCTTCGCTAACGCTCATTGAGGCATGGCGTATCATTAATGCAAGCCTATTCTTCCGAATGCTAACATTCCACATAGCAACATTATAGCAATGAGACTCCCGAATAGCCCCACGACAAGCCGACTCGGGAAATAGACAAAATCCACGAAATTTGTTCCTGGCGGAACTAAAACAATTCGCCCCTTTTCTTGCTCGAGGGGCTGTTCGCGTAGCTTTTGCCCATTTCCCAGAGCAAGCCAATTATGATCCAGCCGCTCCCGCAACACAAGAAAAGTATTTTGCAGCTGAGCTGGGCAGCGCAACCTTAAGCTATTAAGCTTTTCCTTAACTATCTTAACAGGCTTCGTTTCTTCTAAAGGAGCGTTCAGCGAAGAGCATATCCAGGCTCGGGGCTGGCGCCTGGGGCTGGCGATAATCTGACAGCCTTCGCCCTTCCAGACAATATGCATCCGGGGAGGCAGAGCGATATCTTGAGGCAGCACAGCAAGATCCGCCTCTTCGGCGAGCCAGCCGGAAGCATTTTCGTATAAAAGCATATTGCCGTTGGCGGCAGGAGCCGGATCTTGTCCCTCGATATGTCCCGCCAGCGCTCGATAAGTTGCGGGAAACAAAGAATCATAGCCGTCGACAGAGCGCAATTCATAGACAGTGGCGGCATTGGGCGGCAAAACGATATTTGTCGGCACGCGCAGAAGCGTCCAGCGCGCGCGGGGATTAATCGCCACATAGCGTCCTGTGTGGATTCGCTGTTTCAAGTGCCGAATCAGCTCTGTTTCAGGATACACATCCTCAGCCACGGCACGAGGATTAAAGCGATAGGCCCAGGGAATCAATTGTCCCAGGAGCAGGATTAAGGCGGCAAGCGAAATCCCGATTGTCCGGGACGATAAATGTTGTGGGCAGGGCTTTTGTCCGGGCGCATTTGTTTGCCTGGAGGCAGATTTAATACAAAGATAATCAAGCAATGCTTGCAGGCCCGCCGCGCCCCACAGGGCGGCTGCCCATGTCCAGATGCTTAGAAGGCGGGAAAAGCCCCCGGCCTGGCCCAACTTGGGCACGCCATAATAAAGCAAGTGCGCAGGCAGCCCGCCCATGGCGCCCCACAATGCCAGAATTGCCAGTCCCCCAAATAGCCAGCACATCCCCCTCCGCGGCTTCAGCCAAAGGCCCAGCACGCCCAACACAATTGTTATCGCTCCCACAAAGCCGCAATGTTCGCTATAGCTAATCCCCGGATAATCTCCGCGAACGGGCGAGCCCAGAAAATCTGGCCACAGCAATGTCAGCAGCTCTAGGGGCTGCAAAGCGCGCTGCTTATGAAAAAGAAAGCCTTCAGGCGAGGGCCCTCCAGCGCCGCGGGCAGACAGCGCGCCCAATTCTAATGTGGGCATAAGCTGCGCCCCAGACAAAAGCAGCCCCAGCCCTGACGCGAGAACAATAGCTCCCAGCAGGCGAAGACAAGTCCCCCGCGGCTGCACACTCGCCACACGACACAGGGCATAAAGGAGGCCAAAAATCCATACATATGCCGCAATCTGAAAATGTCCGGCTAAGAGGGACATCCCTAGGGCGCAAGCCATCATCACAATCCCCAAAAGCGCTCTGCGCAAAGACACAAATGTGTCCTGAGGCATGTGATTATCCTCAGCGCCAGCGCAAGCAGAAAGCGGCTTTCTTGCCGCACGCACAGCTTGCTCCACGCCCCAGGCGTATAATGGCAGCCAGATGAGGCTGTTGGGCAATGTGGGCAGCTCGATCCATGTTGTGATAAATCCGCCGTAGGAGAAGGCAAGCGCAGCGAAAAGAGCGGGCAAGACAGACAGATTCCATGCCCGGGCCAAGCCCCACATAAACAAGCCGCCTAAAAATACATGGAGTGCGGCGGAAAGCCCCAGCCCAATTTGCGGAGGCACAAAAAAATACAGCCAGTTGGGCGGATAAAACAGCGCCGACTGGCCATTACCGACAAACGGATAGCCCCCGAACTGATAGGGATTCCACAGGGGCAATTGGCCCTGTTGCGCTGCGCGATGGAGGAGCAGTCGCCACGGATAAAATTGAGCCATGCTATCCCACAACAGCGAATCCCATTGCCGGGCTCCTTCAGCAGCAGAGGCTGTCGCTGCCCAGGGGAGCATATATTTTTGATACACAGCCGCCACGGGCATTTTGCCGCCCCACAGGCAATCGCCCCAAAAACACAGCGCTAAAGCCGCCAAAAAAAATAGAGCGCCCATAGCCGCCAAACTTGTTGGAGCGAAATAAAATCTCTTCATCACATATCACAACTGCAAACGAGTTTTCTGCCGAAACGGGAAAAAATTTTCGGCCGAAAACAGCGCTTCTTGTCCTTATGAAAACAAAAAGCCGGCCTGGGCCGGCTCCCGTGTGGCGATTGAAATGGCTTATGCCCCTGGGAAAATCTTATTGTTTCGGCAGGGGCTGTTGAAGGCTCGGCGGCGCTGGCAGCGGAGCCGCAGCCGCATGCGGACGATAGCTAAGCGCCACGATAATCACGCCCGCGCAGATGGCCGCCAGGCCAATCATCCGCATGAGCGGCACATTTTCGCCCAAAAACTTCCAGGATAGCACGGACACAACTACATAGCTCAAAGCGACCATCGGATACGCATAGCTCAATTCCAGGCGGGAAAGCGCCAGAAGATACAATAGCGAACTCAACGCATAGCACAAAAATCCTGCTGTCACTTGCCATTGCAAAAAGATGGAGCGCAGGACCACTAAGGGAGCAGGACGCACGCCCAGCCGATTCAGGCCTGTTTTCAAAGCAATTTGTCCACAGGCGCCAAGCAAAATCGCAATGAGCAAAACCCCTAAGGCAATAATCATCGTGCGTTTTTTCGGCGTCAAATCGCCGCTTCCTCCTCACAATCTCGCAATTCGTGTTTTGAAATTGTCTGATTTATTTTCCATTTTCCCACAAGAGAACAAAATGTCCCTGCACCGGCGTGCGCCAGACAAGCACTGATGGCGCACTAGCCGCCACGCTAGTGCGCCACAGTTCCCGCACTCCCTGAGAAGCCCGCTTTCCGCCTGAGATCAGGCTACGCTGAGCAGCTCATTGGCCTTATCGACCGCCGAGGCCGCATCGGGCGCATAACCATCGGCGCCAATTTCATCGGCATAATTTTGCGTCACCGGCGCCCCGCCAATCATCACTTTCACTTGATCCCTGAGGCCCGCCTCCTGCAGCGCCTCGATTGTATCCTTCATAGAGGGCATCGTCGTTGTCAGCAATGCCGACAAGGCCACGATTTGTGCCCCGCGTTCTTTCACTGTCTCCACGAATTTCTCCGGCGCCACATCCACGCCCAGATCAATCACTTCGTAGCCTCCGCCCTCCAGCATCATGGCGACTAGATTCTTGCCGATGTCGTGCAGATCACCCTTGACGGTGCCAATGGCCACAATCCCACGGGGCTGCACATTGCTCGTGGCGAGCAATGGCTTCAAGAGATCCATCCCGGCATGCATGGCGCGGGCGGCGATGAGCACCTCAGGCACATAAAATTCGTTCTTCTTGAATTTGTCGCCCACGACGCTCATCCCCGCAATGAGGCCCTCATTGATAATCGTTTCGGGGCTTGTCCCCTCATCCAGAGCGGCCTTGACTAATTGGCTCACTGTCTCCCGATCGCCGCGTATCACGGCTTCCGCAATGCCTTGCAAGTCTGCCATAGTGCTTCCTCCCAGTTTTGACGGTGGGGCCTAACGCCCTGTGCTCCGCTCATTGAATTAGCATTCTTTTTGCTATTTATATATTTATAATTGAAATCAGCTCTTTCCTTAAATATGGGCTGATTCCTTCCAGCAGCTAGATTTTTTAATTTATTTTTTTCTGCCCGCAATAATATCACAAAAACAGCATCGTCTCCATAAAAAGTTGTTGAAATTCCGGCCGCTGGGACAATTCAATATGTTCCGCGCGCTGCGCGATTTCGCAGCTCTTTTTACGCCATTCTAAATTGATTAACGCCAGCATGGCCCCGGCGCCCGCCGCATTGCCCACGCCGCGAATGAGGGACGGATCCATTGGCGGCAGCAGGCCGATCCGCAGCGCGCTCGCCGGGCGAATGACATTGCCAAACGCTCCCGCCAACAGCACTGCCGACAAATCCTGCACGCCCAAGCCGCATTCTTGCAGAAGCATTTCCACGGCCGCCCGCACTGCTCCTTTGGCCAGCTGCAACTCCCGCACATCTTTTTGGGTTAAATAAACGCCCGGCGAACATTTTTCTGCCGCATCTGGCGCCAGCCGGAAACGCCGCGTGTTATTTTCCCCGCAAAGACGGGCAGCTAAGCCAGACGGCAATTTTCTCTCCTCTTCCGGGGAAATCATTCGTCCCATGGCATCCACGACTCCTGCTTCCAGGCACACAGCCATCGCGTCAAACAGGCCCGAGCCGCAAATGCCTATGGCCGGCTGCTGTCCGATTGTTTCAATCTGAATATCGCCATTCCGCCATTCTACCGCCGAGATAGCGCCCGGCGCGGCGCGCATACCCTGTTCAATTTGGGCGCCCTCGAAGGCAGGCCCGGCCGCACACGAAGCGCACACAAGCCGCTTCCCCGACCACAAAGCCACTTCGCCGTTTGTCCCGATGTCTACCGCCAAAACAGGCTTTTCGCTTTCCAGTAGCCGTGTGGCGGCTATCATCCCCACTGTGTCCGCGCCAATGTAGCCGGCGATGATGGGCAAACAAAAAATCCGTCCATGCGGATTGATTTTCACGCCCAGCTCTGTTGGCGCCACTATATATGGTCCGCTGTGCACAGGAATGTAGGGCGCCTGGGCAATATATTGTGGATCCAGCCCCAAAAACAAATGCAGCATAAATGTGTTGCCAACGACTGTCATCTCATATATATCCAGATGACGAGCGCCCACACTTTCCATGGCCTGTGCCACCACTTGATTCACAACGCCCACGGCCTCCTGCTGCAGACGCTTCAAGCCTTCGGGATGGCGCGTGGCGTATTCCGTGCGGGAGATGACATCGGCGCCATGTTGCGCCTGGGGATTGTGCGCCATCCCTGTGGCCAAATGCTTCCCTGTGCTCAGATCCACCAGATAAGCCACTACTGTCGTTGTCCCAATGTCCACAGCCACGCCTAAAGGAGCTCGGGCGGATTCAGGAAGCTCTATGGAAACAAGCCTGTCCTCTAAAGCTGTGGCAATGACTTCAAATTGATGTTGGCGCAGGGCTGAGGGCAGCGCTTGCAAAGCGGGCAAGGCCGCCTGAGAAGTGCAGAGCTTCTCCGGAAGGCTATCCCGCAGCCGCGCAAAATCAGCGCGCTGATCCTGCAGCGTCGGCGGAGGCAACTGGATCCGCCACTGGCGCACGGCAGGATTTAAGGCGACGCCTTCGAGGAGCTCATCTTCGAGCGGCTTGCGCACAATGGCTTTTTGTTCCGCCGGCACAAAGACTTCTATATCTGTATGCGCCTGCGCCTGACAGGCCAGCCGCCAGCCCTCTTGCAATTCCAGAGGCGAAAAATGCTTCTGTTCTGCCTCCGTAGGCGGCTGGCACTGGCCACGACGCACTTGTACGCGGCATTTGCCGCAGCGCCCATGCCCTCCGCAGGGCGCCCAAAGCGGCACTCCCGCCGCCACCGCAGCATTTAATAAAGATTCCCCGGCGGGGACTGTGACCGTCGCACCGCCGGGCAAAAATGTGACTTTAATATTCTCCACTCTGCTTCCTCAAAAAATCCTGAAATTCTTCACAACAACTAACTTATTAGTCTCTAAAAGGCTTTCTAATTGGCCAATTGGGCCGGAAAAGCCACTGATTTCCTGGCGACTTCACTCCGCCGCTCTAATAATAGCGCAATTGATTGGCGGCATCTTCTGCTTCACGCGTGCCTGGCGCCATTTCGACGATTTTTTCAAAAAAAGGCTTCGCCTCGTCATACATCCCCAGCATCGTATACAGCTTCGCCAGATCCAGCATGAAACGAGCATTGGCTTCGTCGAGCTTTGTAGCGTGTTCTAATGCCTCGATCGCTTCGTCAAATTCTCCAATGTTCATCAACGATAGCCCCAGCCCCCACCATGCCTCAGCTGCCCCTTCATTGGCCTCTATGATTTGCCGATACAGAGGAATCGCCTGATCATATTCCCCATTGATGCGATGCTGATGGGCTGTTTGCATTTGTTCGCTGGCCGCCATCTGCTCCTCCGGAGCTAAAATCTACTTTTCAAAAACACTTACTGAATGATGGCTTCCCCCCTTCAGAATACTCATATTCACTGATGATGGCAACCCCCTATGCTTCCGGAGTCAAACTCGTAAATTGATCTCCGAGCTGCAGACGCGCGCCCCGCATAAATTCCCCGCCGGACATCACTCGCCTCCCCGCAGGCTGCACTTGCAATAGCTCCACGGCGCCCTCTCCAGCGGCCACTACAGGCCCGCGACCCTCTACATATGATATTTCCACAAGCTCCCCGGGATTTCCTGCCAGATCCAGCCTCACCCGCGCTTTTTTTATAATGATGCGCCGCCCGTGAATTTCCGTTTGCGCCCCAGGCCAGGGAGTCACCGCGCGTATCCGATTCACAATTGCGGCTGCCGGCTCTCGCCAATTGATATAGCCATCCTCTTTTTTCAGCCGCGGCGCGTATGTGGCCTCGCTTTCCTCTTGTTTGATCCGCGGCGCTGTGCCAGCCATCACCTGCGGCAGATACTCTTCTACAAGCTGACAGCCGATTTCTGTCAGCCGCTGCGTCAAGGAGGCTGCATCCTCCTCAGGCTGAATCGCCAATCGGGCTTGAGCTATGATGTCGCCCGCATCCAGCTGCAAGCTGAGATGTTGCAACGTTACGCCTGTTTCCGTCAGCCCTTGCAGCAGCGCATGCTGGACAGGAGCGGCGCCACGTAGCTTCGGAAGCAACGAATAATGCACATTTAAGGCCGCCACGCGGGGGACAGCCAGCATTTCCGCACACAGGATTTCGCCATACGCCACGACAAGCAGAATATCTGGCGCCAGACTCCGCAAATCGGCAATCAGTTGCGGATCGCTACAGCTTTCCGGCTGCAGCAAGCAGACTTGTAAGCCTAGCGCGGCCTGTTTGACCGGCGAGGCGCAAAGCTGTTGGCCACGCCCTGCAGGCCGATCTGGCGTCGTAACGACAGCCACAATTTCGCCGCCCGCACGCCGTATAGCCTCTAAATAGGGCACGCTACAAGGGGCTGCGCCCATAAAAACAACGCGCATCAGCTCAGCCCCTTCCTCCCCTGTTCCGACGCCTCCATCTGCTCCTGACGTTGCCGCAGACGCTCAAAAGCCGCTAAGGCTTCCTGCACTGTCGTCGGCTCTAGCCGATAACCCTCCTCCTCTTTTTCATCGGGAATCATCCACGCCAGTGTCTGCGGATTGGCGCGATCTATAAATAAAACGCCATCTAAATGATCAATTTCATGTAAAATACAGCGCGCCAGGAGCCCTTCTGCTTCTATTTTCACTGGCTCGCCGTTTTCGTCCCAGGCCTGGACAACGATTTCCCTTGGCCGGCGCACTTCAGCCTGCAATGTGGGAAGACTCAAACAGCCTTCATAGCCAGTTTGTTCCCCACGCCGCGCCAGCACGCGGGGATTGATAAGCTTATATATCCGTTCCGCCTCGCTATCGGCTTTGTCCCGGACTACAATACAGCGACAGCTTACGCCTATTTGGGGAGCGGCCAGGCCAATCCCCGGCGCCTCCAGCATCGCCTCCACCATTTCCTCTAATAGCAGCCGTATCTGTCCATCTATCTGCCGCACCCGCTCTGCCTTCCGCCGCAAAATCGGATCCCCACATATCAAAATCCTTCGCTTCGCCATCTTAATGAGCCTTCATTCACCAAAAATAATAACACAATTTTATAAAAATTTTAATCCCAATACATATTTGCGTTATGGAAAACATTGCCGATTCTTTTGCTAGAAGCAATCGTCGCCGTCTCCAGCCCCAGCGTATGTAGCCATGTTACATATTACATCATATCCATTGGATCTATGTCTACTGTCACAGCCACGGAACGCGCCGGGGAGGAGCGCTGAAGCAGCTCCCGCACCAGCGCCGAAAGGCCTGCCTCGTATGATTTCAACAGAAGGCTCCAGCGAAAACGGCCGCGCAGCTTCTTTAAGGGCGGCCGCGCAGGCCCCAGGAAACACACGGAGCCCTGTTTTTCTGTGATGCCCATATCCAGCAATGTCTCCCGCAGACGCATCGCCTCTTGCTGACAGAGATTTTCGTCTTCTGCCGCCAGCACTAAGCGCGCTAATTGCACATAGGGCGGATAAGCATTTTTTTTCCGGGCCGCCAACTCTCTCTGATAAAAGCCCTGATAATCATGCCGGCTGGCTGTAAGGATGGCATAATGATCGGGATTGTATGTTTGCACAAGCACTTCGCCCGGCTTATCCGCCCGCCCTGCCCGGCCCGCCACTTGCGTCAACAATTGAAATGTATATTCTCCCGCGCGAAAATCCGGCCGATGCAGCCCCGTATCCGCATTCAGAACACCTACAAGCGTCACGCCCGGAAAATCATGGCCCTTGGCAATCATTTGTGTGCCCACGAGAATATCGCTCTGGCCCGCTGCAAATGCACTGAGAATTCGCCCATAAGCGCCCTTATGCGCTACTGTGTCCCGATCCATCCGCGCCACACGCGCCTGCGGAAAATGCCGCCCCAGCTGATCGGCGACTTTCTCCGTCCCCAGGCCATAAAAGCCAATATCCCGACTCTGACATTCCGGGCACACTTGCGGCATATGGCGGGCATAATCACAATGATGGCATGTGCACGCATGGCCCTGATAATGGAATGTCAGCGAAATATCGCAATCCGGGCAGCGTAAAACATAGCCGCATTCCCGACACATAATAAATGTGGAGAAGCCGCGGCGATTGAGAAACAGCATAATTTGTTCGCCGCGCTGCAAACGATCCGCAATGGCATCCAGCAGCCGCTGGCTGAATGTTTGGCCCGTCCCTACGAGCGTTTCGCCCCGCAAATCTATGATGGCCACCTCTGGCAGGGGCCGATGATCAATCCGATGAGGCAGCTCCCAAAGCTGCAAAGGCGTTCGCGGCGACGCTGAAGCGGCCGTAGGGGCTGAAGCCCCTGCTGGGGAGGCTGCAGCTCCAATTTCAGCCGGCATATGTATCGCTGCTGTTTTCTTTTCTAAGGGCGCCTCGTGAGCTGCCCATGTCGATCCGACTGTGGCTTCCCAATACAGCTCCACGGGCGGCGTGGCGCTGCCCAAAAGCAATACAGCCTGCTCCAGACAGGCGCGCTGACGCGCCACCTCTATGCTGTGATAACGCGGCGGCTGCTCTTGTTTATAGGCGCGCTCATGCACTTCGTCCACAATAATAATGCCCACATCCTGCAAAGGCGCAAAGAGCGCCGAACGCGCCCCAATCACGATGCGCGCCTCCTGGCGCCGTAGACGCTGCCATTCATCAAATCGCTCCCCTGTGCTCAGGGCGCTATGTAAAAGGGCAAGCTGCTCCCCCAGGCGCGCCCGAAAACGCCCCACAATTTGCGGCGTCAGCGCAATTTCCGGCACAAGCACTATCGCCGTGCGCCCCTGCCGCAACGCCAGATCCACGCAATGCAAATACACTTCCGTCTTGCCACTGCCTGTAACGCCATGCAACAGCACTTCCTGATTTTGGCGCGCCTTTATGGCGCTGCTGACGGCCTCATACACACGCTGTTGGGCGGCATTAAGCGGCAAAAATTGGCTGGGAGCGTCCTGCCACTCCACAATTTCCGGAGCGCGCTCCTGAATTTCTGTGTGGATTGTCACATAGCCCTTTTGTTCCAGCGCTCGGGCCGCCGCGTATGAAAATTCGGCCAGAGCGGCTGTGCCATCTTGCGATAAAAGCAATGTGGCGATGACTTCCGCCTGCCGTGGCGCCCGTTCCTGCAGCGTTTCCAGCAATTCCTCCCAATTGATGTCCTTTTCCACGAGGCTGACGACTTGTCGTTCCAGCGGCTGCACTGCAGGCCGTTGCAATTCTCGTCGAAGGGACACAAGCCCTCGTTCCTGTAAAGCCCCTAACGCATTTTCCAGCGCGCTTACGCTTGTTTTCGGATTTTGCTCCTTGAGCGCGGAAATCAACTTTTCCGCCTCTATTTCCCTCTCTTCGGCAGCGCTTGTGGCCTCCAAACGCTGCTGCAAAAACGCCACTATTTCCCTTTGCCGCGGCGCTCGTTGCACAAGCGCCAGCGCTTCCGTAGTCCGGCCAAATTCTGTTAAAGATACGAGCTTCCGCACTTTGCGGCTGCCGCCGGGCGGAAGCAAAAGCCGCACCGCTTCCGCCAGCGAAGAAACATAATATTCAGCCATCCAGCGTGCCAGAGCCAGCAAGCGCTCATTGAACAACGGCTCGTCCAACAGCAAGCCGTATATGGGCTTGATGTGAAAATCGCCGGCAATGTCTGTAAAGCCTATGACAAATCCCGGCATTGTCTGCTGCCCAAAGGGCACAAGCACATAATGCCCTACACACAGGCGGCTCCGCAGCGTCTCAGGGACAGCGTATGTAAAGGGGCGATCCAGCGCCCGCGCCGGCCGATCTATAAGCACTTGGGCATAAATTTTTTCGTTGGCAGAAGACATCTGCATTTGGCTGTATCTTCTTTTTATGCAAATTAGTGGGAACGCCGATATTTTTGCCCGAACGTAAAGTCATAAAAATCTGGAGCGGAACGCGAAATTTTGAAAATCTTCAGTGCCGCTTCATTTCTTCAGGAGTCCCGGGACGAATCAGCCTGTTCCAGCATTTCCGTCGGCTCTTCTGCTGTGTATGTGAGCTCAGGCCGTGCCTGCCCAACATAGTGCGCCATTTGCGGATGCTCGGAATCGCTGAGGCCTTTTAAAATGCCCTCTTCTACTGTAAGTGGATCCATAGCGCCGCCTGTGTACGCACACAAAAAAACAGCCCCCGGCTGCATTAACAAACTGGCAAATACAATCTGGATGACACCCCCTACTACACACAGAAAGCCCATATCGGCCGCGATATTCTTAAAGATGGCCGTAAAGCCCACGATGAGATTGAAAATCCCCCATGCTAAAAGCCAGACAGAGCCGGCGCTGCGGGCGCCCTCCGAAAAATTCAACAGCCCCAGGCCCAGCGCAAAACAAATCGCGCCGCCCGTTAAAAAAGCAATGTGCGCTATCGTCAGGCCGGCTATTCCTTCGCCCATTGTTAATAATAATGTGAATACAAGCGCAAACACGCCGCCTGCCACGCACAAAAAACTGACAACGCGCAAAGCGACAAAGGCTTTCTGCAGCTTCTGCCAAAATTCCGGCGCAATGTTTGGGGCGGGGCTCTGTTCTGACATTAAAAACATCCTTTCTCAAACGGAGATGCCAGCGCGCAAGCAGCCTGAGCCAACTGCCGTTGGCTTAAATTCCCCATTTTCAGCGCTCTGTGTAAATTTAGCCTGTATTATGTGAAACAGCGTTTTATGCAAAGCCTTTGGAAAGGCTGAAGCCGCAAATCAACAATGAGCCTCTGTTTGCATCTTAGCAATAAAGCTGCCCTGTTTGCTCCGAATGAATCCAAAGAAAAGGGCCAAAATGCAAATGGCCAGCAGCGGACTGTCTCCCCAACGATGATATAAAGACAAAGGGCTGATCGGCTGGACATCCGCCACTGCGGCGCCATTTTCCCCAAAAGACACAGAAGCTAACATATTCCCATAAGGATCATAAATCGCTGTGCGGCCATTCGCTGCTGCCCGAATGAGATATTTTCGTGCTTCAATGGCCCGAAAAGGCGCAATGGCAGAATGTAGCCGCACTTCGATTTTATCTTTAGCCCATACATCGCTTGTCAGGATGACAATTAATTGTGCCCCCAGCCGCGCAATTTGCCGTGTCTGATCCGGGAAAATGCCTTCAAAACAAATAAGAGGCGCCAGATTAAAGCCGGCCGCGGAAAATACGACACGCTCTCGGCCCGCCGTAAAATCCACAGGCCGAATGGGATAACGCCTTAAAAAAGGCAATTGTTTGCGAAAAGGCACATATTCCCCAAACATCACAAGATCTATTTTCCGATAAATGCCTTGCAGGCGGCCATCTGGCTGGAAAAAATAAGCGCTATTAAAAGTGTGCCCTCCCCACATCTCCAAAGCCCCTACGAGCATATAGGCCTCTTTCTCCTGAGCCAGCATCGCCATTTGCGCAAACTGTTGCCGATCCAAATTCAAAGGGCGGCCAATGGCCGTTTCGGGCCACACAATCAGGCGTGCCTTTTGTGGCCGCGTCAGCCGTTCATATTCGGCGATAATGGCCTCTGTGTGGCGAATTGTAGCTTCCCCTTCTGCCTGTATGGCAGCCACACGAATGAGCGCGTGGGGCGAGACTGTCTGCAGCTTTTTCCGCCCCTGGCTCTCTTCCCAGCGCCCCCAGACAAAATTGAGAAGCACAAGCACAAAACAGGCCAGCGCCACACGGCCTGCCTGCCGATTATAGCGTTGCACGGGACGGCTCTCGGCTGGCCCATGAAGAGGCCGCAGCCATGTCAAGGGCAACATTGTGAGCACAAAACAGCTCAGCCCGGCGCTCAGCAACGCCATCAAAAAGCTGATGCCATAATGGCCAAAGACAGAAGCCAGCTGGATGAAAGGCAATTCCGTCGCCTGGCTATAGGCTAAATGGCCAAATGTGAGCGAAAACGAGCCCATATGGCCACGCAAATATTCTAGCAAAAGCCAGGCGCCGGCTAAAGCCGGCACGCGTCCTAAGGGATCCGCTGTGCGCAATAAAGCGCCCACAAGGCCAAACACAGCATAATATAGCCCCATAATAAGGGACAACAAAATCCAGGGCAAAAACCCGTAGGGGAAAATGAATGTAAGCAGGCTACTCATGTAAAGCCAGCCAAACAGCCAGCCATAGAAAAATCCCATACGGGGCGGCGTTTGGCTGAGCACAAGCATCAGCAGGCCGGGCGCAATCCACGCCAGCCCAATCCATTCAAAGGGAGGAAACGCCGCCCGCGTCGCTAATGCGGAAAGCACTGTCAGCCCAAGGAGCGTGTAGCCCCGCCCCCGCGGCACGAATATCTGCAGATTGAGCTCTTCAGCCATCGTGTGTGAATGGCAGCTAGAATGCTTTAGCCCTCATATCCATCGGCGCCACGCGCCTCGGACGCAGACTGTGTTCAGAAATGGAGGCTAGCGGGGCGGCCTCGGGCAAATCCAAATTGCGAAAATGACCTTTTTCCCTGATCCAGCGTTCTAGCGCTTCGTAGCAACAGCCATTGTCCTTTTAATTCAATTCCGTAAAGCTATTTTAATTTGTCCACAAAAACTGCCATCCGCTCCAGCGCCCTTTTAAGATTATCCAGGCTTGTGGCGTATGTGCAGCGCAGATAGCCTTCGCCGCAGGGGCCGAAAGCCGTGCCCGGCACCGCGGCCACTTTTTGCTCAAAAAGCAGGGCGCGCGCAAAATCTTTGGCGCTGAGGCCAAATTGCGCAATACGGGGAAAAGCATAAAAAGCGCCTTTGGGCATAAAGCACGGCAGGCCGATGCTGTTGAGTCCGCTCACAAACAGACGCCGCCGCTGATCGTATTCCTCAATCATGCGCCGCATCTCATTTTCCCCGTTGCGCAGGGCCTCCAGTGCCCCTATTTGGGCCATAATCGGTGCGCACAGAGCTGTGTATGCATGTATGCGATTCATTGCTTCAATGATTTCAGCCGGCCCACAGGCATAGCCCAGGCGCCAGCCTGTCATCGCGTAGGCTTTAGAAAAGCCATTAAAAAGGATTGTCCGCGCAGCCATCCCGGGCAGCGAGGCAAAACAACAATGCTCGCCCTCGTATGTCAGATGTGCATATATTTCGTCGGAAAAAACAAGCAAATTGTGCCGCGCACAGACCTCTGCGATGGCTTGCAAGTCCTGCCGTGACATTGTGGCGCCTGTGGGATTATTGGGATAGCCGATGAGCAGCCCCACAGTGCGCGGCGTGATGGCGGCCTCCAGCGCCTCGGGACGCAGCTTGAATTCATCCTCTTCCCGCGTGGGCACGCTGCGCGCGACGCCCCCCGCTAATTCCACTGTCGGCACATAAGACACATACGCCGGCTCCGGCACAATGATTTCATCGCCCGGATCCAGGACAGCCCGCATTGCCAAATCCAGTGCCTCGCTGACGCCGACTGTCACAAGGATTTCCCGCTCGGGATTATATTCCACCCCGTAACGCTTCTGTAGATCCCGGGCGATAGCTTGCCGCAGCTCTAATAGTCCGGCATTGCTTGTGTAGGAAGTGAAGCCGCGGCGCATTGCCGCAATGGCGGCATCGCAAATATGCCAGGGCGTGGCGAAATCAGGCTCGCCGACGCCCAATGAAATGACATCCGGCATTCCGATAACAAGATCAAAAAATTCGCGAATGCCAGAAGGAGGAAGCTGCCGGATCCGCTGGCTCACAAAGCTATCGCGTCCCCTCATGGCGCCACCGCCAATCTTTGATCGCCAGGCTTTTCATGCAGCAAAATGCCTTCCATCTTGTAGCTTTTCAAAACGAACGATGTTTCTGTCGATTGTACGCCAGGCGCCGGAGCCAGCTTCTCCGCCACAAAGCGCGCAATCTCCCGAAAATCCTGCCCCTCCACGACAACTTGCAAATCTGTCGTCCCTGACATTAAATACAGCGAATGCACTTCGGGAAAGCGGCTGATGTATTCCGCCACCGAGTCAAAGCCCCGGCCATGTTCCGGCGTCGCTTTCACATTGATGAAGGCAAACACTTTATGCGGCGCCGCCTTCTCCCAATTGATGAGCGCGCCGTAACTGACGATAATCCCCTCTTCCTCCATCTGCTGAATTTTTTGTTTGATTTCATCTAACGGCCTTCCTAATCGTGTGGCAATTTCTTCAGCACTGGTCCGCGCGTCCTGGGCTAAAATCTGCAGAATTTGCTCCATCGCTTTTTCCCTCAATGATGAGTTTTCAAAACGAAGGCGCGCACACGCTGCCGAAGCGTGCAGGCCTCCGGATTGCGGGCGGGCGCTTCCCGATTCGGACATTTCTCTTGCGTGCAGGGCTCAATATGTATCGTCACATGCGCCCCCGGCCAGCGCTGCTGAATGGCTTCCTCCAGATGATCGGTCACGCGATGCGCTTCCTGCACTGTAATGCGGGGACATGTGACGAGATGCAAATCAATATATCGTTGCCGGCCCGCCTTGCGCGTGCGCAGCTTATGATATTCCAAAAACAATTCATTATGATCCTGCAATAAATCCCGGATAAATTGCATATCCTCTTCGGGCAAGGCGCGATCCAGAAGCTGCTGCAGGGCTTCCCGACCGATTTTGCCGCCCTGATGCAAGATCAACACGCCCACAAGCAGGGCTGCGGCCGGATCCAAAAAATGCCAGTCCGTAACGGCGATGAGGGCCAGGCTCACGAACACGCCGGCGGATGTGACGACATCAGCCCGCAAATGCCAGGCATCGGCTTCCAGAGCCACTGAATCGTGCTTACGGGCGACGCGAAAGAGATAAGACGACACAAAGATATTGGTCAGGGCCGAAAACGCCATCACGGCTAAAGCAGGTCCATGGGCCAACTCAACGGCCTCTCCCTGAACGATTCGGCGTAAGGCCGCCCACATGACCCCAAGCGCCGCCACTACGATAAGCCCCGCCTCAATCGCCGCTGACAGACTTTCAAATTTGCCATGCCCGTAATGATGCTCCGCATCGGCCGGCTCATTCGCCTTGCGAATGGCGAACCAGGCCAGCATTGAAGCCAGCAAATCATTGCCCGAATGCAGCCCCTCGGCCAGCACCGCCACTGAGCCTGTCAGCCAGCCGGCGAGCAGCTTGCCGCCTGTCAAAACCGAATTGCTCAGGATTGACAGCCGCGCGGCGCGGGCTGTCTCATGCGCCGCTTGTAAAGTCTCGCTGGACATGGGAAAAAACCGGCGCCCAGGCGGCGCCGGCTTCCACCTCCTCTATCGCGTTGTCTCGGGCTTAAAAACGTTTCTTGCCGCCTTTACTGCTTTTGCTTTTTTTCGCCTTGCGGCGGGCGCGGCGCTCCGCGCGTTTTTGCTCTTGGGCTAAAGCTTCGGCGCGCGCCAGTGCCTCTTGGGCGCTGAGTTTCCGCTCGTTCCCCGCCGCCGCAGCAGCCTCCACCTCCTCGGCCTCCTCGCTTTCCCCCTCTTCCGCCTTATCCGCCATTTCTACCGAGGCCACTGATTCCAGCACGCGCACCCGCTCGCGCCGTCGGAGCGCTGCTCCTCCACGCGCGGCGACTTTCTTGCGCGCGCGATAGCGCTCCCATACGACGACAATTTGGCTGGCATTGAAGATAGATGAATACGCGCCCGAAACGATACCAATAATCATCCCGATGGCAAACACGCGGATGGCATCGCTGGCAAATATCGCCAGCGCCGTGAGCGTCAGCAAGGTCGTGAGCACTGTATTGATGGAGCGCGTCATTGTTTGCAGCAGGCTGGCATTCACGGTATCGGCAAAATTCGCCCGCCGATGCAGCTTCAAATTCTCCCGAATCCGATCAAAGATAACAATGGTATCATGCACGGAATAGCCGATAACGGTCAAAATTACGGCCACAAAGGAGCTATCCAGTTCCAGCCGCAAGAGCGCCATCGCTCCTAATAAAATGAACACATCATGCAAAAGCGCAATGATCGCCGCTACGGCAAAACGAAACTCATAACGAATAGTGATATACAGCAAAATCAAGAGACAGCCCACCGCCAGCGCCTGCAAAGCGGAGCGCCGTAATTGCGCTCCCACTACGGGCCCCACGCTCTCCCGCCCCAAAGCCGTGATGGGCCCATATTGCGCCCCAAAGAGCTGCTCAATCTGCTGCCGTACAATCTGCTCCTGCCGCATCGCCTCCTCATCATTGGCGACCGGCGGCGTGCGTATCAAAAGCCCATTGCTGCCGACGACCAGCACTTGCGTATGGCCCAGCTCCGCCCGCGCCTGCGTCAAAGCCGCTTTTGTGCGGGCGATAACTTGAATTTGTTCCTCCCGATTGGCGGCGATAGGACGCGCAAATTCATATCGCAACAGCCCCCCGCCTGTAAAATCAATCCCCAAATTCAGCCCGAAAAGCGCCCAGGCGCCCAAGCCCGCCACGAGCAATACGCCTGAAAGCGTAAACCAGATCCAGCTGCGGCCCACTAAATCCCAATTTTGTCTGCGAAAAAAGTCCACCTCAAACGAACCTCCTTAAGGCTCTGCTCGTCCCAACCGAAATATCCCTATTTGCGGTTCTTTGTCGCCAAACGGCCTGTTATGCTTGCCCCGGCGGCATGGACACGCCAAACCAATGCAGCTTCTGGCCCAAACGACTCTGCCCCACGATTGTCACAAGCCAGCGCGACACTGTGACAGCAGTGAAAAGGGAGCACAACACGCCCACGAAGAGTGTCACCGCAAAGCTCTTGATGGCGCTCGTGCCCAAAAAATATAGCACTGACGCCACTATCAGCGAATTGACATTGGAATCTAAAATCGCCGTCCAGGCGCGTTCAAAGCCAGCATCGATGGCGGCGCGGATGGATTTGCCCGACCATAATTCCTCTTTCAAACGCTCAAAAATCAAAATATTGGCGTCCACTGCCGCGCCAATGGACAGAATAATCCCCGCGATGCCTGGCAGCGTCAATGTTGTCTTCGTAAAGGTCAGCACCGCCAGCACCAGCAGCACATACAGGGACAGCGCAATATCCGCCAGAAAGCCGGGCAGCCGATAGAAAATGATCATGAAGAGCACGACAAGACAGAAGCCCACAATGCCAGCAATCATGCTGCGATGGATAGCGTATGTCCCTAAGGTGGCGCTCACGGTGCGATTTTCGGCAATTTCCAGCGGCACTGGCAACGCGCCTGCATTCAGCAGCAGCTTCAAATCGCCCGCCTCTTGCGCCGTGAAATTGCCAGTAATCTGTCCCCGTCCCGGAATTTCGCTTTGAATCACAGGTGCCATCTGCGGCTTGTCATCCAGCACAATTGCCATCCGCTTCTTGATATTGCGCCGTGTAAATGTGCGGAAATCTTGCTTCCGCTCATCGCGGATTTCAAAATTAACAGCCCAGCGGCCTGGCCGATTCGGATCCGGACTGACGCTCGCATTGCTCTTCAAATCTCGGCCCGTAAAATCAGCTTTTGTCTCCGCCAGCACACGCTCCCAGGGCACTGTCTGTCCTGTCTGTTTGTCGCGCCATTCGCGATAATCCTCGGCTTCTTCCCCAAGCGGCTCATAGCGATCGGGAATGAGCCGGAACTCTAACATCGCTGTAGATTTCAAAATCTCCACAACGCGATCCGGATCGCTGACGCCTGGCAGCTCCACAATAACGCGATCCTGGCCTTGTGTTTGCAAGACAGGCTCCCGGATTTCGCTCATTTCCAGCAAGCGCCGATCAATGATATTCTGCACTTTTTCGGCTGTATCAGGCTCCAAAAACACAGAAATCGGTTCTTCCGCTGTAATTGTCACGCCCGGATATGTGCGATTCAGAAGATCCATCACCAGATTTTTCTGCTTTTCCGCGACATCGCGATTGGGCGCACGCGTTTTCACGACCATTATATGCGCTGCGGGAAAGGAAATCTGCAAATCCTCTTCTTTCTCCAGCCGCAAGCCGGCCTTGAGCAGCGTATTGCGGACACGTTCCGAGAGCATCTCGGGCGTGAGGGAGGCCTCGACAGCGGGCTTGGCAGCCGTGGCGCCTGCCTCCGCAGTCGCTGCGGGCGCCGCCGCGCTGGGCAGCTTCACTAGAGGCCGTTCTTCGGGCGCTTTAAAGGTTAAAGTCGTTTCGGGCAACGCCCGCAGCACTACATGCGCCCCTCCCACCAGATCCAGCCCCAGACGCACTCGCGGCCGCGGCCGATATAGCCCCACGGGACCAAATGTAAATACAGGCTGCTCCACAATCTCCTGTTCCGGCAAGGGCATGGCCGTCACGCCGGGATATTTCTCTCGCAGCAAATTCAACAATTGCTCCCGATCCTTTTTCGCTTGCTCCTGATCAAAGGCGAAGGTGGCGATTTCCAGCACATTCTTGTCCTTGAATTCCACCCGATCCAGGCGAGAGCCCATGCCTTTGGACGACAAATAATTCTCTATCTCCTTCGCCTTATCCACAAATTGCGCCTGATCCTGCACAACGGGCTGCGCAAAAGTAAAGCGGAAAGTGCTGTTCACTTCCGCGGCTTTCGGCAGCAGGCGAATCGGCTGAAAAACATATAAAAATGAAAATACATATAAGGCGACGATGATGATAATCCATCCTTTGCTACGCGGCTGCATCCCTGCAATCTCCTTGTCTGGCCCTTGGCCCAAAGCGGCTTTCCTTGCTTATCTGGAGCTCAATTTAAAAAAGCGAGCTATATCTGGCTCCTCTGCCATTATTATTTCCTAAATGTAGCAAACGCACAACAGCGCTTAATATCTGTGAACAATGTCCTGAGAAGAGTTTTGATTGTAAAAAGCCCCTCGCTCAAAAGACAATAAAGAGACGGGCCAAGCAGGCCCGCCTCAGCTAGTATACGCCACAACAGGCCCCCCTGTCAATCACACAGATGCCCAAAACTTGTCCCCGCAGAAATGCGACGCGGCGGCCCCAGCCGCCGCTCATCACATTAAATTTTAAGCCGCCCTCAAGCTCCTGTCAAGCCTGTAAGGCGGGCCTCAAATAAGCGAGGCAGCCCAGCTCGTTACAGGCCGGCCTTTTGGGGCCTCTTCGCCCGACTTTTTGTTTATCTCGCGCCTGCTTCTTCTTCAGAAAAGCCCGCACACGGTCGTTCTCGCAGCTGAGCCTGCATAGCCATTAAGCCGACAGGCCCATTGCCCGCAAATTATCAAAGCTAATTTTAATACTTTCCAGGCTGTCCCGCGCACATACATCTTGTTCCACGATACAGTATTGCACATTGTGCGCGCGGCAGGCGGCGATGATGCTGGGCCAATCCAGATTGCCTTCGCCCACTTCGGCAAAATATTGCTGCATATCGGGCGTAACACCCATATCCTTAAAATGCACTAGCGGCGTCCGTTCGGCTAATTTTGTAATCCAGGCTACAGGGCTGCCTCCGCCATGCTGGATCCAATACACATCCAGCTCTGTTTTCACATAACGCGGATCCGAATTCTCACACAAAATTTCCAGGCCCGTTTTTCCTTCAAATTTGGCTAATTCAAAACTATGATTGTGATAGACAAAGCTTAAATTGGCCGCCGCCAGCTTTTCTCCCACTTCGTTGGCTAATTTGGCGAATGTGGCAAAGCCATCCGCAGAGGAACGAAATTCGCCCGGCATCCCGCCAATGCCTGCAAAAGCACAGCCCAGGATTTGATGCTCTTCAATGATTTGCTGGATGTTGTTCTGCATATCTGTAAAGCTGCAATGTGTGCTGATGGCTTGCAGCCCATTAGCGTCCAGCATCCGTTTCATTTCTGCCACGCCTGTGAGCGCCCAGCCACACACTTCCACATAACGATAGCCAATGCGCGCCACAGCCTCTAATGTTTTGGCAATGTCCTCTGGCGTCTGCATATGATCACGAACTGTGTACAGCTGCAATGCAATTTTCATCAGGCTTCTTCCTTTCGTTTCTTAATTTTGTATGCTGAAAAAGGCTGTGTTCATGCCTATTCCGCTTTTTGCAATTCAAATTGCTTTTTCCTGAAAATCGAAAGCCCGCTTGCGCTTTGTCTTTTTGGTCAAATATCGGACAATTCCGGAATGGCCGGCTTTAGCTTCTAAGCCTCTAGCGGCTTATTGGAGCCCCATTGCTCTCAAATTTTCCAGACTAATTTTTAAGCTGTCAAAAGGATCGCCTTCGCATTTGTCCTGTTCCACAAGATACCAGTAAACGCCTGCCTGCCGACAGGCCTCCAAAATGCCGGGCCAATCCAGATTCCCGCGTCCTACTTCACAAAAATAATGTGTGCCATCATCGCGAATTCGCATATCCTTCAAATGAATGACAGGCAGCCGCCCAGCGCATTTTTTAATCCACGCCACGGGACTGGCGCCGCCATGCTGTACCCAATATGTATCCAGCTCAAACTGAAAATACAACGGATCGCTTTCATTAAAAAGAATGTCCATGCCGCGTTCTTCGCCGAAATGCTGGAATTCAAAGCTGTGATTGTGATAAATGAATGTCATTCCGGCTTCATGCAGGCGGCGGCCTACTTCCGACGCATCTTTACAAAATTGGCGGAAGCCTTCCGCCGTGCGAGGATATTGGGCGCCCATTCCGCCCACGCCAGGATATTGGCAGCCATAGATCTGATGTTCTTCAATCACGCGCGGCAAATCTTCCTGCATGCGCTCAAAGCTAATGTGCGTGGAGCAAATTGTGAGGCCATTGTCATCACAGATTTTCCGCAACTCCTGCGGATCAATAGGGCCCAGCGCCGATAGCTGCACCGCCTCATAGCCAATTTGGGCAATCTTTTCTAATGTCTTACGAATATCTTCGGGCGTGCGCGTGAATTCGCGCACTGTGTACATCTGTGCGCCAATTTGGGAAGCCATTTCTTTCCTCCTAGTGTTATATGTTAAAATATGTCCACGAACGCAGCCACAAAAATCGCCAGATGTTAATGAGCTGCCAAGGCTTTTTGAAAAATCTTTTAAGGACAAAATTGGGGAGAAATTCTTCTCCTGATTTTCTCTTTCCTGCTGCTGGGCAAAAAAGGACTGTGTTGTGTGCCCACAGAAAATATAAGACAAAAGACGAAAGGAAAAATAGGCCGCAAAAAATCAAGCGGCTCTGAAGAGCATATGCGAATAAGCGATGTCATCAGCCTCCGGCCCCAAAGGGAAGACATCAATTGGACGCGGCTGGGCGAGCTGCGCGAGGCTTTAGATCGTGAAGAGGGCTTGCTGAGTCTCTTGACAAGCGCTCAAATTGCGGAAATTCTCGAGCCTTACATTGTGCCCGCCGATCCTGCAGCCGATCCGTTATATCGCTTCTTGAAGGCCGTGGCGACAAACGGCGGGCGCGGCGTGGGAATGATTGTACGGGGGCCTCATAGCAGCGGCAAAACTTATCTTTTAGCCCTCGCCGATTTGCTTCTTGAATATCCCCAGCTGCGTCCTCAGATGGCGGCCGCTCATCCTGCATACGAAGATGCGTTGAAATCTCTGGCCCGGATGGATCCTCTGCTCGTTGTGCCAATTCCGCTGGAAGAACATCGTGCACATGACGAACATCTGGAAGACATTTTTTTTGATCGCACAGAACAAGAATTGCGGCGCCGACGCCATAACATCACATTGCCTCTTTCAGAACAATCTTATGCTCTGGATTTGATTGAGCGTCATATTTTGCCCCGCTATGGCAAAGAACTAGACGCTCATATTGCACGCATGCCCGGCGCGCAGCGCTCGTGGAAAGAATTACGAGAGCGCAATCCAGCTGCAGCTGTCGCCGCTGCGCGTGCTTTTGCCCAAGAAATCGGCTATCCGTTAGATTTCCGCCAATCGCGCGTCGAACGCCTGGCCAGGCTTCTGGATATTATTAGTGCGCGTCAATATCGCGGCATTGTGTGGCTTGTCGATGATCTGGGGCAATTTCTGGCTGCTACAGGCCAAAAGGCCGTACGCAATGACGCCGCTTTTCTGGAATTTCTGGGGCAACGCAGCAAAATAGCGCCCCTTTATGTTCTGGCCACAATGCATACTTCGTTCGATCAAACAGCAAGCATAGAGCCCTATATGCTTGTCAATATTCTGGAAAATTACGAAATTATGGAGCTCGGGACAACTCACATGCGTCGGATGATGCGGCATAAAGTCCTGAGCATTCCGGACGAGGACTGCCTCGCTTCTGTTGTTGCCAACACATATCAGCTTTATCGGCAGGCCTTTGGCGCTGTGAGCTTTAGCCAAGAAGCGCTGTTAACTTCTTATCCGCTTCATCCCTTAGCGGAAACATGTTTGGAAGCCATATATAGTCGTTATCTCAATGAGGCGGACGGGATTGCGCATTTTTTTCAGGAATTGAGCCGTTTGGGAAATTCCGCCGCTCTAGATCGGCAAGCCCATCAGCTTTTGTCCTTGGCCGATGTGCTCTCCCTTACGGCCAGCCGTCTGAGCGCGCATCCGCATGTGGCACCCTATTTTCATGAAGCGCTGGAATATTACATCCAAAATGGCGCCCAGATTTATCCCGCTTCTCCAGATTTGCCGGCGCAACTGGCTCGCTGTTTGATTGCATTGCGTTTAGGCAATCTGGCGGCCTCGCTGGCTGTGATTACAGAAGCGCTGGGCCTGGATGAGCAGGGGCGAGCGCGTTATAAGTTAGAGCAGGTGCGGGAAGCTCTTGAACAGATGCGGCTGCGCGGCCGATACATCGATGTGCGTCGGGGGCAGACGCCGGAAACTGATTCGTATTACATTGATGTAGAGGCCAGCCTGACGGAGCTTGCTCGCCGCCAAATTGTGACCCTAAAAGCGGCGCTGGCTGAAGACGATCCGCGTTTATGGGAAGCGGTGGCGTCCGCAGCCACGCCGGCTTCCTTGCCTCTGGCCGATTTGCAAGAGCCTCGCTTACTAGAAATTGTCTGGGCTAATTCCACGCGCTTGATCCTTGTGCAGGCTTTCTCGTTGACATCTCTAAAACAGGATAAATTAGCCGGACGGGCTGCGGACTTGGCAGATCCCCTCACACAAGAGGATTTGCGCTTACATATCGCAGAAATGACGCGGCTGGCAGAGCAGCGCGCTGCCTGGCGGGAAGCGGCGGCTTTGTTGCCGCAAAATCGCTGGGCCGCGGGCGTGCTGGCTTGGCTGCCCAAGGCTTTATCGCCAGAGGAAATGGATCGGCTAAAAGAATATGCTGCCTGCCGGATCCTGTTGCAGTCCGCCAGCCCTCTTGAAGCCCGCCTGCAGGATCGCCTGGCCGAAGAAGCGTCTCGTTTGAGTCATGAAGTGCGCGCAATTGTGGAAAGCGCGTATATGAATGGCGAAATTCTCTGCGGGGTGCAGCCGATTGCCGAGGCAGCGGAACTGGCGCCCACATGGGGCGATTGGCCAGCCACATTGGCCGTATTGGCCAATCCGGCGTTGAACAAAATTTATCCCAAATTCCGGGATATCGCGCCTCGGCAGCCTGTGACGGCTGCCTTAGCGGATGAGATTGTGGCACATCTATTGAGCGAAGAGGGCTTGCAATGGCCTGATGAAGGCTCGGCTGGCGGATGGGCCCACAATGTGCTTTCGCCGATGCAGCTCGTGCGCCAGGAAAACGAAATGTGGCGTCTATATGTAGAGGCCAGCGAGGCGGCAGCGGAGCTGATGGAGCGTTTAAGGCGCCGTGATCAATCGCCTGAGCATGTGTCAGGCAAGCCTTTGGCATATCAGGATTTACAGCGCTATATGGCCAAATCGGCCTTTGGCTTGCCGGCTCCTTTGTTTCAAATCCTTGTAGCTGCTTTAATCCGTGCCGGATATCTTGTGGCGCTGGATAGCGCCCAGCAAATGCTTCCCTGGCAAATATTGAAGCCGCCGCTGGAGCAGCAAGCCATCTATGTTGCCCGCGCTCCCTTGCTGAGCGTGAGCGAATGGCAGAGCCTTACACGTGCGGTGCGGCTGCTTTTAGAAAGAATGATTCCGCGCGCCAGTCATGCTGTGCAAATGGAAATCTGGGAGGCATTGCGCGCTGAACGCCAGAAACAAATCCAGGAGCTGGCCAAATGGCGGCGGCTCCTCGCGGCTTTATGGGAACGGCTGGGGCAATCGGCAGCTCAATGGCCTGAAACATTGCAGGCGCTGGAGGAGCTGCAAGCTGTCTTTGAAGCCTTTGATCCCCAGCAGCTCCCCGCAATAAGTCTGTCGCGTTTTCTGGAATATGTCAGTCCGCTTCTGGAGGGCTCCCCTAGCCGGCTGTCCCAATTGCTGCGCACAGTGCAGGCCCTCCAGCTTTTTTTTGAACGAATGGCCGAGGATATCGTACACGTTTATGATTATTTGAATGCTCCAGAGCTGGCAAATGTGCCCGAAGCGGATTTTCAGGCGCGCCGACAACAATTGCTGCAGCTCATCAAAAGCGGCGAAAACATCTTGCGGGAAGAAACAACATTTCGCCGGCTCGGGCAAATATTCTTTTCTATCTATAAACGGCGCTATATTGCCTGGCATACGCGCTGTCATCGGCTGTCTGTGTTTGATCAATATCGTTTGCTTAAATCCACGCCAGAATTGCGTCTCCTGGCGCATCTGCACCGGCTGGAAATAAAGCCGGCTTGGGAAGGCCCCAGCGCCTGGGAAATTATTGAGCAACAAGAGAAAAAGCGTTGCGCATATACAAATCTGCAGGAAGCCTTAGATGCAGCGCCCATATGTCCGCAATGCCATTTGCGGCTGGATGAGGAATTGCCGCTCGTGCCGCCGGAAGAAATTAAAGAACTGGCGGAGCGAGAAATTGAGAGCTATTTGGCGCAGCTACGGCAGCCGGCTTTTCAGCGGGCGCTGACGGCTTATTTGGAAGCCTTGCCGCAGCGCGGGGAGCTGGCCACACGCCTGGAACAATTGATACATTTGGGCGAAAATCCCCCTATCCGGCTGTTGCTGTCGTTATTTACAGATGATGTGATTGTGCATTTGAATCGCGTGCTATCCGGCAAGCGGATTCGGCCGCGCAGCTTCAGCCAATTACGCCATCTGCTGGCAGGACGCACATTAAGCCGTCAGGAGGCACAGGAGCTTTTTCAGCAATGGCTACAGGGCGAGCAGGATGATAATGAGGACGAAATTATTCATATAGAGCCGTAATCAGGCGAAGAAGCCATAATGAGCGCTTATTTAAGGAGGCTTTTCTGATGGAGAACATTCGTGTGGGGCTACAAGGTTGTGGCGGGATGGGCAAATCGCTTGCCAGTCAGCTTCTAACAATTGAGGGCGCCCAGCTTGTCGGCGGCGCTGACATTTCCGAAGAAAGCCGTCAAAAATTTGCGGAACAATTTCAGTTGCCTGTTTATCCGAGCCTTTCAGAGATGCTGGAAGCGGCGGAAATTGACGCCGTAATCGTCGCCACGCCCAATCATCGGCATGCGCCGGATACAATTGAAGCTGCACGAGCCGGAAAACATGTCTTTTGTGAAAAGCCCATGGCTTTGACGCTGGAAGATTGTGAGGCCATGATCGAAGCGTGTCGACGAGCCAATGTGAAGCTGCAAATCGGACAAGTGCTGCGCTATCTGCCAGATTTTAGTGAGGCAATTGAATTAGTGCAGGCTGGCGCTTTAGGGGAGCCGCGGCACGGCCTTATCTTTCGTTATTCAGGCCCACGCGAAGATTGGGGCCACACATGGCGTGATGATCCGCAGCAAGTCGGCCATCATCTCTTTGAAGTGGCTGTGCATGAATTAGATTTTGCACGCTGTGTCTTTGGCCAGCCTGTCGCTGTCAGTGGCTGGGATGTTCCTTTAACGAATGACAATAAGCTGTGGGCGCGCGCTATCACAGGCACTATTGAATTCGCCAGCGGCGCTATTTGTGTGCTGATTGAAGGGATGTTCAATCCCCTTGGACGCACAGAAGTGGAAATTTCTGGCAATGCCGGAGCTGTGCGTTTTCAATGGGGACAGAACTTTCATTACAAAAGTCTTTCCGGACAAGAAGAATGGGCGAAATCTTCCACGGAGCTTGCCGAGGGCAGAGAATCAGGCCTGCGACGGGAATTGCGAGAATGGATTGAAGCCATTCAGGAGGACAAGCCCTGCACAATTCCGGGCGAAGAAGGCAAAGCGAATATAGAGCTGGCGCTGGCGATATTGCAATCCAATGCGCAAAAGCGCCGTGTGGAATTGCCGCTTGTCCGCTAGCTGGCTGAAAAATTGCCATGGCTTTTTGGAATTATTGTCCTTGTCTTTGTCAAGGATTAAATAGGCAAAAGGCTTGTATCGCGGGAGAATAATTCCCCTGGAGCTTGATCAGAGAAAGGGGGAGGCCATCTTTATGCCCCTCCGCATGCCTCATTTGCCGGCAATTTGGGCAAACACAGTCGCCAAGCTGCCCAACGCTGCGGCCTTCCTTTATGAAGATAAAGCGCTTACATATCAGGAAGCCGAAGCGTATATCGCCCGCGTTGCGGGCTTTTTGGCCGATGTTGTGGGCTTGGAAAAAGGGGATCGTGTCGCCCTGGCCGTGCCGAATTGTCTGGAGTTTATTATCACATATTGGGCGACATTGCGGCTGGGCGGCGTTGTAGCGCCTGTCAACACACGCTTGCGTGCGGATGAGCTGCGCTATGTGCTCCAAAATTGCGGGGCAAAAGCTATTCTTGTCCATGAGCAAACATGGGAGGCTGTAGCGGCAGCTTTGGCGGAAGAGGGGCTTTCTCCCCAAATTCTTTTGGCCTCATCCACAGGCATTTCTGTGGGGGATGAAAATGCCGTATCTATAAGGCCTCCCGCTCCAACAAGCTCGCTTGGAGAGCAGACGACGGAGAAAACAGCCTCTGTGACGCCTTTTTCAGCGGCCTTGATGTATGAGCGTCCCGCGAGCTCCTGGGCAAACATAGCCACAGAAGATTTAGCCATTATTCTGCACACATCCGGCACGACAGGCGTGCCTAAAGGTGCCATGATGCGTCATACGGATTTGCTTTTCAATGTAGCAAACGCCATTTTAGCTCATTCCTTTCGGCATGAAGATCGCCATCTGCTCGCTATTCCCTGTTTTGCGCCGACAGCCGCCTACAGTTTGATAGCCAGTTCGGCATATCTGGGCAGTTGTATTGTGATTGCGCCGCGGCCTCATCCGCCGGAACTGATTGAGCTGATTGAACGCCATCGCTGTACAACATTCATTGGCGTGCCCACGCTGTTTCATCTTGTCCTACAAGAGCCCCGCTTAGCGACGGCAGATTTGTCTTCATTACGGCTGATTGCCTACAGCGGCTCGCCAATGCCGGCGCGCACAATCCGACAATTGCGCGAATTTTTCCCTCATGTCGCCCTACACAATTTCTTTGGCTTGACAGAAACGATTTCCATCACACATGTTCTGCCTTCGGCGGACGCTATCCGGCGGGCGGATTCCATCGGCAAGCTATTGCCGGAAGTTTACGCCAAGATTGTAGACGAGGAAGGCCGTGAGCTGCCGCCAGGGGAAATTGGCGAGCTCTGCATCCGCCGTGACAATGTGATTCCGGGCTATTGGAATCGCCCGGGACTGTTAGAAGAATCTATACAAGAAGGCTGGTTCCATACAGGAGATTTAGCTCATATAGACGAAGAGGGCTATTTTTACATTGATGGACGCAAAAAAGAGCTCATCATTGTTGCCGGGCAAAATGTGTATGCCCATGAAGTGGAAAAAGTCATTCTGCAACATGAGGGCGTCCGCGAAGTAGCTGTGTTAGGCGTTCCCGCTACAGGCGTGCGCGCCGCTTTGGGAGAGCTTGTCAAAGCTGTTGTCGTGTGTCAGCCAGATGTGCAGCTGAATGCTCTGGATATCAAGCGGCATTGTGCCCGCCTACTCCCCAGCTATAAAGTGCCGCAAATTGTAGAATTTCGTGAGGAATTGCCGCGCAATGCCGCTGGAAAAGTGCTCAAACGGGAGCTGATGTAAGCTGTAACATTTAATAGTTTTCTTTTTGCTTCGTATCTAGTGATTGTTAACATTTTTTGTCCCAAAAAGACAAAAGCCGAAGCCAAATTGATAAGGCAAAAGGGGCAGGGCTTTTACAGCCCTGCCCCTTGAGGGCGACACAGGACAGCGGAAATTCTGTATTTCTTTTTTGGCATTATAGTTCAAGCTTGGACGGCACCAAATCCCTGTATCATTTCCATAATGGCACGGCGGATTTCCTGCGGCGCCGCGCCAGCTTTCTTCATTTCTTCAATCTTTTCAAATATCTGCTGGCGTTGTTCGTCTGTCAAATCTTCAAATAAAAACTTTAATATTCTCCGCGCTTCATGTGTCTGGCCTGTTTCCTGAGGGGCTTTGAGGGCCGGCAGCTCTATCCCCCAGCCTTTCAGCATCTCCTGAACAGCTGCCCGGATCTCTTCCGGCCTGGCGCCCCCCTGCCGCAGCTCCTTAATCTTCGCCTGCAGCTGCTGTCGCTGCTCCTGCGTCAATGGCACATTGACGCCCAACCGCAAGCCCAAGCCTCTGTCTGGCTTGCCCGCTTCGCCTTTGGCTTGTCCCGCCGGCAGCTCTATCCCCCAGCCTTTCAGCATCTCCTGAACAGCTGCCCGGATCTCTTCCGGCCTGGCGCCCCCCTGCCGCAACTCCTTAATCTTCGCCTGCAGCTGCTGTCGCTGCTCCTGCGTTAAGGGCACATTAATGCCAAAACGGGCGGCCAGGCCTTTTCCTGTGTTTGGCTCTGCCTGCGGAGCGGCTTGTTGGGCAAAGATTATTGTCATAGCAATGGACAAAAGAAAGAAACAAATAAGACAATACAGCATAATCTTTCTCATCTTCCCCACTCCTTTCAAATCATTTGGCATGCCAGATGAATTCATTTTTTTATGACGCAGGAGATACAAATTTATTCCTGACTCTCCCATAAGGATTGGGGAATTGTGTGTAGCTGGGCATCAAATCACTGTGCCGGGCGGAATTGTCGTTCCCCGGGGGATTATGACAATGCCTTGACGGACAACAAATAATTCTTCGTCTTTGTCTTCGTGATGATGGGAGGCGTTAATTATTACATTATCGCCAATGCGACAATTTTTGTCGACAATCGCTCCCTGAATATGGCAATGGCGGCCAATGCCTAAGGGGACGGAAAAATGCTGGGCCTGGCGCAGGCTTTCATTTTCAAAATAATCCAGCCCCATCACGATGGAATCACGAATTATCGTCCCCGCGCCTATAAGCGTGCGCACGCCAATGACAGAACCAAATATTTGCGCCTGTTCAATCACACAGCCATCAGCAATCATGCTTTGTTCAATGGAGCAATTTTGCAGGCGAGTGGGCGGCAGATGGCGAGGATGTGTATAAATGGGCGCTTCTTCGTCATAAAAATTAAAAGGCGCCTCCGGGCGCGTCAGCGCCAGATTGGCTTCATAAAAGGCGCGGATCGTGCCAATATCCTCCCAATAGCCATGAAACAGATAAGCATTAACATAAAAATCGCGAATGGCTTGAGGAATAATCTCGCGCCCAAAATCCTCCTTGCTTTCATCCGAAAGAAGCTGCAATAAAACATCCGTATCAAACAGATATATTCCCATGGAGGCCAGATGCGTGCAATCTCCATAGGGTTGCGGCAGAGCCAGGCGCTGCAGCTGCTCGGGCGTGCGAGGCTTTTCCACAAAATCCACAATCCGCGTCCCCTCCATTTGTAAAATGCCTAATGAAGAAGCCTTTTCAGGCTGCACAGGAAGAACGGCGATTGTCACATCAGCCTTTTCTTGTTCGTGCACAGCAAT